>JASLMH010000019.1 GCA_030746635.1 Alphaproteobacteria bacterium | reverse complement strand
GGGCCGTGTCGGCCCGCCGGCTGCGTTGCGCCGCTTGCCCGATGCCCCACATCGCGCGGCGCGGCGCGCCTACCCGGACGAACCGACACGGCCCATGAAACAGGCCAATATCCAGGACCATTGGTATACAATCCCGGCCGGGAAATCATGAGCAGGGGTGAATGATGTCCGAGTCCTACGATGTTGGCGATCTGGTGGCGGAGTTCCTGCAGGCCTGCGGCGTGCGCACCGCCTATGGGGTGATCTCGATCCACAACATCCCGATGCTGGACGGTATCGGCCGGCGCAACGCCATCCGCTTCGTGCCCGGCCGGGGCGAGGCCGGCGCCGGCCACATGGCCGATGCCCATGCCCGGGTCGACGGCGGCCTGGGCGTGCTGGTCAGCAGCACCGGCCCCGGCGCCGCCAACGCCACCGGCGCCCTGGTCGAGGCCCGCTTCGCCGGCACGCCGCTGCTGCACCTGACCGGCCAGACCGCGACCGCCTATCTCGACCGGGAACAGGGCGCCGTGCACGACGTGCCGGACCAGTTGGGCATGCTGAAATCGGTCTCCAAGACGGCCCACCGCATCGAGTCCGCCGAGGCCGCCTTCGCCACCCTCAGCCAGGCGGCGGCCGAGGCCCTGACCCCGCCGATGGGCCCGGTCAGCGTCGAGATCCCCATCGACATCCAGCGCACGGCAATCCTACGGCCGGCCGCCCTGGACGACCTGGAACTGCCGATCCCGAAGGCGCCACGGCCGGACCCGGGCGACCTCGACCGCGTCGCCGAAATTCTGGCATCGGCCCGGCGGCCGATCCTGTGGTGCGGCAGCGGCGCCCGCGGCGCCGGCCGGGAGGTGGCCCGGCTGGCCGAACTTGGCCTGCCCATCGTCACTTCCTGGCACGGCCGGGGCGTGCTGCCGGAGGACCATCCCCTGACCCTGGGCGCCCTGAACGGTAACGGCACGCCGCTGGTCGAGGCGTTCTACGACAGCGTCGATCTGATGCTGGTGGCCGGCTCGCGCCTGCGCGGCCACGAAACCCGCGATCTGACCCTGCGCCTGCCGGAGCGGCGCATCCAGATCGACGTCGATCCCGGCGCCAACGGCCGCACTTACGATTGCGAGATGTTCCTTTGCGCCGACGCCGCCCTGGCCCTGGACGGCCTGGCGGATCGCCTGGACGGCGGCCTCGACGTCGAACCCGGCTACGCCGACGAGATCGCCGCCCTGCGCCGCGACAGCCTGGCCGCCTATGCCGAGATGCTGGGCCCCTACGCGGCCTTCCCTGAGGCTCTGCGCGCCGCACTGCCCCGCGACGGCGTCTTCGTCCGCGACATCACCCTGAACAACAGCACCTGGGGGCATCGGCTGTTCCCGATCTTCGGCGCCAGGGACAGCGTCTATCCGGTCGGCGCCGCCATCGGCCCCGGCCTGCCGCTCGGCATCGGCGCCGCCCTGGCCGCCGGCGACGGCCGCAAGGCGGTGGCCATGTGCGGCGACGGCGGTTTCCACCTCAGCCTGGCGGAACTGCCCACCGCGGTGCAGGAGGGGGCGGAAGTGGTGTTCCTGGTGATGAACGACGGTGGCTACGGCGTCATCGGCCACATCCAGGACGCCCTGTACGACGGCCGGCACTATTTCGGCGACGTGCGCGGCCCCAGCCTGGAGACCATGGCGGCGGCCTCGGGCCTGCCCTACTGGAAAGTGACGGCGGCCGACGGCCTGGGCCCGGCCATGGAGAAGGCCCTGGCGGTGGCCGGCCCGGCCCTGGTCGAGGTCGACATGACCGCCATCGGCCCGTTCCCCCGCTACTTCGCCCCGCCGCCTTATACGGCCGAGAAGGACGATTAGGGCCGGCCCGTCGGGATCACCTCGTAGCCGGCCGCCTCGGGCTCGTCGTCGACCATTTCTGGGGGAAACCCTGGCGCCAGGACGTCGAGGCCGCAGGCTTCCTCCAGCCGCTTGATGATGTTGGGCGACCATTCCCTGGCGCCGTAGCGGTCGAGGCCGTCCCGGAAGATCTCGACCAGCAACGGCGAGACCTCCAGCGGCACCCCGTTGCGGTCGGCCAGCGCCTGGAACAGGCCGACGTCCTTGACCACCAGGTCCATGGTGAAGTTGATGTCGCGGGAGCCGTTCAGGATCACCTGGCTTTCGGTCTCGTGCACGAAGGAATTGCCCGAGGAGATCCGGATCGCCTCGTAGGCGGTGTTCAGGTCCATGCCGGCGGCCCCGGCCGTCACCAGGGCCTCGCACAGGCTCGCCAGATTGGCGCTCGCCAGGTAATTGGTGACGACCTTCAGGGTCGAGGCCGAGCCGAGCGGCCCGGTGTGCAGGACGCGCCGGCCCATGGCCGTCAGGACCGGCAGCGCCCGCTCGAACGTCTCTCGGGCGCAGCCGGCGAAGATGGCGATATTGCCCGTCGCGGCGCGGTGGCAGCCGCCGGAGACCGGGCAATCCATGGGCTCGGCGCCGGTTTCCGTGACCAGGGCGCCCAGGCGCCGCACCTCGGCCTCGTCGCTGGTCGACATTTCGGCCCAGATCTTGCCGGCCGACAGGCCCGCCAGGATGCCGTCTTCGGCTTCCAGCACCGCCGCCGAGGCCGCCGGGTTCGGCAGGCAGGTGATCACCATGTCGCAGCGTTCGGCCATCTCACGGGGACTGTCGGCCCACCTCGCGCCGTTGGCCAGCAAGGGTTCGGCAACGGCGCGGTCGAGATCGCGCACCGTCAGCTCGAAGCCGTTGCGCAGGATGCTGCCCGCCAGCTTGCCGCCGACGTTGCCCAGGCCGATGAAACCGATCTTCATGTCCGCTGTCCCTGAAAGGCCCGCCGGGCCGGGCCATCATCCGGTGATGGTCTTGAGGTCGAGATAGTCGGCGAGACCGTGAACGCCGTTCTCGCGGCCGTTGCCCGACTGTTTCATGCCGCCGAACGGCGCATCGTAATCGGGAGCGCCGCCGTTGATGGAGATGCCGCCGGCCCGCAACCGGCGCGCCACCCTCTCGGCCCGCGCCGGATCGCCGGTCTGGATGCAGGCGCCCAGACCATAGGGCGTGTCGTTGGCCAGGCGGAACGCCTCCTCCTCGGTATCGAACGGCAGCATGCAGAGCGCCGGGCCGAAGATCTCCTCGCGGTTGACGGTCATCTCGTTGCCGACGTCGGCGAACAGGGTCGGCTTGACGTAGTAGCCGACCTCCAGGCCGTCGGGCCGGCCGACGCCACCGGCCAGCAGGGTGGCGCCCTCGTCGATGCCGATCTGGATCAGACGCTGGATGTTCTCGAACTGCCGGGCGTTGACCACCGGGCCGATGTGATCGCCCTCCTTGGCTGGGTCGCCGACCTTGGTGGCCAAGGCGGCCTGCCGGGCGATCGCCTTGGCGTCTTCGTAGACCGGGCGTTCGACCAGCAGCCGGGTCGGTGCATCACAGGTCTGGCCGGCGTTGGAGTAGCAGGCCGCCACGCTCCAGTTCACCGCCCCCTCCAGATCGGCATCGGCGAACAGCAGGTTCGGTGATTTGCCGCCCAATTCCAGGGTGACGCGCTTGATCGTGTCGGCGGCGGCCCTGCTCACCGCCACGCCGGCCCGGGTCGAGCCGGTGAAAGACACCATGTCGACGTCGGGATGCCGGGACAGCTCCGCCCCCGCCAGCGCGCCGTCGCCGTTGATCAGGTTGAAGGCGCCCGGCGGAAAGCCGGCTTCGTCCAGCATCTCGGCGAACAGCATGGCGGAGAGCGGCGCATGCTCGCTCGGTTTCAGGACACAGGTGCAGCCCGCGGCCAGGGCCGGTATCACCTTCACCACCACCTGATTGATCGGCCAGTTCCAGGGCGTGATCAGGGCGCAGACGCCGATCGGTTCATGGACGATACGGCTGCCGCCGCGCGGCGAGGGGCCTTCGAATTCGAACGCCCGCAGGGCCTCCTTGAAGGCCAGCACATGGCCGTCGCCGCAAGGCGTCTGCACCTCGCGGCAGAAGGTCAGGGGCGCACCCATTTCCGTGGTCATGGCCGCCGTCATCTCGTCGGCGCGGGCCAGGTAGATGTCCAACAGCCGTTGCAGCCAGGCCAGGCGTTCCTCGACCGTGGTCGCCATGTAGTCGGGGAAGGCGCGCCGGGCCACCTGCACGGCGCGGTCGACGTCGCCTGCGCCGGCCAGCGAGATGGTCGCCGCCGGGCGCTCCGTCGCCGGGTTGACGACGTCGAAATCCCGGCCGTCAGCGGGGGCGACCCAGGCCCCGTCGATATAGTATTGCCGCCTGTCCAAAATGTCCCGCTTCCCAGGTGAACCGAAGTCAATGCGGGCATTATGACGCCTCAAAACGGCCGGGCAATCCGCCCGGCAGCGGGTCGTTTGCTGGTTTGGCCTAGCTGCCGGTTTCCACCGCCTTCCAGTAGCCGGTATTCAGCACGTCCATCAGCCGGTCATGCTGGCCCTGCATGCAGCCGCGCAAATCGCCGGTCCCCGTATGTGTGGCCTGGAAACTGCACAGCTCATAGGCGTTCCGCGCCATCTTGGTCGCCATCGGCCCGGCACCGGCCGCCGAGCTGTTCAGTACTTGCCGCCAGACGGCCTGGGCCTGGGACACGCGGCCCTTGGGCGGCAAGGCGTTGATCAGCCGGTTGGCCATGCGGGCGGCGATCATCCGCTCGCTGTCGCGGTCGACCATGCGGCTGCCCAGGGGGCGCAGGGATTCCTCGACCATGGCCAGTTCGCCGAAGTCGATCGCGACGTCGCCGTCGATCCTGGTCAGCGGCGCCAGGGTGACGTTATCGGCCACCGTGACGCTGATCTGGCGCAGCTTCAGCCGTTGCAGATCGGCGCGCGGGATGCTGATCCGCACGGCAGTATGTCTGCGGGCGGATTCGATATACAGCAGCGGCCGGGCGCGCAGGCGCCGGGCGCGGCCGTCGATGCTGGTGCCGGTGACCGCCAGGTCGCTGCCCTCGGCCAGTTGATAGGGCGTGCCCGGTTTCGGCGAGAACCGCCCGAACTGCAGGCAGAACGAGGAGAATTCGGCTTCGCAGACGGCGCCGTGACAGCGCAGCGGTATCGGTTCGTCGGTCTTGACCAGGGCCAGGGCCTGTGGCGCCGCCGCCGCCGAAGTGGCGAACATCGCCAGACCGGCCGCCAGCGCCATCGCCGCCAGCGCCCGCCCGAAAGAGCGTCCATGCATCATCCATTCCTTCCGTCGCGTTTGGTGTTGCTGCAACCGATCGTCCGGACTCGACGACTCAACGCCACTGAAAGTGCGCCCATGATACCCCAAAAACGCCGCTTTGCGCCTTTTGCGCGGTCTCCTAGACTGCGCCGAGGCGTTCACAAAGACGAGAGCGGAAACGGGTAATGGAAAAGCTGGCCGAGGGATATGGCCTGATCGAGGGCCCGGTCTGGGATGGCGAACGGGGCCTGCTGTATTCGGATGTGATCAACGGCGGGGTGTTCTGCCTGGACGCGGGCGGTGCCGTTAGCCAGGTGTTCGGCCACCGCCGGGGCATCGGCGGCATGGCCCTGCACCGATCGGGCGGCTTGGTGGTCTCGGGCCGCAACATCTCGCTGAAGCCGGCCGGCGACGGCGAGACCCGGGTGCTGCTGGACAACGATCCCGACGGCGGCGTCATCGGCTTCAACGACCTGACCACCGATGCCAAGGGGCGGGTCTATGCCGGCTCCCTGGCCTTCCGGCCGGTGGGTGCCGACGATACGCCGAAGCCCGGCAGCCTCTATTGCATCGATCTCGACGGCTCGGCCCGGGTGGTCGGCGAAGACGTGATGCTGACCAACGGCCTGGGCGTCTCGCCGGACGGCAGGCTGCTCTATCATTCCGAGTCCCTGCGCCACATCGTCCGGGTCTACGAGGTGGCCGAGGACGGCGGCCTCGGCCCCCATCGCAGCTTCGCCCCGGTCGAGGACGGCGTGCCCGACGGCCTGGCGGTGGCGGTGGACGGCAGCGTCTGGGTCGCCGTCGCCCATGGCAGCCGGGTCGACGTGTTCGAACCCGACGGCAGCCTGCGCCGGTCGATCCCCTGCGATATTCCCATGGTCACAAGCGTCTGTTTCGGCGGCGCCGATCTGAGCGATCTGTACGTGGTCACCGGTACCGACGGCACCGGCCGCGACGACGCCGGCGCGGTGTTCCGCCTGCGGACCGAGGTCGCCGGCCTGGCCCTGGCCCCGGCCGCCGTCAGCCCGGCGTAGTGACCGGCATATGACAGCGAGCCTGCACCATGCCCACATCTTCGCCCGCGACATCGCCGCCACGATCACCTGGTGGCGGGAGATGCTGGGCGGCGAGGTGGTGTACGACGGCGACTTCGGCGGTACCCGCAACGTCTTCATGCGGGTCGGCGAGGGCCGGCTGCACATCTACGACCAGCCGCCCCGGGATGAAGGCCGCGGCGCGGTGCATCACCTGGGCATCCACTGCGACGATTTGCCGGCGCTGATGGCGGCGATGACGGCCAAGGGCGCGGCCTTCCGCGGCGGGATCCGCGAGTTCGGCCAGTGGCGCTACATCATGTGCGCCGCGCCGGACAACGTGCTGCTGGAACTGTTTCAGGCCGATGCCGACCTGGCGCCGCCGGCATTGGCGGCCTACTTCATGGCCGTGGAGTAACCGGCTAGCGCAGGCGGACGATCATGTATTTGACGAAGGCCTGATCGACGGTTTCCTGGGCCGCGCCGCGCCAGGTGGTGAGGGCCTCGTCGTAGCTGGGGAAGACGCCGCGAATATCCAGGTCGGTCAGGTCGGTGAACTCGGTGCCGGCCGGGTCGGCCACCTGACCGCCCATGACCAGATACATGGCCTGCTGCCGCGCTTCGAAATCGTGATCCAGGGACATCCTGCCTCGCAAATCGATGAACCCATGGGTTATCGCAAATTACTTGCCGAAAGGTGAACGGCCCGGCGCTACCGCATGTCGCGCGCAATCCAAGCCACCCACTCCCCCGTCCCAACCACCCCGAGGGTACCATCTATGGGTGGTTGGGACGGGGGAGTGGGTGGCCCGGTGACTCCAACCAAACCCGACACGCGCTAGCCCTTGGCACGGCGCGGCAGGATCGACAGGCCGGCCAGCAGCACCAGGCCGGCCATCAGGTAGAAGGCCCCGTCGTAACCGGCGAACGCCACCACGGCGGAGAACACCGTCGGGCCGACCACCAGGCCGAAATAGGTGAAGAACACCGTACCGCCGGTGGCGGCGCTGATCTGATCGGGCGGCGCCACCCGGGCGATCTCGGCCAGGAAGACGCCGTTCCAGCCCGAGGCGGTGGCGCCGGCGGCGCCGGCCACCGCCGCCATGGCCCAGAACGGCCACGCCGGCGTGAACCAGGCGACCAGCAGCACGGATAGGGCGCTGGCCGCGCCCAGGCCCGCCAGCACCAGCCGCGCCGGCACCAGCCGGTCGGCCAGCCAGCCCCAGGAGATGCGCGCCACCACCCCGACGATGTGCATGCAGGAATAGGCCAGGCCGGCGCTGACCAGCGACAGGCCGACCCGCTCGACGAGGTAGGTAACCAGGAAAGTGAACAGGCACGCCTGCACGGACGAATAGGTGAACGAGGCCAGGGTCAGCCGCCGTAGATCGCTGTCGGCGAACAGCATCCGCAACTGCGTCCAACTGCCCTGGACCGAGATCGACCGGTCCGGCCGCCGTTCGTCGTCGGCCTGGGCCCGCAGAGGCTGCACCGCCAGCACCGTCAGGAGGCCGATGACGGCGGAGACCACCAGCGCCTCGCGCCAGCCGGCGCCGACCACCACCCAGGGCACCAGCAGGCCGGCCAGGAAGCCGCCCAGGGGCGCGCCGCTCTGTTTGATGGAGAACACCAGGGGCCGCTCCCGGGGGCTGGTGACCCGGGCCAGCATATGGGCCGCGCCCGGGGTGTTGGGGCCATAGCCCATGCCGACCAGCACGGCGCAGGTGAGCACCACCGGCAGGGCGCCGGCCATGCTGAACAACAGGCCCAGGCAGGACACCAGGATACCGATCTGCATCACCCGCAAAGGCCCGAAACGGCCGGCCAGACTGCCCATCACCAGCGATACCGGCATGGCGCCGGCGAACAGCAGGGCGGTGTAGATGCCGATGCGGCTGGGATCGAAGCCGACGTCTGCCGCCAGGGCCGGCGCTAGCACCGGCACGGTGAGGAACATCACCGAGGTCACGGTCTGCATCAACAGGGTGCCGGCAAGCGGCCAAAAGTACAGGGGCATACGGCTTGGTCGGGGGAACGCCAATGGGTCGGTCGGGTCACGATCTTGGCTGTGCCACCCTGGGCCGGTCAAGCCGGCCCGCTATAATGTCGGAAGGTAACAGGGAGGACGGCAGGTGAGTGACGGCGATTTCCATCTCGAACCCGGTGACCTGAGCTTTATCGGCGAGGGCCTGACGCGGCCGGAGTGCGTGCTCTGCCTGGCCGACGGCACGGTGATCACCTCGCACGGGGGTGGCGGCGTCAGCGTGCTGGCGCCGGGGCGACCACGCCGCGACATCCTGGGCCAGCGGGCCGGCGGCCCGCCGGTGGCGACCAATGGTTACGCCCTGACCCGTCAGGGGGATTTCCTGCTCGCCGATCTGCACGGCGAGGGCGGCGGTGCCTGGCGGCTGAGCCCTTCGGGCGACCTCAGCCCGTTCCTGACCGAAGTCGACGGCCAACGCCTGCCGCCGAGCAACTTCGTCGGCGTCGACCATGCCGAGCGGGTATGGATCACCGTCTCCACCCGCCATGAGCCGCGGGCCCTGGCCTATCGCGCCGACGTGGCCGACGGCTTCATCGTGCTGGCCGATAGGCGCGGCGCCCGCATCGTCGCCGACGGGGTGGGCTACACCAACGAGGCCATCGTCGATCCCAGCGGTGAATGGCTCTACGTCAACGAGACCATGGCGCGCCGCACCTCGCGCTATGGCATCGCCGCGAGCGGCGATCTGGGGCCGCGCCAGACCTTCGTCGAATACGGCCCCGGCACCTTCCCCGACGGCCTGGCCTTCGACGAAGAGGGCGCCTTCTGGATGACCTCGGTGGTTTCCAACCGGGTGGTGCGGGTCGAAGCCGACGGCCGCCAGACCGTGGTGCTGGAGGAAAACGACCCTGAGCAGCTGGCGGTGGTGGAACGGGCCTTCCAGGCCGGCGAGATGGGCCGCGAGCACCTTGACTCGATCGAGACCGAGGTTATGAAGAGTATCTCTTCCATCGCCTTCGGCGGCCGCGATCGGCGGACCGCCTATCTGGGCAACCTGCTGGACGACCGCATCTATACCTTCACCAGCCCGGTCGCCGGTTTCGCGCCGTCACATTGGGGAGTTCGCCTGTGAACAACGTCAAGGAGTTCCGCATCGCCGTGCTGCCGGGGGACGGCATCGGCGTCGAGGTCATGGCGGCGGCCCAGGAGGTGCTGGCCGCCGCCCAGGCCAAAGTCGGCGGCTTCCGCCTGGTCAACGACAGCCATGATGCCGGCGCCAATTTGTACCGCGAGATCGGCACGGCGATGACGGAGGAGACCCTGCGGGCGGCCGAGGCGGCCGATGCCATCCTGCTGGGCGCCTGCGGCCTGCCGGACGTGCGCTACCCCGACGGTACCGAGATCGCTCCGCAGGTCGATCTGCGCTTCCACTTCGGCCTCTATGCCGGCGTCCGTCCGGTCAAGGCGCTGCCGGGCGGGCCGCTGGCGCTGGCCGACCCGCGGGCCGCCGGGATCGATTTCGTGCTGATCCGGGAAAGCACCGAGGGCCTGTTCGCCGCCCGCGGCAAGGGCCAGGTGATCGACGATAGGGAAGCCCGCGATACCATGGTGATCACCCGGCCGACCTCGGAGAAGCTGTTCGATTTCGCCTTCCAACTGGCGGCCCGGCGCCGGGCCGGTGGTAGTGCCGGCAAGGTCACCCTGATCGACAAGGCGAATATTTTTGCCTCGATGGCGTTCTTCCGGAAGGTGTTCGACGAACGGGCGGCCGCCCACCCCGAGGTGGCGACGGAGCGGCTGTACGTCGACGCCGCCGCCCTGGATTTCGTGCGCCGGCCGTGGGAGTTCGACGTGCTGGTGACCGAGAACATGTTCGGCGACATCCTCTCGGACCTGGCGGCCGGGCTGGTCGGCGGCATGGGTTTCGCGCCGTCGGGCGATATCGGCGACGACAACGCGGTGTTCCAGCCGGCCCACGGCACCGCGCCCGACATCGCCGGCCAGGGCAAGGCCAATCCGACGGCGATGATCCAGTCGGCGGCGATGATGCTGGACTGGCTGGGCCATCGCCACGACATCGCCGCCTGCATCGAGGCGGCGCAATTGATCGACGAGGCCATGGTCGAGGCCATCGCCAAGGGCCGCGTCAGGACCTACGACGCCGGCGGTAGCGACGGCACGGCGGCGGTGAGCAAGGCGGTGATAGAGCTGATCAACGGTTAGGAGAGGGTGCATGGCCGATCCATTGCGCATCGCCGTGATTGGTGCCGGCTATTTCGCCCGCTTCCAGCACCAGGGTTGGCAGCGCTTGGACGGCGCCGAGCTGGTCGGCATCGCCGATCGGGCACCGGGCAAGGCGGTCGAGGCGGCGGCCGATTACGGCATCCCGGCCTTCGAGGAGGCGGGCAAGATGCTGGACGCCGTGGCCCCCGACCTGGTCGATATCGCCACCCCGCCGGCCAGCCATCTGGAGCTGGTGGCCGAGGCCGCCGGGCGGGGCCTGCCGGCGATCTGCCAGAAGCCCCTGGCGCCGACCCATGCCGAGGCGGTGGCGGTGGTCGAAGCGGCCGAGGCGGCGGGCAGCCTGTTGGTGGTGCACGAGAATTTCCGCTTTCAGCCCTGGTATCGGGAGATCCGCCGGCTGCTGGACGACGGCCGGCTGGGCCAGCTGCACGGCATCGCCTTCCGCCTGCGGCCCGGCGACGGCCAGGGGCCGGCGGCCTATCTGGACCGGCAGCCGTATTTCCAGGCGATGCCGCGGTTCCTGGTGCACGAAACGGCGATCCACTTCATCGACACCTTCCGCTACCTGATGGGCGAGGTCGGCGCGGTGACGGCGCGGCTGCGGCGGCTGAACCCGGCCATCGCCGGCGAGGATGCCGGCCACATCCTGTTCGAGTTCCAATCCGGCGCCGCCGGCCTGTTCGACGGCAACCGCCTGAACGACCACGTCTCAGACAATACGCGCCGGACCATGGGCGAGATGTGGCTGGAGGGGGCAAGGGGCGTGCTGCGCCTGGACGGCGGCGGCCGCCTTTGGTGGAAGCCCCATGGCGAAGCGGAAGCGGCCCACGCCTACGATTGGTCCGACGGCGGTTTCGCCGGCGACTGCGTGCATGCCCTGCAGGCCCACGTCCTGGCTCATCTGCGCCACGGCGCGCCCTTGGAAAACACCGGCCGCGATTACCTGCGCAACCTGGAGATCGAGGAAGCGGTCTATCGCTCCGCCGCCGAGGGGCGCTCGGTGACCGTCTGATACCAAATTGCAGAAAGACTGACCTATCGACATGCTTCGAGACGGGCGTTGCGCGCCCTCCTCAGCATGAGGGTAACTTATTGAAAATACACAACTTTCCTCATCCTGAGGAGAGCCGCAGGCTCGTCTCGAAGGATGAATGGGACAAGCAATGTCTATTGCAACTTGGTCTGAGCCGACCCACCCGGTTCCAGCACCACCAGCAGCAGGGCGCCGCAGACGATGCCGAGGGCCAGCAGTTCGCGCCAGCCCAGCGGGTCATCCATGATCAGGGCGCCGGAGAGCACGCCGATGATCGGGATCGACAGGGTGGCCAGGCCGGACATCACGGCGGGGTAAAGCTGCACCCCACGGAACCACAGGATATAGGGCACCAGTTGGGACAGCAGCAGGGCATAGACGACGGTCAGCCAGACCTTCAGGCTGATCGACGGCCAGTCGACCACCGGTGCGGCCAGCAGGGCGCCCGCCAGCACCGGGATGCCGCCCAATATCAATTGCCAGCCGGCGATCAGGGCGGAGGGGATCCGCCAGTCCTGGCTGCGCACGGCCACGGTGCCGCCGCCGAACGCCGCCGCCGCCAGCAGGCACAGGGCGATGCCAAGCGGCGCGTTGGCCATGGCGGACAGATCCTGGGAAAGCAACACCCCCAAGCCGCACATGCCCAGCGACAGGGCGGCGATGCGCGTCCTGGTCAGCTTCTCGCCCAGGAACCAGACGCCGAACAGGGCGGTCCACAGGGGCATGGTGTAGACCACGATCACCGCCCGGCCGGTGTTCATGAACTGAATGCCGAAGGCCAGGGCGACCTGGAATATCGCGATGTTCAAGACCCCGGCCAGCAGCAGCGGCCCGATCAGGCGGCGCGGCACCGCCAGGCTCTGGCCGCTGAGCCACAAAAAGCCCAGCAGCAGCACCCCGGCGGGTACGATGGCCAGGGCTCGCAACGTCCAGGCGTCCAGTTCGGTCAGGCCGATGGCCACCATCGGCCAATGCAGGCCCCAGAATATGCAGGGCAGAACCAGAAGGATCGGGCCGGCGTTGGCTTTCTTGGTCGGCGCGCCGGCCGCCATCGCCCGGTTATTCTTCCAAGGTGCCGGCCGGAGCGCGAATCATCGCCAGGAACTCGCGGCGGGTGGCGGGGTTGTCGCGGAACTCGCCCAGCATGCGGCTGGTCACCAGGGCGGTGCCCGGCTTGTACACCCCGCGGGTGGTCATGCATTGGTGCGCCGCCTCGACGACGACGGCGACGCCCTGGGGCTGCAGCACCTGCTGGATGGTGTTGGCGATCTGCGCCGTCATTTTCTCCTGGATTTGCAGGCGCCTGGCGTAGACCTCGACCACCCGGGCCAGCTTGGAGATGCCGACCACCCGATGCTCCGGCAGGTAGGCGACGTGGACGCGGCCGATGATCGGCGCCAGGTGGTGTTCGCAATGGCTTTCGAAGCGGATGTCCCGCAGCACCACCATCTCGTCGTAGCCCTCGACCTCCTCGAAGGTGCGTTGCAGGATTTCCACCGGATCGTCGTGGTAACCGGCGAAATACTCCTCATAGGCCCGGACCAGCCGCTCCGGCGTGCCCGACAGGCCCTCGCGCCCGGGGTCGTCGCCGGCCCAACGGATCAGCGTGCGCACGGCCTCCTCGGCCTCGCCGCGGCTGGGCCGGCGGATCATCGCCGCCCGGCGTTCCTCGGCCAGGCTCTCGGCCAGTTCCAGGTTGCCGAATTTGGTCATCACGGTGCCTCCATTTTCCCCTGCCGCCGAATTTAGTAGTTCGGCGGTAAAGGGCAAGGGCGAGGCTGTTTTTGATCAGCCGCCGGCGTAGCCCACGCCGCGCAGGGCCTCGGCGATTTCGTCCAGTATCACCGGGTCGTCGATGGTCGCCGGCATCTTCCACTCGGCGCCGTCGGCGATCGCCCCCATGGTGCCGCGCAGGATCTTGCCCGAGCGGGTCTTCGGCAGGCGGGCGACCACGGTGCAGGTCTTGAAGGCAGCCACCGGACCGATCTCGCCCCGTACCTTGCCGACCAGTTCCTGGCAGATCGTGCCAAGGTCGCGGTCGACGCCGGCCTTGAGGACCACGAAGCCGACCGGCACCTGGCCCTTCAACTGGTCGGCGACGCCGACGACGGCGCATTCCGCCACGTCGGGATGGCCGGCCAGAACCTCCTCCATGCCGCCGGTGGACAGGCGGTGGCCGGCGACGTTGATGATGTCGTCGGTGCGGGACATGATGTAGAGGTAGCCGTCCTCGTCCTGGAAGCCGGCATCGGCGGTCTTGTAGTAGCCGGGGAATTCCTCGAGGTAGGACTCGATATAGCGGTCGTCGGCCTGCCACAGGGTCGGCAGGCAGCCCGGCGGCATCGGCAGCTTGATGACGATGGCGCCGGTCTCGCCGCGGGCCACCTCGTTGCAGCCATCGTCCACCACGCGGACGTCATAGCCCGGCACCGCCTTGGTCGGCGAACCATGCTTGACCGGCAGGGCGCCCAGGCCGACGCAGTTGGCGGCGATCGGCCAGCCCGTCTCGGTCTGCCACCAATGGTCGATCACCGGCTTGTCGAGCTGCCCTTCGGCCCATTGGATGGTGTCCGGATCGGCCCGTTCGCCGGCCAGGAACAGGGTGCGGAAGTTCGACAGATCGTACTTGCGCAACAGATCGCCGTCGGGGTCCTCCTTCTTGATCGCCCGGAAGGCGGTCGGGGCGGTGAACAGGGCGGCGCATTTGTGCTGTTCGATGACGCGCCAGAACACCCCGGCGTCGGGGGTGCCCACCGGCTTGCCCTCGAACAGGATCGACGCGGCACCGTGGAACAGCGGCGCATAGACGATGTAGGAATGGCCGACCACCCAGCCGATGTCCGAGGCGGCCCACCAGACCTCCCCCGGATCGACGTCGTAGATGTTCTTCATCGACCATTTCAGGGCCACCAGGTGGCCGCCGTTGTCGCGTACCACGCCCTTGGGGATGCCGGTGGTGCCCGAGGTGTAAAGGATATACAGCGGGTCGGTGGCCGCCACCGGCAGCCAATCCGCCGGCTGCGCCGCCGCCATCGCCTCGTCCCAGTCGTGATCGCGGCCGACGGCCAGCTCCGCCGCCTCCATCGGCCGTTGCAGGATCACGCAGGCCGACGGCTTGTGGCTCGCCGTCTCGATGGCGCCGTCCAGCAGCGGCTTGTAGGCGACCACCCGGCCCGGCTCGATGCCGCAGGAGGCCGAGAGGATGACCTTCGGCTTGGCGTCGTCGATACGGGTGGCCAACTCGTTGGCGGCGAAGCCGCCGAACACCACGCCATGTACCGCGCCGATGCGGGCGCAGGCCAGCATGGCGATGGCGTTTTCCGGGATCATCGGCATGTAGATGATCACCCGATCGCCGCGCTCGACGCCCAGGCCGCGCAGCATGCCGGCGCAGCGGGCCACCTGTGCCTGCAGGTCGCTGTAGGAGATCGAGCGGATGGTGTCGGTCACCGGCGAATCGTAGATGATCGCCGCCTGCTCGCCCCGGCCGGCCTCCACGTGCCGGTCGACGGCGTTGTAGCAGGTGTTGGTCTCGGCACCCGCGAACCAGCGGTAGAAGGGTGGCCGGTCGTTGTCCAGCACCCGGTCCCAGCGCCGCGTCCAATGGATTTCCTCGGCCGCCTCGGCCCAGAATGCCTGCGGATCGTTACGCCAAGCGGCGTAGACGTCGTCATAGCGAGAGGTCATGAGGCTTCCCTTGCGTTCCCTGTCCGTTATCTTCGCCCGGCCGGGCCTTGGCGCCCATTGTTTTTGCCAAGTCCGACGACTGCAAGGGTTTTCGTCGCCGGCGACCTATCGCCGGCGCGCCTTGATGCCGTCTCATCTCGCGATCTCCTCCTCGGGCCGGTAGACCGGCGGCAGGTGTGCCGTCAGGTCGAAATCCTCCAGGGCGCGGGGCACCTTCAGCACCGTGTTGGCGCGCAGTACCAACTCGCCGTCGGCCAGCGTCCGGCCGTGGGCGAAGACCAGGCTGCGGGTCTGCTTGACGACCTCGGAATGGGCCTCCACCCATTGGCCGTCGTGCACCGTGGCGACGAAGTCCGAGGTCATGTTGACGGTGACCAGGAAGCCCGGCAGGCCGGTCTCCACGTTGGCGTTGAAGCCCAGTTGAATGTCCATCAGGGTGAACAGCATGCCGCCGTGGCAGATGCCGGCGGCGTTGACGTGCTTCTCCCCGGCGCGAAAGCCGAACACCACCTTGTCGCCCAGGTTCTTCAGGAACAACGGCCCGATGGTGCCGTAGAAAAAACGCTCGGGCTCCCAGGGATGGAAGCCCGGCGGTGGATCGTACGCGTCGAACTGCATGATCGGTATGAGGTCCTCCCCGAGCGGAAACTAGCGCGGTTTTCTCGCCCTGGCCACTGGACGGCGGCTCCGGCCCGGTGTATCTCTCCGCCGCCCCAGAAAATCCGTCGGCACGTGTTTCCCAGGCAGGCCATGCAGCTTCGCAATATCGCCATCATCGCCCATGTCGATCACGGCAAGACCACCCTGGTCGATGCCATGTTCCGGCAATCGGGCACCTTCCGTGCCAACCAACAGGTGGCCGAGCGGGCGATGGACTACAACGATCTGGAGCGCGAACGCGGCATCACCATCCTCTCCAAGTGCACCTCGATCGACTGGCGCGACACCCGCATCAACATCGTCGACACGCCCGGCCACGCCGATTTCGGCGGCGAGGTCGAGCGGATCCTGAAGATGGTCGACGGCGTGGTGCTGCTGGTGGATGCCGCCGAGGGGCCGATGCCGCAGACCAAGTTCGTCACCGCCAAGGCCCTGGCCCTGGGGCTGCGGCCGATCGTGGTGATCAACAAGGTCGATCGTGGCGATGCCCGGCCGGAGGTGGTGCTGGACGAGGTGTTCGACCTGTTCACGGTCCTGGAGGCGGACGAGGGGCAGCTCGATTTCCCCTATCTGTTCGCGGTCGGCCGCGACGGCTGGGCCGCTGACGACGCCGGGGCCGGCGGCGGCAGCCTGGAACCGCTGTTCGATTTGCTGCTCCGCCACGTCCCGCCGCCGGCGGTGCGGGCAGAGGCGCCGTTCGCCATGCTGGCCACCCTGCTGGACGCCGATCCCTATCTGGGCCGGGTGCTGACCGGCCGGATCGAGGCCGGAGGCCTGCGCCAGAACGACACCATCCATGCCTTGCGGCCGGACGGCAGCGTCGCCGAGGTCGCCAGGGTCACCAAGCTGCTGTCGTTCCAGGGCCTGGAGCGGGTGCCGGTGGCCGAGGCCACGGCCGGCGACATCGTCGCCATTGCCGGGTTGGAAAACGCTACCGTGGCCGACACCCTGGCCGACCCGGCGGTGACGGAGCCGATCGCGGCGCCGCCGATCGACCCGCCGACCCTGGCCATGCGCTTTTCGATCAACGATTCCCCGCTGGCCGGCCGCGACGGCGGCAAGGTGCAAAGCCGGGTGATCCGGAACCGGCTGTGGCAGGAGGCCGAGGGCAACGTCGCCATCCGGGTCTCGGAGACCAACGATAAGGATGCCTTCGAGGTCGCCGGCCGGGGCGAACTGCAACTGGGCGTATTGATCGAGACCATGCGGCGCGAGGGGTTCGAACTGACCATCGGCCGGCCCCGGGTGCTGTACCGCGAGGATCCGGCCAGCGGCCAGCGCCTGGAGCCCATCGAAGAGGTGATGATCGACGTCGATGACGAGTTCACCGGCGTGGTGGTGGAGCGGCTGGCCGAGCGCAAGGGCGAGATGACCGACATGCGGCCGTTCGGCGGCGGCCGCACCCGCCTGACTTTCCTGGCACCCTCGCGCGGCCTGGTCGGCTATCACGGTGAATTCCTCACGGATACCCGCGGCACCGGCATCATGCACCGGCTGTTCCACGACTACCGGCCCCATAAGGGGCCGATCCGCGGCCGGCATTCGGGCGCCATCGTCTCCACCGGCGGCGGCGTGGCGGTGCCCTATGCCCTGTGGAACCTGGAGGAACGCGGCGTGCTGTTCATCGCGCCGGGCGAACAGGTCTATGCCGGCATGGTGATCGGCGAGAACGCCAAGCGCGGCGATCTCGAGGTCAATCCCCTGAGGACCAAGCAACTCACCAACATCCGCGCCGCCGGCAAGGACGAGGCGGTGCGCCTGACGGCGCCCAGGCGGCTGACCCTGGAGCAGGCCATCGCCTATATCGCCGATGATGAGGTGGTCGAGGTGACGCCGAACCACATCCGCTTGCGCAAGGCCACCCTGGACCCGCATCAGCGCAAGCGCGAACGCCGGGCGGCCATGGCCGGCGGCTGAGGATCCTTCGGATCGGGGGCAATGGGGGAGGCATGAGCCGGCAAACCATCTACATGACCGACCGGTTGGTGGACTACGTCGCGAGGATGAATCCGCCCGAACATCCGGTGTTGGCCGAACTGCGCGAGGCGACGTCGGCCTTGGAATTCGCCGGCATGCAGATCTCGCCGATGCAGGGGCATTTCATGCAAATGCTGGTGCGGCTGACCGGAGCCAGGCGGATCATCGAGGTCGGCACCTTCACCGGCTACTCGACCCTGTGCATGGCCCTGGCCCTACCGGAGGACGGCGAATTGGTCGCCCTGGACGTCAGCCAGGAATGGACGGCGATCGGCCGGCGCCACTGGGCAAGGGCCGGGGTGGACGGCAAGATCGATTTGCGCCTGGCACCGGCGGTCGAGAGCCTGGACGGCCTGATCGCCGACGGCCGGGCCGGCCAGTTCGATCTGGCATTCATCGACGCCGATAAGTCCGGCTATCCGGACTACTGGGAGCGGGCCCTGGTGCTGTTGCGTCCGGGCGGCGCCATCGCCGCCGACAACGCCCTGTTCAGTGGCCGGGTCTTGCCCGATGTCAGCGACGACGAGCTATTGGCCGCCCGCGCCCACCTGCCGGAGGAGCGCCAGCAAAGCGCACTCGCCGCGGTACACGCCCTGCGCCGTTTCAACGAAACCATCCGCCACGACGACCGGGTCGACCACGCCATGACCCCGATCGGCGACGGCATCACTTTGGCGGTCAAGCGCTAGCGTAATTTCGGGGTAATTTAGGGGACAGGGTATCTAATTACGATCACTGTCGGTGCCAACGTAGCCGGCTACGTGGACGTAATTAAATACCCTGTCCCCGAAATTACCCGAAATTACGGCGCCGCCGTCGCCGCGTCAGGCGGTGGCGCCGCACCCGACGTGCCGGCCTGCCGCGTTACTTTGCAATCGCCGACGGCGTTAGTCCGCGGCCCCGACCGCGAGGCGGTCCTCCGGGATTTTGATCACCGGCTCGACCTTGCGCAGCTCGTCCATGGGAATATGGCAGGCGATGGCGTGGCGGTCGGCGGCGAACTGTACGGGCGGCAGCTCGTTGTCGCAGATCTCGCCCAGCTTGCGCGGGCAGCGGGTCGAGAACGGGCAGCCCTTCGGCGGGTTCATCACGCTGGGCAGGTTGCCTTCCAGCACGATGCGCCGCTTCTCGACCTCCGGGTCGGCGATCGGCACCGCCGACAGCAGCGCCTCGGTGTAGGGGTGGTAGGGCGGGCTGAACACCTCGTCGGTCTGGCCCCGCTCCATGATCTGGCCCAGGTACATGACGATCACCCGGTCCGAGAGATAGCGCACGGCGCTGAGGTCGTGGCTGATGAACAATAGCGTGGTCTGGTTCTCGCGCTGGATGTCCATCAGCAGTTCCGTCACCGCCGCCGCCACCGAGACGTCCAGGGCCGAGATCGGCTCGTCGGCGATCACCATCGCGGGATTGCCGGCGAAGGCGCGGGCGATGCCCACGCGCTGTTTCTGGCCGCCGGATAGCTGGCGCGGCTTGCGCAGCGCGAAATCGCGCGGCAGCTTCACCTTGTCGAGCAATTCCAGGACCCGCTGGCGGACCTTGGTGGGATCGGACTCGACCCCGAACTTGCGGATCACCCGGCCGATCTGGGCGCCGATGGTCAGCGAGGGGTTCAGGGTGTCGTTGGGGTTCTGGAACACCATCTGCAACGAACCCAGTTGCTCGGGGCTGCGCGCCTTGACCGGCAGTTCGCCGATGTTGGTGCCTTCGAGCCGCACCTCGCCGTCGGTGGCGGTCTCCAGGCCCATCAACACCTTGGCGAAGGTCGATTTGCCGCAACCCGACTCGCCGACGATGGCGACGGTTTCGCCCCGGCCGGCGCGGAAGTTGATCTCCTCGTTGGCCTTGACCCATTTCACGCCCTCGCCGGAGATCATCGCCGCGATCGAGTTGTCCCGGACCTCGTAGTATTTCTGCATGCTGGCGACTTCCAGCACGGTCTCGCCGATCTCCGTCGCCGCGTGCTTCTCGCCTTCCGGGATGGCGTCCTCGGGGTCGATCTCGTTCCACCGTTGGCAGCGCACGCGATGGGCCGGGTCGTCGTCGGTATGCACTTCCTCCATCGCCAGCGTCTCGGCGTCGCACTTGCCGGCCTGAAAGAAATGGCAGCGCGGCCCGAAGTTGCAGCCGGGCGGCCGTTCATGGGGCAGCGGCAACTGCCCGGTGATCGCCACCAGGGGGCGGGCGTTCTTGTCCGCGTGCGGCAGCGGGATGCAGCCGAACAGGCCGTGGGTATAGGGATGCTTGGGCCAGGTGAAGATGGAATCGATGGTGCCTTCCTCGACCACCTCGCCGGAATACATCACGCCGATGCGGTCGCAGACCTCCAGCATCAGGCCCAGATTGTGCGAAATGTAGAGCAGCGAGGTGCCGAACTTCTCGCTCAACTCGCCGATCAGTTCGACGATGCCGGCCTCCACCGTGACGTCCAAGGCCGTCGTTGGCTCGTCCAGCAGCAGCAGGGCCGGCTTGGACAAAAGCGCCATGGCGATCACCACCCGCTGCTGCTGGCCGCCCGAGATCTGGTGCGGATAGGCCGCCATCACCCGCTCCGGATCGGGCAGATGCACATCGGCCAGCATCTGCACCGAGCGCTCGAAGGCTTCCTCCTTGCTGACCTCCTCGTGGGTCAGCGGCACTTCCATCAACTGGGTGCCGACGGTCAGCGACGGGTTCAGGGCGGCCATCGGCTCCTGGTAGATCATGGCGATCTCGGAACCGCGCAGCTTGCGCAATTCGTCCTCGTCCAGGCTGCCCATGTCGCGGCCCTTGAACTTGATCGAGCCGCCGACGATACCGCCGTTGTGGCCCATGTAGCGCATCACCGCCATCGCCACGGTCGACTTGCCACAGCCGGACTCGCCGACAAGGCCGACGCTCTCGCCCTGTTTCAGGGTCAGCGAGAAATCGACCACGGCCGGGATCTCGCCGGCCCGGGTGTAGTAGGACAGGCACAAATTCTCGATTTCCAGGACCGGGGTGTCTTGGCTGTCGGTCATCCGATCATTCCTCAGTCGCGCAGCGAGATTTCACGCAATCCGTCGGCCAGCAGATTGAAGCCGAGGATCAGGGACGAGATGGCGATGCACGGGAACACGGTCATGTGCGGGAAGGCCATGGCCATCGACCGGGTCTCGTTGATCATGCCGCCCCAGTCGGGATCTGGTGGTGGCAGGCCCAGGCCCAGAAAGCCCAACACGCCGATGGTGATGATCACGTAGCCCAGGCGCAGGCAGGCATCGACGATCAGCGGCCCGCGGGCGTTCGGCAGGATCTCCACCAACATGATGTACCAGGGCGGCTCGCCCCGGGTCTGCGCCGCCGCCACGTAATCCCGGTTGCGCAGATCAAGCACCAGGCCGCGGACGATGCGCATGATGCCCGGCGCCGAGGCGAAGGTGATGGCGATGATGATGTTGATGCCCGAGGCGCCGATCGTGGCGATGATGATGATGTACAGCACCAGCACCGGGAAGGAGAGGATGATGTCCGAGATCCGGGACAGCACCACATCCCACCAGCCCCGGTTGTAGCCGGCCGCCAGGCCCATCAGGATGCCCACGGTATAGGCGGACAGGGTGGCCAGCGGGGCATAGATCAGCACCGTACGCGAGCCCCAGATGATCCGCGAGAGGATGTCGCGGCCGATATGATCGGCACCGAGGTAGAAGGTGCCGCCGGTCTTGGCGTAGACCGCGCCCGGCTTGGCGAACGGTTGCATGGTTGCCAACGGATCGAACGGCGCGATCAGGGGTGCCAGGACGGCCACCAGGACCCAAAAG
The DNA here is from genome assembly GCA_030746635.1 of Alphaproteobacteria bacterium. Classification (GTDB taxonomy): domain Bacteria; phylum Pseudomonadota; class Alphaproteobacteria; genus JASLMH01. Next base: position 18,654 of record JASLMH010000019.1, on the reverse strand, counting down.
ATGATGATGCCGACGCCGACCATGCCGACCCAGCTTTCCTTCAGCAGGGCAAAGGATTTCAGGGCCTTCAGCAAGGCGCCACCGGTGGTTTGCCTGCCTTCGGGAGTTGCTTCGACTGTTGCCATGATGCCATCCCCCCTAGGCGAACCGTATCCGGGGATTAAGGTAGGTATAGCCGATGTCGGCCAGCACCTGGGTGCCGACGGCGACGACCACGGCGACCATGGCGCAGGCCTCGATCAGGAAGATGTCCTGGTTCAGCGAAGCCTCCAGCAGCAGCGCCCCGAAGCCCTTATAGGCAAAGAAGAACTCGACCACGATGACGCCCGAGAGCAGCCAGTTGATCTGCAGCATGATCACCGTGAAGGGGGCGATCAGGGCGTTGCGCAGGGCATGGCGCATGATCACCTCGCGGTATTTCAGGCCCTTCAGCACGGCGGTGCGAATGTAGTGGGTGGTCATCACCTCGGCCATCGAGGCCCGGGTCATCCGGGTCACATAGCCGAAGTCGTAGACGACCAGCACCAGCACCGGCAGGATCATTTGCTGAATGTCGAAGCCCGATGACATGGCCGAGGTGCCCGGCAGCCATTTCAGGCCGAATACGAACACCGCCGAGAAGAACACGGCGGAGGCGAATTCCGGCACCGAGGTGGTGATGATGGAGGTGACCGAGATGCTGCGGTCCAGCATCGAGCCTTCCCGCATCCCCGACAGCACGCCCAAGGTCAGGGACAGCGGGATCATCACCGCGAAGGTCCAGAAGCCCAGGATCGCGGTGTTCCACAGGCGCGGCCACATAACCTCGCCCACCGGCACCTTGAAGCGGATGGAATCGCCGAAATCGCCGGTCGCGAAGTTGCCCAACCAGGTCCCGTAGCGGTACCAAAGCGGCTCGAAATAGCCGTTCTGCTCCAGCCACAGGTTTCGCTGTTCCTCGCTGCTGTAGGGCCCCAGCACCTTGGTGGCGACGTTGCCCGGGGAAATCTCCAGCAACAGGAACAGCAGGATCGACACGACGAGCATGGTCAGGACCATGGCGCCGAGCCGCTTGGCGATGAAAATCAGCATATGCCGTCAACCGCCCCAGGCGGTCCCCCCGCGATGGGTTGAAGTGCTTACGCAATGGCACAACGAAATGGGGGAGCTCGATTTGAGCTCCCCCAATCTGGTCCGCCCTAGGCCAACCACACCTTGTTGAGCTGGTGATAGTTGGTTGGATGCAGCTGGTAGCCCTGCACCTTCTTGTGGCCGGCGGCGAAGATCGAGCGCCACAGGGGCTGAGCGATCACGCTGTTGTCCTGCAGGCGCTTTTGCACCTTGGCCATTTTCTTGCGGCGCTCGTTGACGTCGAGCGTGCCGCTGGCGGCGTCCAACAACCGGTCGTACTCCGGATCGTTGTGGTGGCTTTCGTTCCACGGTACGCCGGATCGATAGGCCAAATTCTGCACCATCACGCCCAGCGGTCGATGGGTCCAGGCGGTAAAGCCGAACGGCGTCTTGTCCCAGGTCTCCCAATACTGGGTATTGGGCATCACGTTGATCTGGATCTGGATGCCGGCCGGCTTGCACATTTCGGCCAGGGCCTGGGCCACCGCCACTTCCCATGGCGGCTCCTTCTTGACGTCCAGCCGCAGCTTGATGCCGTTCGGATGACCCGCGTCGGCCAGCAGTTTCTTGGCCTGGGCGAAGTCCTGCTTCTGCATCGGCAGCTTGGCGTATTCCGGATGGATCGCCGCCACGTGATGGTCCTCGGCCGGGGCGCCGCGGCCGCGATAGGCCAGTTCCAGCAGCCGGCCATGGTCCTGGCACAGGCGCACCGCCTTGCGTACGCGGACATCATCGAACGGCTTGACGTCCATCTGCATGCGGGCGACGCCGGTCTGCGCCGTCACCGCCTCGAACAACTGGGTGTCGGGGACCTGGCCGACCACGTCGATCTGCTCGACGAAGGTCTCGTAGACCAGGTCGACCTGCTGCGAGGCCAGCGCGGCCAGGCCGGCGGCGGCATCGTCGCCGTGGTCGAAATAATGGATCTGGTCCAGGAAGACGTCGCCGCCCCAATAGCCGGCTTTGCGCTTGGCCAGGATGGCCTTTTCGCCGACCGTGTAGGCCTTCAACTCGTACGGCCCGGTGCCGATCGGGTTCTTCGACAGGTTGGCGCCCATCTTGTCGAAGTCCCGGTGCACGATGGCGGTCGGATAGTTGTACAGGTTCTCCGGCATCGCCAGTTCGGCCCGGTTCAGGTTCAGCCGGACGGTATTGGCGTCGACCTTCTCCACCGCGCCCGGCGTCATGGTCTTGGAGATAATGGCCTTGCCCTTCTTGTCCTTCTTGCCGGTGTCGGTGGAAGTGAGCATCGAACTGAACAGGCCCTGGTTCGACGAGCCGGTTTTCGGATCCAGCCAGCGGGTGAAGTTGTGCACCACGTCGTCGGCGTTGAAATCGTCGCCGTTCGACCATTTCACGCCTTTGCGCAGATGGAAGGTCCAGGTCTTCAGATCGTCCGAGGCTTCCCAGCGCTCGGCCAGGTAGGGCCGGGTGACGTTGTCGGGGCCGGTCATGCACATGTATTCGCAGAACTGCCGGGCGACGTTGGATTTCTCGGTCCAGTCGAATTTCGCCGGGTCGGTCATCTCCTGCACCCGCATCGAGGTGCGCAGGGTGCCGCCCGCCTTTGGCGTTGCCGCCTTGGCGCTGGGCACCGGCGCATCGCCGCCGACCATGCCGGCCATGGCATAGGCGGCCGAGGCGGAGACCCCCAGCAAAGTGGTGGTGCGCAGGAATTCGCGCCGGTCGACTTCGCCGCGCCGAAGCTGGTCCTGCAACTCGGGCACGTACGGGTGCAGATTGGAGCGGTCCTTGCGCTGCCAATAGGTAAAGGTCGTCTTCGCCTTGGATTTCATGAATAGCCTCCCCTGGTCCATCAAATCGCAACCCGCCATGCCCTTTTCAGATCCGCAACCGAGCGGTGGGTCTTAGGTTGGATGCATGGTTAACAGCTTAGCTGCCTTTGATACGGAGTCCAATAGAACCGGCGGCCGGCCGCGGCCGTTTTCAGACACCAAGTGACCAGCCTCGAATGGCCGGTTAGACTGCTGCTTTCGCGGCCGGGGATGGAATCGTGGCGGACAGTTACGACTATGTGATCGTTGGCGCCGGCTCGGCCGGCTGCATCCTGGCCAACCGGCTGACGGCCGACGGCAAGCACAGCGTCTGTTTGCTCGAGGCCGGGCCGCCGGACTGGAATCCCTTCATCCATATCCCGGCCGGCTTCATCAAGACCCTGACCAACCCGAGGGTGAACTGGCTGTACGAGGCGGAGCCCAGCCATTGGACCGGCGGCCGGGTGATCGGCGTGCCGCGCGGCAAGACCCTCGGCGGTTCCAGTTCGATCAACGGCCATATCTACAACCGCGGTCAGCGGCTGGATTTCGATGGCTGGTCACAGCGCGGCAACCAGGGCTGGGGCTATGCCGACGTGCTGCCCTATTTCCGCCGCTGCGAACAGCGCATCGGCGCCGGCGACGACACCTTCCGGGGCCGCGACGGCAACCTTCAGGTCGCCGACCTCGACTATTCCCACCCCTTGTGCGAGGCCTTCATGGCGGGCGCGGAGCAGCTCGGCATCCCGCGCAACCCGGACTACAACGGCGCCCGGCAAGAGGGCATCTCCTACGTTCAGCGCACCGCCTACCACCGCCGCCGGGTCAGCACGGCCACGGCCTTTCTCAACCCGGCGAAATCGCGACCGAACCTGACCATCCATACCAATGCCCTGGCGACGCGCCTTCTGCTCGACGGCAGAAGGGCCGTCGGCATGGCCTATGCCAAGGGCGGGCCCGGCGGTCCGGCGGTCGAGGTGCGGGCCGATCGCGAGGTGATCCTGAGCGGCGGCGCGATCAATTCACCGCAGCTTTTGCAGCTTTCGGGCATCGGTCCGGCGGATTTGCTGCGCTCTCTCGGCATCGACGTGGTGCATGATCTGGCCGGCGTCGGCGAAAACCTGCGGGACCACTACGCCCCCCGTTTCAGTGCCCGGGCCAAGAACGTCGAAACCATCAACGAGCGGGCCCAGGGCCTCAACTACTACGCCGAGGTGTTCAAGTATCTCGTCGGCGCCAAGAGCATCGTCAATCTGAGCCCGTCCATGGTCTATGGCTTCTGGCATTCGGACGAGGTGGCGCGGAGCAACGATTTGCAGTTCATCTTCACGCCGGCGAGCTACAAACTGGGCGTGCACGGGCTGCTCGACGATCACCCGGGCTTTACCGTCGCGGCCTGGCAGCATCGGCCGCAAAGCAAGGGCTGGGTTCGGGCGCGTTCGGCCGATCCATTCGAGAAACCGATCATCCAGCCGAACTACCTGGCCGAGGAAGGCGATCGCCGGGTGCTGTTGAGCGCCATGAAGCTGGCGCGGCGGCTGATGCACACGGAGCCGATGCAGCCCTATGTCGACTACGAGGTGTACCCCGGCGACGAAGTGCAGAGCGATGATGAACTGCTGGAGACGGCACGCCAGGTCGGCAACACCACCTTCCATGTCATGGGCACCTGCCGCATGGGGCCGGAGACCGATCCGACGGCCGTGGTCGACGACCAACTCCGACTGCGCGGCATCGAGAGCCTACGGGTGATCGACGCCTCGATCATGCCGGCGATGATCTCCGCCAACCTCAACGCCGCGGCGATGATGATCGGCGAGAAGGGCGCCGACATGGTGCTCGGCAAGCCGGCGCCGGAGCCGATCATCGTGCCGGAATAGGCGGACCAGCCGCGGCGCACCACGAGATTACCGGGTCACCTGCCTTCGCCGTAGCGAAGCTTCGGCTTCGCGTAGGCAGGAGCCCGGCAATGACGAATATATTTTTATTTTCAATAAGTTATGTCATCCCCGGGCTTGACCCGGGGATCCATCTACGTCGCGCTCTACGTTGCACCGAAAGGGGTGATTTGCCAGATCGCGATGAGATTCCGAGGGAACGTTATACGCCCTAGAACCTTGGAAGGTCGCGCGAGCGCGATGCCTGTTGTAACTTTCGCGGTCGGGCGAGGCACGACAATGACGAAGACGGCGGCATGAGCACGCAAGAGGCGGGGACGGCGACCGAGGGCATCGCGGCGGCGCAACGCTTCGCGGCGGCGGTGCGCGACGGCGTGCAACGGGTCATCGTCGGCAAGACCGGAAGCATCGAGTTGGCCATCGCCGCCCTGTTGGCGCGGGGCCACGTGCTGATCGATGACGTGCCGGGCACTGGCAAGACGACCCTGTCGAAGGCGCTGGCGGCGACAATGCGCTGCGACTTCGGGCGCATCCAGTTCACGCCCGATCTGGTGCCGGCGGACGTGCTCGGCGTCAATATTTTCGACATGAACAGGCGCGAATTCGAATTCCGTCCGGGGCCGATATTCGCGCAGGTGCTGCTGGCGGACGAAATCAACCGGGCGACACCGCGCACCCAATCGGCGCTGCTGGAGGCGATGCAGGAACGACAGGTGTCGATCGACGGCGTCACCATGGCGCTGCCGGCGCCGTTCTTCGTGGTCGCCACCCTCAACCCGATCGAAATGGAAGGCACCTTCCCGCTGCCCGAGGCCCAGCTTGACCGTTTCCTGCTGCGCCTCGAACTCGGCTATCCGGAGGCGGCGGAGGAGGCGGCCATGCTCGACCGCTTCCGGGGCGACGGCGGCGTAATGGACATCGAACCGGTGGTCGGGTCCGAAGATATCGCGCGGGCGCAAAGGGCGGTCGACGAGGTCAGGGTGGACGTCGCGGTTCGTGACTACCTGCTGGCCATCATCGCCGCGACGCGGGACGACGAACGATTGCGGCTCGGGGCCAGCCCGCGGGCCTCGCTGGCCCTGCAGCGCGCCAGCCAGGCGCGGGCGGCGATCAAGGGCCGCGGCTATGTGATGCCGGACGACATCAAGGCGCTCGCCGTGCCGGCACTGGCGCACAGGCTGGTCGTTGAATCGGGCGCCCGGCTGCGCGGCGTCACCGCCACCGGCGTCATCGAGGAGATACTCGAGGAGATCGCCATACCGATCGGGGACTAGAACGGCGACGACAATGGCGTTTGATGATGCGGTAACTTTCGATTCCAGGCACGGTCGCTGGACGCGGTCGGGCTCGGTGGTCTCGGACCTGATCGTGGTGATCCTGATCGTCGTGGCGATCGTCGGCGCGGCGGTCGGCAAGCTGTTCGTCACGGCGCTCTGCGGCCTGGTCCTGGTGGTCGCGGTCGTCTCCCGGCTGTGGGCGCGGCTGGCGTTCGTCGACGTCGATTATCGCTGCTTTGCCTCGAACGACCGCCTGTTGGCGGGGGATGTTGTCGACCTCACCCTGGTGATCGAGAACCGCAAGCCGCTGCCGGTGCCCTGGCTCGGCCTAACACAGACCGTACCGGGCGGTTTCGAGATCGAGGACCGCGAACCCGATGTCCACCGCCACTTCGGGACCAACGAGATCAGGGAGGCGACGAATCTCGGCCAGTACGAACGGGTGACGTATCACTATCGCCTACGGGCCAGGCGGCGCGGGCATTTCGGCTTCGGACCCACCCGCCTGGTCAGTGGCGATATTTTCGGCTTCTATCAGGCGCGGCTGGAGCTGCCGAGGCAACCGCCAGGGGTGGTGGTCTACCCGCGGACGGTGCCGCTGCCCGATTTCGACCTGCCGTCCCGCCGGCCGATCGGCGATGTCTGGAGCCGATCGCAACTGGTCGATGATCCGCTGCGGCCAAGCGGGCTGCGCGAATATCAGACCGGCGATGCCGCGCGTCGAATTGACTGGAAGGCGACGGCGCGGCGCGATGCCGCGTTCGTCAGGACCTATGACCCGAGCGTTTCGCAAAGGGTGGTGATCCTGCTCGAATGCAATTCCAGCTTCGAACGCTGGCGAATTCATCCCGACGTGCTGGAGGCGGCGGTGACCGCCGCCGCTTCGGTCGCGGCCAGGTCGATCGAACTCGGTTATGCCGTCGGCGTTGTTTCCAACGGCAACACCTCGGACGGCCTGGCGCCGGCCGTGGTCGCGCCGGGCGCCGGGCCAAATCAGTTGACCGCCCTGATGACGACCCTGGCCGGCGCCGGCTCGATGTCGACGCGGCCGCTCGAGGACCTGGTGGCGCGCCACGGGCCGGAGGCGCTGCCGTTTGGCGCGACGGTCGTTTATGTCGCCGGCGCCTTTCTGCCGCCGACCGTCGAGTACGTCACCGAATTGGGGCGGCGCGGGCATCGCATTTTGGCGCTGTACGTCGGCGAGACGGATCCGCCGGAAATCCCCGGCCTGCCGATCGAGGATTATCGGGCGGTCTTCCTCCCATCGGGGCCGGCCGATGCCTGAGCGTCGCGACCTGATCGCGATGGCGGCGACGATCGCTGCCGACTCGGCGTGGCTCTACCCGGCCCTTGGATTGTTGGGCGCGGTGTTCGGCCTGGATGGACCACTGCTGCCGCCGGCGATGATCGTGGCGATCCTCCTCCTCGGCGTCATTCTTGGCTGGGTGGTGGCCGGCGTCGTCGAAGAAGCGGCCGAGCGGGCGCCGTTTCAGGCGCTGTCGGGTCTGGCCGTGGTCTATCTGGCGATTTCGACCATCGCCGCCGAGGGCGGGATCGATCTTTTGTGGGCCCCGCACCTGATCGGCGGTGTTCTCTCGGCCCAGGCCATGGCCAGCCTGATCGCGGCGACGACGGCGGCCGGTTTTCTTTGGTATCGAGGCATCCGAATCGCCGTCGAGACCCATCTTCAGTTCCGCCTCCTACAGACCTTCCGCACCGGAATCGTGGCGCTGGCCGTGCTGATCCTGGTGGAGCAGGCGTTCGACGTGGATTTCTCCGCCACCTTCATGCTGGTGCCGTTCTTCGCCGTCAGTCTGGCCGGTTTGGCCTTTGCCCGTCTGCCGTCCGGCGGCGCCTGGGCCCGTACCGTCGGCCTGGCAGTGGCGGTGGTGATCGGCGGTGGCTTCGTCGTCGGACTGATCGGCGCCGTCGTCGGCGGACGCGGCCTGGGGCTACTGGCCACCGGCTGGGAGCGGCTGGTCGCCGTCATCGCCTGGTTGCTCACCGTGGTGCTGGCGCCACTGCTGGAGGTGCTGTTCGCGATCATCGCCTGGCTGCTCAGCGACGTCGAGCGGCCCGACCTGAACCGTTCGGGCAAGGGGATTCCAGACTTCAAATCGTGGGCACGGACCGATGCGGAAGGCATGGCGCCCTGGGCGGATCTGGTGATCGATTTGGTCAAGTATCCGCTGCTGCTGCTGCTGATCTATCTCGGCTATCGGCTGCTGCTCCTGGCCTACCGGGCGTCCGCCCAACGGGCCCGGGCCGCCGCGGCGGCGGAGCGTGAATCGATCCGGGGCGAAGCCGAACCGGCGGCCGATCTGATCAAGCTGGCCCTGGGTCTCTTGCCCGACTGGCTGCTGCCGGCGGAACCGCTGCCGGGCCCCCACTTGCCAACGAACCGGGTGGGCCTGCCCGAAACCCATGCCCTCTATTTTGAGATGCTGGCCGCCGCCGGCGACCACGGCCACCACTTCGAGCCATCGGCCACCCCGCGCGAGCGCCTGCCGGAGGTCGAGAAGGCGATACCCGGCGCGCCGGTGGCGCGGATCACGGAATGCTTCAACGCCGCCTGCTACGGCAACATCGCCGCCAAGCCCGAAACCATCGACCAGCTCCGCCGCGAGTTCGAAGGCGCCGTCGGTGTCCGGTGAGTAGGGCTCTAGGCTGTGGGATGGACGGGGACGTCCTTGGCCCGCAGCAGATAGCGGCGGAAGATCTCGCCGTAGCCGCTGAACAGGAAGCCGCCGTTGTCGGCCAGGATGCGCTCCCGCTCACGCCGGTAGGCCGCCGGCAGGGCGTACCAGGGCAGGTCCGGCCGCTGGTGATGCAGCACATGCAGGTTGTTGTTCAGGAACAACAGCGCCAGGGGGCCGCGGTCCTCGACGATGACGGTGCGGGCCGCCGGCTCCTCGGCCGGCCGATGCTCGATGAAACTGCGCACCAGTGCCAGGCCGGTGCCGGGCCAGACGAACAGGGCCAGATAGGCCAGCAGGGGGATGTCGCAGACCACCAACAACCAATACATCAGCGGCGCTATCGCCACCCCATGGCGCAGCCAATGGCCGGCGTGCCGGAAGTCGCCGCTTAGCAAGGCTCCGGCCTCCTGGCGGTAGACGCGCCAGACGGCGGTGAACGGGCCGATCAGCATGCGGCCCAGCAGGCTCTGTTGCAGCATCAGCAGCCGGCGCGCCAGCGGACCCAACTGATCCCAGTCGGCGGCCGACAGATAGAAGGATTCCGGGTCGTCGTCCGGCGCCGTCAGGTGGTCGGTGTCGTGGTGCCGCAGGTGGCTGTCCACATAGATGCCATAGGGCAGCCACAGCCACAGGGCCGGCAGCACCAGCCAGCCGTTGACGGCGGCACTTCGGGTCGGATGGCCGTGCAGGCATTCGTGCTGTAGCTGGCTATGCCAGCAGACCAGCCAGCCGCCGGCGATCAACACCAGCCACCACGGCAGTTGGTGAAAGTGGAAGGTGACCAGGCCAAAGCCGAGATAGGTGGCCAGAAGCGCGGCCCAGGTCGGCCACTCCAGGGGCCAGGCCTCGGCCGACACTCGGTCGGTGGCTGATGACGTAACGGCCATGACGGGATTCCACGCGAACAAACCTGCGGCGCAGGGGCGCCGGGTTCAGGGAACGCAAATTTGCCTGTTGCCGCAATTAGGCGAATTGTAACGATTGTTCATCTCTGTAAATGATTTCAAAAACTTGGTGATAATCATCATCAATTGTTGGATAATTGAAACATGCTGGACCGGGTCGAGATACGCGAACGCTTCCGCCTGCGCCTGTTGCGGGCCATGGAGGAGGCCGGTTTGAACCGCAGCCAACTGGCCCGCCAGGTCGGCATCGACCGCTCGACCCTGTCGCAGATCCTCGGCCACCAGGCCGGCCGTCTGCCGCGGGCCGACACGGCGGCGGCCATGGCCTCGGTGTTGCAGGTCAGCCTGGATTGGCTGCTGGGTCTCACGGAGCAGCACAGCGGCGTCCAGGGGGCCGGCATCGTCGAGCTATCACCGGAGATCGAGCCGGGCGATCCCGCCGCCGCCGATGTGCTGCTGAGCCGCTGGCATACCGAGGCGGCCGGCTTCAAGATCCGCTACGTACCAAGCACCCTGCCGGACCTGCTGAAGACCGACGAGGTGATCGACTACGAGTTCGCCCGGATGCCCCGCGAACGGACCGAGGAAGTCCGGGTGCGCGCGGCCCAGCGCCTAGCCTATTCCCGGGCGCCGGAGACCGACGTGGAGGTCTGTAGCAGCCTGCAGTCGGTGCAGGCCCTGATCAATGGCGAGGGCATCTGGGCCGATCTGCCGATGGCCGCCCGGGTGCGTCAGATCGAGCAGATGCGGAGCCTGGTCGACGAGCTCTACCCCACCTTCCGCTGGTTCCTGTTCGATGGCGCCGCCCTCTATTCCGTGCCGATCACGGTGTTCGGGCCGCGCCGGGCGGCGATCTACGTCGGCCAGCGCTATTTCGTCTTCAACACCACCGAGCACATCCAGACCCTGATGCAGCATTTCGACGAGCTGATCCGCGCCGCCAACGTGCAGCCGACCGACATCGCCGGTTTCCTGGCGGGGGAGCTGGAGCGGCTACGAGACGCCGCGGCGGCATGAGCATCGCCGGCCTGACCATGTACGATCTGCCGCCCGTGCAGCGGGCCACCGATGCCTGGTGGGCCGGGCTGGCCCGGGCCTGCCGGGCCGAGGGCATCAAGGAGGTGCCGGCGGCGCTGAGCCGGGACCGGCCGCGCGAGGACCTTTGGCGCGATCCCGGCCTGCTGATCGGCCAGACCTGCGGCTACCCCTTGCTGAAGGAATTCAGCGCCGATCTGGAGATCCTGGCAACGCCCATCTATCTGGCGCCCGGCTGCGAGGGCGCCAGCTACCGCAGCCTGATCCTGGTGCGCGAGGACAGCCCGGCCGCCACCCTGGGCGACCTGCGCGGCGGCGTCTGTGCCATCAACGACTGGCAGTCGCAATCGGGGATGAACGTGTTGCGCCACGCGTTGGCGCCGCTGGCCGAGGGCGCTCGTTTCTTCGCCGAGGTCAAGGTCGCCGGCAAGCACCAGCATTCCATCGCCCTGATCGCCGCCGGTGAAGCCGACCTGGCCGCCATCGATTGCGTCAGCCATGCCCTGACGGCCCGGCACGATCCGGCCTCGCTGGCCGGCACCCGGGTGCTGGCGGAGACCGAGGCGGCGCCGTCGCTGCCTTATGTCACCTCGTCGCACACCGACCTCGACCGCCGCGCCCGGTTGCGGGCGGCGCTGTACCGGGCCGTCAACGATCCCGACCTGGCCGAGGTTCGCGCGGCGCTGTTGATCGGCGGCTTCGCCGACCGGCAACTGGCCGACTATGCGGTGATGCTGGAGATGGAGGCCGAGGCGGTTGCCCAAGGGTATGCGACCCTGGCCTAACCCGCCGGGCGTTCTATTTGCTAACCAGTAGGCGGTCGGCGCGGGGCGAATTATGGTGGCGCGGTGATGCGGGATGGGCCAAGTACATTGCTGATTTGTTGCGGCGCGACGGCGCGGGAGATCGTCTCGATCGTCGAGCGCAACGGCTGGTCCCACATGCGGGTGGAAAGCCTGCCGGCCGACCTGCACAACCGGCCGGACGAGATCCCCGGCGCGGCGCGGGCCAAGATCCACGCCAAACGCCGTGACTTCGACCGCATCCTGGTGCTGTACAGCGATTGCGGCACCGGCGGCGGCTTGCAGGCGGTATTGGATGAAGAGGGCGTCGAGGGCATCGGTGGCGCCCATTGCTACGAGATGTTCGCCGGCGCTGCCGCCTTCGACGACATCGTCGAGGCCGAGGTCGGCAGCTTCTTCCTGACCGACTACCTGGCCCGGCATTTCGACCGACTGGTCTACCGGGGCCTGGGGCTGGATCAGCATCCGGAACTGCGGGACTGCTATTTTCACGCCTACCGCAAGCTGGTCTACCTGGCGCAAAGGGACGATCCGGAGCTGCTGGCCCGGGCCGAGGCGGCGGCCGAACGACTGGACCTGGAGTTCGAAATGCGCCGCACAGGGTTCGGCGCCTACCAGCAATTCCTCGACGGCGTCGAATGAAGGGCGACCGGCCGACAGACGATGCCCTGGTGGTGTTCCTGCCTTCGGGCCGGCGCGGCCGTGTTCCCCTTGAGACGCCGCTGTTGCAGGCGGCCCGGGGCCTGGGCGTCGATATCGATTCCGTCTGCGGCGGGCGGGGCATCTGCGGCCGCTGCCGGGTCGAGGTGGCGGTCGGCGCGTTCGCCAAGCTGGGGATCACATCGGCCCCCGAGGGCCTGTCGCCGGTGAGCCAGCCCGAACACCTGTTCGACGGCCGCAAGGGGCTGTCCGCCAACCAGCGGCTGAGCTGCCATGCCCGGGTGCGGGGCGATGTGGTGATCGACGTGCCGGCGGAAAGCCAGCTCCACCGCCAGGTCGTGCGCAAGCGGGAGGAAGCCCACCCCATCGCCGTCGATCCGGTGCTGCACCCCTATTACGTCGAACTGCCGGCGGGCGGGCCGGACGACAGGTGGCGGCACTTGGCGGCGGCGCTGGAAGCGCAATGGAGCCTGACGGATTTGCGCATCGACCCGGCGCTGACTCCCTGGCCGGATGCCGATACGCCATCAGTGACCGTGGCGCTGCGCGACGCGCAGAGCGTGGTCGCCGTCTGGCCCGGTTTTCATGATCGTCTTTGCGGCCTGGCGGTGGACATCGGCACCACCACCATCGCCGCCCATCTTTGCGATCTGGCCAGCGGCGAATTGCTGGCCTCGGCCGGCATGATGAACCCGCAGATCCGCTTCGGCGAGGATGTGATGAGCCGGATTTCCCACATCCAGCTCAATCCCGGCAGCGGCGCGGAAATGACCGCCCGGGTGCGCCGGGCGATCGGCCAACTGGCGGCCGACTGCGCCGCCGAAGCTGGCCTCGACCCCTCGGCGATCCTGGAACTGGCGGTGGTCGGCAACCCGGCCATGCACCACCTGTTCCTCGGCCTCGATGCCCTGCCCCTGGGGCAGGCTCCGTTCCCCCTGGCGGTGGCGGACGCCGTCACCCGGCGGACCGGCGAGTTGGACCTGGAACTGCCGGCGGCCGGCCACGTCTATGTCCTGCCCTGCATCGCCGGCCACGTCGGCGCCGATGCGGCGGCGGTGATCCTCTCGGAAGCGCCCCATCGCGGCGAGGAGATGACCCTGGTGATCGATATCGGCACCAACGCCGAGATCGTGCTGGGCAACAGGGACCGCCTGCTGGCCTGTTCCAGCCCCACCGGCCCGGCCTTCGAAGGGGCGCAGATCAGCGCCGGCCAGCGCGCCACCCCCGGCGCCATCGAGCGTCTGCGGGTCGACCGCGACGGCCTGGCGCCGCGCTTCAAGGTGATCGGCTGCGATCTCTGGTCCGACCAGCCGGGCTTCGCCGAGGCGGTGGCCGAGACCGGCATCACCGGCATTTGCGGTTCCGGTATCATCGAGGCGGTGGCCGAGTTGTTCCTGGCCGGGGCGATCGCCGCCGACGGCCGCATGGTCGATCCCGCAGATGGCGCCTCGCCGCACCTGCTGCCCGACGGCAAGAACCTCGCCTACCTGGTGCATGCCGGGCCGCCGGAACTGCGCATCAGCCAGGCCGACATACGCGCCATCCAGCTCGCCAAGGCGGCGGCCTATGCCGGCGCCCGCCTGTTGATGGAACGGTTGGGGGTGCGCAGCCTGGATCGCATCGTGCTGACCGGCGGTTTCGGCAGCTATCTGGACCCGACCCATGCCATGGTGCTGGGGCTGATCCCCAATTGCCCGTTGGAGCGGGTCAGCGCCGCCGGCAACGCCGCCGGCACCGGCGCCCGCATCGCCCTCTTGGACCGGGGCGCCCGGGCCGAGATCGAAGCCCTGGTGCGCCAAGTGGAGAAGGTGGAGACGGCGGTGGAACCCGACTTCCAGGACCATTTCGTCGCCGCCATGGCGTTGCCCCATCGCCATGATGCCTTCCCGGACCTGGCCAAGGTGGTCGATCTGCCGCCGCCGCCCGTTCCCAGTGGCCGCCGTCGCCGTCGGAGTGGTTAGACACGGCGCATGTCGTTCCTGGGATATATCGTTGTCCAGAAACGTAATTTCGCCCTAAGCTGACCGACGATATCGTCCAGGCCGCATCGGGTCCGGTCGCCATGACCACGGACAGCCAAGCCCACGATCAGCACCACATCGCCTTCGTGCTGATGAACGATTTCTCGATGATCGCCTTCGCGGCATCGATCGAACCGTTGCGCCTGGCCAATCTGTTGAGTGGGCGGGAGCTTTATTCCTGGAGCTGCCTGTCGATCGACGGAAAGCCGGTGGCCGCTTCCAACGGCCTGACCGCCATGGTCGACGGCGCCATCGATGAATTGCGCCAGGCCGCCATGGTGGTGGTCTGTACCGGCATCAACGTCGAGCGGCTGCGCCCGGGCGAACGGTTCCGCCGCGCCCTGCGCTACCAGGCCTCCCACGGCGCCACCATCGGGGCGATCTGCACCGGCGCCTACGTGCTGGCCCGGGCCGGGCTGCTGCGCGGCTATCGCTGCACCATCCATTGGGAAAGCCTGAAGGCGTTTGCCGAGGAATTTCCCCGGATCGAGGTGACGGCGGAATTGTTCGAGGTCGACCGCGACCGCATGACCTCGGCCGGCGGCACCGCCGCGCTCGACATGATGCTGCACTACGTCGCCGGCCAGCACGGCCAGGGCCTGGCCACCGGCATCGCCGAGATGATGATGCATCACCGCATCCGCTCCGGCGACGACGCCCAGCGCCTTGACGCGCGAGCCCGCCTCGGCATCAGCCATGCCGGCCTGCTGGCGGCGGTCACCCGCATGGAGGAGAACCTGGAACAGCCCCTGCGCTGTTCCGATATCGCCCGGGAGGTTGGGCTGTCACCGCGGCAGTTGGAGCGGCTGTTCCGCAAATACCTGGGCTGCACCCCCAGCCGATACTATTTGTGGCTGCGGCTGGACCAATCGCGCCTGCTGCTGGCCCAGACCAGCCTATCGGTGCTCAATGTCGCCCTGGCCTGCGGTTTCGTCTCGGCCTCGCACTTCTCGAAATGCTACCGCGAACGCTACGAGCGCACGCCCAGCCAGGAACGGCATTTGCTTCGTTGAGGGGGGGGGCGCCATGGATTGCCGGGTCACCAGCCTTCGCCGTAGCGAAGCTTCGGCTTCGCGCAGGCAGGAGCCCGGCAATGACGAATTATTTAATTATTTCAAATAGTTACTGTCATGCCCGGACCTGATCCGGGCATCTCGCGGGCATTAGCCACCCAACCGGGCCCGGCGGCCGCCCCGGCGCCGCCCGCCCGGGCCCGCCGCCTGGCCGCCACCGCCGTCGACCGGATCGCGGAACCCGCTGATCCATCGCATGCAGTTCCTATCCCGGCCCATCACCACGTCGGCGCCCATCACCGCCGTCATCTCCTCCCGGTGCAGGGGATTGGCGATCGCCGAGGTCAGGCCGGCGCCGATCGCCATGGCCAGGAACGACCAGTTCAGGCCGTGCCGGTTGGGCAGGCCGAAGCTGAAGTTGGAGGCGCCGCAGGTGGTGTTGACGCCCAGCTCCTCCTGCAGCCGGCGGATCAGCCGCAGGGCCTGGCGGCCGGCCGTGGCCACCGCCCCCACCGGCATGATCAGCGGGTCGACCACCACGTCGTCGATCGGAATGCCGTGGTCCCGGGCCCGCTCGACGATCTTCTTGGCCACCGCGAAACGTTTGTCCGGGTCCTCGGAAATGCCGCTCTCGTCGTTGGAGATCGCCACCACCGCCGCGCCGTATTTCCTGACCAGCGGCAGCACCGCCTCCAGCCGTTCCTCCTCGCCGGTCACCGAATTGACCAGGGCCTTGCCCTGGTAGACTGCCAGGCCCGCCTCCAGCGCCGCGACGATGGAGGAATCGATCGACAGCGGTACGTCGGTCAGCGACTGCACCAGTTGCACCACCTCGGCCAGGATCTTCGGCTCGTCGGCCAGGGGGATGCCGGCATTGACGTCCAGCATATGGGCGCCGGCGGCCACCTGGGCCACGGCGTCGGCCTCCACCCGGCTGTAGTCGCCCTCGGCCATCTCCGCCGCCAGCAGCTTGCGGCCGGTGGGGTTGATCCGCTCGCCGATGATCACGAAGGGCCGATCGAAACCGATCACCACTTCCTTGCTGGCCGAACTGACGACGGTGTTGCTCATGATCGTTCCCTTCCTGGTGACCTCAGGCCTGGCCGGCCTGCTGTCGCTTCCATGGCCGCCGGCCGCCCAGTACGGCCGATTTCTCGATGATCTCCACGGCCAACCTTTCGCGGCGATAGGCCATCACGTGAATGCCGGCGACCCCCTCGACCTCGCGGATCTGCTGGATCAGCTCGATACACAGATCGCGGCCCTCGCGGATCTGGTCCTGGGCCCCGGCCAGGCGGTCGATCACCGCCTCGGGGATGTGCACGCCCGGCACGTGCTCGCGAATCCAGCGCGCCGCCCGGGCCGAGGCCAGGGGCCCGACGCCGATCAGGATGAAGCATTCCTCGTGCAGGCCCTGATCGACCGCGCGTTTCATATAGTCCCGCAGCATCGGCAGGTCGAAACAGTATTGCGACTGCACGAACTGGGCCCCGGCGGCGATCTTCTTGGCCAGCCGCAGCGGCCGGTAATCGACCGGCGGGGCGAAGGGGTTGATCGCCGCGCCCAGGAATACCTCGGGCGGCGAGGCGATCTTCCGGCCCGAGAGAAAGCGCTTCTCGTCGCGCATGATGCGAATGGTCTCCAGCAACGAGATGCCGTCCAGGTCGAACACCGGCTTGGCCTGCGGCTGATCGCCGACCTCGACGCCGTCGCCGGTCAGGCACAGGATGTTGCCCACCCCCATGGCCGCCGCCCCCAGGACGTTGCCCTGGATGGCGATGCGGTTGTGATCGCGGCAGGAGATCTGGAACACCGGCGCGTAGCCGACCCGGGTCAGCAGGGCGCAGATGGCGACCGAGGACATGTGGCAATTGGCGCCGGCGCCGTCGGTGGCGTTGATCGCATCGACCCAGCCGTCGAACACGGCGGCCCGTTGGTAAACCTCGTCGGCATCGGCGGAGTCGGGCGGGTCCATTTCGGCCGTGACGGCGAACTCGCCACGGCGCAGCACCCGCTCCAGCCGGCCGCGGGAGCTGTGCCCCGGCAGCGGCGGCAGCGGTGCGCCGGGATCGCGGCCGGAATCCTGCTGGTCACCGTCAGTGGCTGCCGTCATCGGCCCATTCCGCCGCCTTGTTCAGCCAGGAGGAGGTGCCCCGGCGGCTGTGGTCCAGGGGCGCCTGCAACCCGGCAATGCGTTCGTTGCGGCGCATGCGCTGATTGCCGTCCCAGGCCAGCACCCAGGCGCAGGGCTGCTCGGCGTCCAGTTCGCAGCTGCCGTCGGCGCGGACACCGCCACATGGGCCGTTGCGCAGGCCCTTCAGGCAGGTCATCGGGCAGGACATGCCGGTGGCGATCAGCACGCAGCTACCGCACATCCGGCAGTCGAACAGCAGCCCCTTGACGCCCTGCTCGACGACGATCACGCCCTTTTCCGCCCGGGTGCCGCGCAGCGCGTTCCACAACGGCCGCAGGCCACGCAGCAGGATGGTCTCGAAATGCTCGTACAGCCATTCCAGCAGGCGGGCGTGTCGCACCGACCACCGCCGCAGTCCGGACCTGGGCCGGACCGGCGGCCGCACCGTCATGGCAATGGATCCGGGGGTGGTCGGGGATGCCATCGCTACGCCCTTTACAATCTCGCCGCCTGTCTATCGCACGACAATCGACGGAGGTAATTTTGGGGACACAATACTTAATTACGCCCGCCGCCGAAGCCAGTCTCTCAAAACTATCGTCGTAATTAAGTTTTGTGTCCCCAAAATTACCTTTCCCGGAATTGCCCTCAGGTGGCTTGGGCGGCCAACGAGCCTTGGCGGCGGCTCATGAAGTCCTTGGCGATTTCCACCGCCGTGGCGGCATCGCGGCAATAGGCGTCGGCGCCAACGCTCTCGGCGAACTCCTGGTTCAGCGGCGCGCCGCCGACCAGCACGATATGGTCGGCCCGCAGGCCCTTCTCGACCAGGGTATCGATCACCACCTTCATGTACGGCATGGTGGTGGTCAGCAGGGCGGACATGCCGATGATGTCCGGCTGGTGTTCATCGATCGCCGCCAGGAAGTTCTCCACCGGGTTGTTGATGCCGAGATCGACGACCTCGAAGCCGGCCCCCTCCATCATCATCGCCACCAGGTTCTTGCCGATGTCGTGGATGTCGCCCTTGACCGTGCCGATCACGATCTTGCCCATCGGCGGCGCGTCGCTCTCGATGAGCAGGGGGCGCAGGATGGCCATGCCCCCCTTCATGGCGTTGGCTGACAACAGAACCTCGGGCACGAACAGAATGCCCTCGCGGAAATCGATACCGACGATACGCATGCCCTCGACCAGGGCCTTGGTCAGGATGTCGTAGGCTGCCCAACCCCGATCGAGCAGGATGCGGACGCTCTCCGCGATCTCGTCACCGAGACCGTCGTAGAGATCGTCGTGCATCTGCTTGACAAGGTCCTCGTCAGCGAGG
>JASLMH010000199.1 GCA_030746635.1 Alphaproteobacteria bacterium | reverse complement strand
TCGCGCTGCGCCACGCGCCTACCCCAATGGCTTGCTAGCGCCATCAAATGAATCAGATTACCCGCGACATGCTCTAGTCGCCGCCGGCCGCTTCCAGGCCCGGCCGCACCAGCTCCCGCCCCTCCTCGGCCCGTTCGTACTTTTGCGCCGGATCGTTGATCACGGCGCTCAACGGCCGGGCCGCGAACGAGGCCGCCACCTGCCCTTCGGACGGCCGGCCGTACAGGGTGGTGCGCTGTACCGGCCGGCGGCCGAGGGAGCGGATCAGCGCCTCCATGTCCGCGGGCGGTAACTCCTCGCCGAATTCGGCGCCGGCGGCCCGGGTGATGGATTCGTTCATCAAGGTACCGCCCAGGTCGTTGGCACCGGCGTTCAGGCAGGCCTTGATGCCGTCGGCCCCCATCTTCACCCAACTGGCCTGGATGTTCCGGAAATGCGGATGCAGGGCCAGGCGGGCGACGGCGTGCAGCAGCACCGCCTCGCGGAAGGTCGGCCCCATGCGGGCCCGGCCCTTCAAATAGATCGGCGCCTCCATATGCACGAAGGGCAGCGGCACCAGTTCCGTGAAACCGCCGGTCCGCGCCTGCAATTCGCGAATGCGCAGCAGATGCCGGGCCCAATGGTGGGGCCGGTCGACGTGACCGAACATGATGGTGGCGGTGGAGCGCAGGCCGGCTGTGTGGGCCGCCTCCATGACCTCCAGCCATTGCCCGGTGGTCAATTTGTCCGGGCAGAGAACGTCCCGCACCTCGTCGTCCAGCACCTCGGCCGCCGTGCCGGGCAGCGAGCCCAGGCCGGCCTCGCGCAGGCGGACCAGATATTCGGCCAGCGGCAGGCCCAGGGTCTCGGCGCCCTGATAGACCTCCAGCGGCGAGAAGGCGTGCACGTGCATCTCCGGCGCCACGGTCTTCGTTGCCGCCAGGATGTTCAGGTAGGTCTGGCCGGTATATTCGGGATGAATGCCGCCCTGCATGCAGACCTCGGTGGCGCCGCGCTCCCAGGCCTCGGCCACCCGCCGGCCGATCTCCTGCAAGGTGAGGTCATAGGGCCGGCCGCGCAGGTTCTCGCTCAGCTTGCCCTTGGAGAAGGCGCAGAACCGGCATTTGAAATAGCAGATGTTGGTGTAGTTGATGTTGCGCACCACGACGTAGGAGACCTCGTCGCCGCAGACCCGCTGGCGCAACTCGTCCGCCGCTTGGCAGACCTCGTCGACCTCGCCGCCGCGGGCGGCGAACAGCCGCGTCACTTCCGCCTCGGTCAGCTCGCCGCCGTCGCTGGCCCGCCCCAGCAGCCGGCCCAATTCGGCCGAGCCGCCGGTGGCGACGGCGATGGCCGTGGGCGGCGCGGTATCGATGCCCGGCGACCAGGTATCCGTGCGGGCCAGGCCGGCACCGTCGATGCGTTGCAGCACCGCCGGACGGAAGGCCGGGTCCAGCCAGCGGTCGGCGGCCAGGGCGTATTCGGGATAGATCGCCAGGCGCTCCACCAGATGCTTGCCGGCGGCGGCGGTATCGTCGGCCAACCGGCGCAGGTGCGGCCAGGGCGCCTCCGGGTTGACGTGGTCGGGCGTCACCGGCGAGACGCCGCCCCAATCGTCGATGCCGGCGCCGATCAGCGTCGTGGCGCCGCCCGGGCTAAGGTTAGGCGGGGCCTGCACGGTCATCTCGGGGCCGAAGATCAGGCGGGCGGCGGCGATGCTCCAGCGCAGCTCGTCCAGGGTCGTATCCGGCCAGTCGGCCATGCGGGTATCCGGCTTGGCCCGGAAGTTCTGTACGATGATTTCCTGGATGTGGCCATGCTCCCGGTGCAGACGACGCAACTCCAGCAGCGCCTCGATCCGTTCCCGCCGGGTCTCGCCGATGCCGATCAAAATGCCGCTGGTGAACGGGATCGCCAACCGCCCGGCCTGTTCGATGCAGGCCAGCCGTAACGCGGGATCCTTGTCGGGCGAGCCGTGATGGCACCGGCCCTTTTCCAGCAACCGGCGGGAGGTGGATTCCAGCATCAGCCCCTGGGAGACCGAGGCCTCGCGCAAAGCCGCCAGGTCCGCCTCCCCGACCACACCGGGATTGAGGTGCGGCAAAAGGCCGGTCTCCTCGAACACCAGCAGGGCAACCTCGCGCAGGTATGACAGGGTGGTGTCATGACCCAGCGCCGCCAGTTCCTCGCGCGCCACCCGGTAGCGCAACTCGGGCTTGTCGCCCAGGGTGAACAGGGCTTCCTTGCAACCGGCCTCGGCCCCGGCCCGGGCCACCGCCAGAACCTCCTCCGGCGACATAAAGGCCGCCTGCCCGCGCCGCAGCGGCTGGGCGAAGGTGCAGTAGTGGCAGACGTCGCGGCACAATTTCGTCAGCGGGATGAAAACCTTGCGGGAATAGCTGACCAGCCGGCCGTGACCGGCATCGCGCAGGCCGGCGGCGGCCGCCTCCAGGACCGACAGATCATCGCGATCGGCCAGCGAAAGCGCCTCCCCGTCGGTTGGCCGCCGGCGATCGATCCAGCCGTCCATACTCAACTCCCTAGGCACTTTCGCGACCCGTCCCTCAATTGCTGATCCGCTCGACGATGCCCGCCTCCGCCAGATAGCGCAAGCTCTGGCCATCGCCGGCCTGCCGACAAAACAGGCGCAGATCGTCCGGCGTGTCAATGTCGAGGGCGAAGCCGGGCAGCGACAGCACCGTCGGCTCCACCCCGGCCTGCCTGGCCAGGGCGCAGTGGCGCTCGAAACTGTCGGCGCCAAAGGCCGGCCGCAACAGATCCGGCGGCGACAGGGCCAGGCAGTTGGTGCCGTCCCGATCCCGCGACGGCACCACCGTCACCGCCCGTGCCCCCCGATGGGCCGCGACCACCCCAGTAACCTCGTCGGTGTTGATCAACGGTATGTCCCCCGGCACGTGCATCATCGCCCCGACCCCTTCGGCGGCCAGGGTTTCGGCCGCCTGGCGAACCGCCGTGCTGTAGCCCTGCGGCCGCCGTTCGGTCTCGGTCCGGGCGCCCAGGTCATGGGCCATCTCCAGCACCCCGGCATCGCCGCTGATCACCATGACGCCGTCCAGGCCGGTCAGGGCGGCCAATACGTCCTGCATCATATGGGCCGCCAATCGGCCCCGTTCGGCCGGCGACAGCACCGCCGCCAGACGCCGTTTCGGCGCCGCGAAGCCCTTGATCGGCACCACCGCCCACATCGCCGTCAGTCCACGCGCCGCAAGGCATCGGCGAAGGCCAGGACATCGCGGGCCAGGGCTTCCCGGTCCGCCAGGCTTCGCATCACCGTGCCAGTGACCAGCGGCCGTAACCCCAGGGCGGCTACCGCCTCGGCCTGCTCGCCATCGACCCGATCGAGCACGAAGCCGTCCAGTAGGCCGCCGTAGTGCTCGGCCACCGCCAGGGCCGAGCCGGGCATGCCCAACTCCGCCATCATCTTCGCCGCCGGACCCTTGATCGCCTGGCCGCCGACGATGGGCGAGACGGCGATGATCGGCGCGGCGGCGTCGGCCAGGGCCCGGCGAACCCCCGGCAGCTCGAGGATCGGGTCGATGCTGACGAAGGGGTTGGATGGGGTGATGACGACGGCGCGCAGATCGTCGGCCGCCAGGGCGGCGATGAATTCGGCCTGCGGCCGGGCCCCTTCGATACCCCGGAACTCGAAACCGCCGACCGCCGGTTCGCAACGGTCGCGCACGAAATAGTGCTGAAAGGCCAGGGGTCCGTCCGCCGTACGCACATAGGTACGGACCGGGTCGTCGGACATCGGTACGATGCGGGCGGCGATACCCAGGCGCTCGGTGACCGCCCTGGTCACCGACGACAGGCTGTCGCCCCGGGCCAGGCGCTCGCCCCGCAGCAGGTGCAAGGCCAGATCGCCGTCGCCCAGGTTGAACCAGGTCTCGCCGCCGAGTTGCTCCAGGGCGGCCATGAAGCCCCAGGTCTCGTCGGCCCGGCCCCAGCCCAGCTCGAGGTTGGCCAGTCCCGAGAGGGTATAGGTGACGGTGTCCAGGTCCGGGCAGATGGTCAGACCAAGATGTTCGAAATCGTCGCCGGTATTGGCGACTACCAGCAATTCGGCGCCGGCCACCACCCGCGACAGCCCCAGGGCCAGCTTGGCCCCGCCGACACCGCCCGACAGGGCGACGATGGCGGCCGGTTCGCTCAACGGAACATGTCCTGCTCGGCCGGCCGCAGCAGCGCGCCGGCGCCCTGCTCAGAGCCCGGGAAGCGGAGGCCGCGGACCAGCACCACCGGCTGTCCCTGGCTGCCCTCCCCCTGCAGCAGCGAGCCGGCCGAGGCCAGTTGGTCGGCCAGGCCGACCTCGCTGACCTGCAACTCGCGGCCGTACAGGTCCGGCTCGCCCCGCAGATCCCATAACGCCGGTAGCCCGGCCGAACCGATGGCCAGGCCCATGGTGCCGTTCCGCCAGGCCCGGCCGACGCTGTCGTTGATCACCGCCGCCACCCTGACGCCCTGCCTCTCGTGCATGGCCTGGCACAAGGCCCGGCAGTCGGCGTCCGGGTCCTCGGGCAGCAACAGGACCCGTTCGCTATCGCCTTCCTGCTCGACATTGGAGGCATCGATGCCGGCGTTGGCCAGGACGATGCCCAGACGATGGGCGACGACGATGACGCCGGGCCGCTTGGCCACCACTTCCGTCGACTCCGACAGGATCAATTCGATCAGACGGGGATCCTTGTCGACCTCCGCCGCCAGGGCCGCCGCCCGCGCCGACGGCGTCACCCCCCGCAAATCGACGATGCGGCCGTTGGCCTTGGAGACGATCTTCTGGGCCAGCACCAGGACATCACTATCGCGCAGGGCCTCGCCGGCCCCCGCCACGCCCTGCAGGATGAGATCGGCGAGGTCATCGCCCGGCCGCACCATGGGCAGGTCCGGCAGGGCGATCAGTTGCAGCCGCGATGTCTTCATGGGGTTCACGCCGGCCTATGAATGTTTGCGGACAACCCTAGCCGCCGGTACCGGGCTCGCCGGTGATCCGGATACCGGCGCCGGCGATCTTGTAGCGGTTGTTCATGAAAATCAGGGCCGAGGTCAGGGCCTCGGCGACCACCGAATTCTCGATCCGACCGGCCTGCCAGGCCCGCATGCCGGCATCCCCGGCCAGACCGACCACCACCTCGCGGGCGTCGGGGTCGTTGCCGCAGACCAGGATGTCGCAATCGATGTCGTGATCCAGCTCGGCGAGGTGATCGGCCGCCACGTTCTGGAAAGCCGAAACCACCCGCACGTTCTCGCCCAGGGCTTTCTGAGCCGCCTGGCCGGCGGAGCCTTCGGGCGGCAATTGCACGGTGCGTACCTTGGGCGGCTGCAACGGTACGGTAACGTCGACCAGGATCTTGCCCTGGCTGCCGTCGTGCACGGCCGCCAGCATCGGCGCCTGGTTCGAAAATGGCACGGTGAGGACGACGATCTCCGCCGCCGCCGCCGCCGGGCCGTTTTCCAGGCCGCTGACCCGGGCCTCCGGCAATAGGCCCCGCATCCGCTCGACCGCCCGGTCGGCGCTGTCCTGGGCCCGCGAACCGATGATGATGTGGTGCCCGGCCCGGGCCCAGCGCAGGCCCAGGCCGAAACCCAGGGCGCCGGTGCCGCCGATCACGGCGATCTCGTATTTGGCCGAATTCATGGATACTCCTGATGACTTGGGGATCGTGACCCTTAGCGGGCCAAGGGCAGAACCTCGCCGGTCAGCCAGTTCACCCGCTCGACCACCTGGTCGAGTTCGGGGGCGGCGATGTTGAAGATGATGGTCTCGACGCCGCGTTCGGCGAAGGCGGCGATGTCCTCGGCCACCTCCGCCGGCGTGCCGGACAGGGGCCGGCGGTCGCCGCCCTCGGCCTGGCTGGTGGTTTCCAACGGCCGCAGGGCCAGGTAGGCGCGATGGATGGCGCGTGGATCACGGCCCTGTTTGTCGGCCTCCTCGTGCAGCAGTTTCAGGGCCTCGGCATAGCGGCCCGGCGTATCGAGCAGGAAAGCGGGATTGTGGCTGGCCGGATACCAGCCATCGCCCAGACGGGCCGCCCGGCGGATGGCCGGCGGGCTTTCGCCGCCGATCCAGACCGGCGGATGCGGCTTCTGCAGCGGCTTTGGTTCGAACACGACGTCGGAAAAGCTCACATAATCGCCCGAGAAACTGGATCTCTCGGCGGTCCAGAGCTCGCGGAAGGCGGCGATGTATTCATCCGTCACCTTGCCGCGCTCGGCGAACGGCGGCAGTTGCAGCGCCTCGAACTCCTCGCGCATCCAGCCGGCGCCGCAGCCCACCGTTAGCCGGCCCCCCGACAGCACCTCCACCGTGGTCAGCATCTTCGCCGCCAGGGCGGCCGGCCGATGCGGCACCACCAGCACCGACGTCAACAGGCGGATCCGCGAGGTGGCGGCGGCGATGAAGGCGGCGGCGGTGACGGTTTCCAGGCACTCGCCGGCGGCGGCGCCGGCCCAGACGCCGTCGTCGCTATAGGGATAGCGCGAGTCGATGCCACCCGGCACCAGCACATGGTCATTGATCGCCAGGTATTCCAGGCCGCCGGCCTCGGCCGCCCGGGCCATGGCCAGCAGCCCGGCGCCGTCGCGGCCGGGACCCCGGGTCATGATCATCAGGCCGTATTGCATGGCTTCCGCCTTTCCCTCGCCCGCCGGAGACCCAGCTAACCTAGTACCCACTAGGCGGCCCTGTCGACAGGCGATACATTGGCCGCCAAACCATCGCCGAAGCAATCACCCACGGAAGGGGAAAAGCTCGTGAAACTGGGACTGATCCTGGGTACCCATGGTGCCAAATTCACCATCAACATGGATTTGATCCGGGAGGCCGAGGATCTTGGCTTCGACAGCGTCTGGACTTCGGAAGCCTGGGGCTCCGACGCCATCAGTCCGGCCGCCTGGATCCTGGCCCAGACCAGCAGGATCAAGGTCGGCACCGGCATCATCCAGATGCCGGCGCGGACGCCGGCGATGGCGGCGATGACCGCGATGACCCTGCAGCAGCTGTCGGACAACCGCTTCATCCTGGGCATCGGCCCCTCGGGACCGCAGGTGATCGAGGGCTGGCACGGCCAGCCCTACGGCCGGCCGCTGACCCGGACCCGCGAATATATCGAGATCATCCGCAAGATCATGGCCCGCGAAGGGCCGCTGACCCATCAGGGCCATCACTATCAGATCCCCAATACCGGTGACGGCACCACCGGCCTGGGCAAGCCGTTGAAGACCATCCTGCACACCGACCAGCCCCTGAAGATCGTCACCGGCACGATCTCGCCGGCCGGCGTGCGGACCAGCGCCGAAGTGGCCGACGGGATGATCCCGGTGTTCATGAACCCCGAACGCTTCGACGTTTTCGAAGCGCCGCTGAACGAGGGTTTCGCCAAGGCCGGCGGCGGCAAGGGCCTGGCTGATTTCGAGATCACGCCGTTCTGCGGCGTCAACATCAACGACGATCTGGAGGCGGCGCGCCAGCCGATCCGCGAGAACCTGGCGCTGTACATCGGCGGCATGGGTGCCCGCGACAAGAATTTCTACAACGACTACGCCAAGCGCCTGGGCCATGAGGGCGCGGCGGTGGAGATCCAGGACAATTTCCTGGCCGGCCGCCGCCACGAGGCCCTGGCGGCGGTGCCGGACCAGCTGATCGACGAGGTTTCCCTGGTCGGCCCGGCCGGCCGCATCGCCGAGCGGCTGCAGGACTGGCAGGCGGCGGCCAAGGACAACAAGGTCGCCGCGATCCTGGCCAGTTGCCGCACCCGGGAGGAGATCCAGCTGCTGGCCAAGACGGTGTTGTAAATACCCCTCGCGTTGGTCGGCAGCCTTTCCCGGCTCGTTGGCTAGGCTGTTTCGATGCTCAACCTGCCGCGACGCCGCGAACGCGGATTCCGAATGACGATTTCAACGTCGCGGCCCAGGGCCGTCAAAAGACGAAGCAGCCGCTCGACCGAGTACTGACGGAAATCACCGCGCAGCAGCCGCGATACATCGGGCTGTGAAAGGCCGAGCAGGTCCGCGGCCTGAACCTGGGTTAGGCGGCGGCGTCGGATAATCTCGTCGATACGCGTGACGTGTTCGGCCTTCAGTAATTGCGCATCGGCATCGGGGCGCCCCAAATCCTCGTACACGTTGCCACTGCCGCGCTCGACCTTCACGTCATTCGCCTTCATCGCGCTACCCCTTGTCATAGGAGGTAATTTCGGGGACATGCCAAATTCGACTTTCTGCCGAGCTTGGCCTCATCATAGCGCAAGGGGAATTTGGTATTGTCCCCGAAACTACCCGTGTCATCGAAAGCTAAATCGTCAGGTCATCATGAGATTGCCGGGTCAAGCCCGGCAATGACGAATATATCTTGAATTTCAATACCTTATGTCATTGCCGGGCTCGACCCGGCAATCCATGGTGCACCCGGCGCGTTGTTGCCGCTGCCGCCCTGAAATTCCCCGAAACTAAAGCGCCAACTGACCCAGGAAGGCGCCCATTTCCTGGTTGAAGATTTCCGGCTGGTCGAGGTTGGCGCCGTGCCCGGCGTCGGGGATCACCACTTTCGCGGCGCCGGCGATCTTGTTGCTCATGTAGTCGGTGGCGGCATGGAAATTGACGTCTTGCTCGCCCACCAGCACCAGGGTCGGCACGGCGACGTTGGGCAGGCTTTCGATGACGCTGCCGTCCCGCTGGGCCAGCATGCCGCGGGCGGCCCGGGCCAGGCCGTCGGCGGAGCGGTGGTCGCGGCGCCGGACCTCGGCGCTGGCGCCCAGGGCATCCAGGCCGCGCCGTTCCAAATCGTCGGCCCGCTGCCCGGCGCGCTGGTTCCAGGCCTGCCGCGCCGCGTCCTTCTTGAAACCGGGGCCGGTGTCGAACAGCATCAGGGCATCGACC
>JASLMH010000198.1 GCA_030746635.1 Alphaproteobacteria bacterium | reverse complement strand
CGCCCTGCGAACCGCGCCTACCCACGGGGCCTGGAGGGCCGGTCAAATGGTTCAGATTACCCGCGACATGCTCTAGGCCCCCAACCGACATAAGGGACTTCGTCCGTGCAGCGTACCCTGGTTCTCCTCGTCGTCGGCCTGACCCCGGCGCTGGTCGGCGAACACACCCCCAATATCCGCCGCCTGGCCGAACGCGGCGGCCAACGACCGTTGCGCACGGTGACGCCGGCGGTGACCTGCACCGTGCAGTCCACCTTCGCCACCGGCACGCCACCGGACGGCCACGGCTGCGTCGCCAACGGCTGGTACTTTCGCGATCTCTCGGAGATCTGGTTCTGGCGGCAATCCAACAAGCTGGTGGCCGGCGAGAAGATCTGGGACGCGGCGCGCCGGCGCGATCCCGGCTTCACCTGCGCGAAATTGTTCTGGTGGTACAACATGTACGCCGACGTGGAGTGGAGCATCACGCCGCGACCGATGTATCCGGCCGACGGCCGCAAGATTCCCGATATCTACGCCGACCCCTCGGACCTGCGCGACGAGTTGAACGAGACGCTGGGACAGTTCCCGCTGTTCCGCTTCTGGGGCCCTGGCGCGGATATCGTCTCGTCCGACTGGATCGCCCGTTCGGCGATGCACGTTCGTCAGACCCGCGATCCCACCCTGACCCTGGTCTACCTGCCGCACCTGGACTACGGCCTGCAGAAGCTGGGACCGTCGGATCCCGGCCTGGCGCTGCCCTTGAACCAGGTCGACGCCCTGTGCGGCCAACTGATCGACCAGGCCGAGCGGGACGGCACCAGGGTCATCGTGCTCTCGGAATACGGCATCACCGACGTCAGCGGGCCGGTCTACCCGAACCGCGCCCTGCGTCAGGCCGGCCTGATCCGGGTGCGCGAGGAAATGGGCCGCGAACTGCTCGACGCCGGCGCCTCGGACGCCTTCGCCGTCACCGACCATCAACTGGCCCATATCTACGTCAAGGACCCCGAGCGCATCGCCGAGGTCAAGGCCCTGGTCGAGGGCCTGGACGGGGTCGAGGCGGTGTGGGACCAGGCGGGCAAGCGGGCCAACGGCCTGGACCATCCGCGTTCCGGCGAACTGGTGGCGCTGAGCCGGGCCGACCGCTGGTTCGCCTATTACTATTGGCTGGACGACGCCCGCGCCCCGGATTACGGCCGCACGGTGGAAATCCACCGCAAGCCGGGCTTCGATCCGGTCGAGCTGTTCGTCGATCCGGCGATCACGGTGCCGCAACTGGCGATCGGCTGGCGGCTGATGAAAAAGGCCCTGGGCTTCCGCACCCTGATGGACGTGATCCCGCTGGACGCCAGCCTGGTCAAGGGCTCGCACGGCCGCCCCACCGACGACGCCAAGGCCGGACCGCTATTGATCAGTTCCGAACCCGGTCTGCTGCCGGCCGACGAGGTGCCGGCGACGGCGGTCAAGCAAATCGTCCTGGATCACTTGTTCACGCCTTGATGGTAGTTTCGGCAAGTTAAGGGGACAGGATTCAATCCTGTCCCCTTAACTTGCCCCGCCGGGCCGAGCCTGAACCGCCCTACGTACCCGGCACGAAACGTTGCAGGGCCAGGGTTAGCACGAAACAGCCCGCCGCCGCCCAGGCCAAATGCCCGACGCCCAGATGGGCGATGAACACCGCGTCCAGCAACGACATGCCGGCGATCAGGCTGACCACCGCCCGGGGGATGTCGCTGGGCCGGCGGCGCCAGAGGAAATGCAGGGCGAAGATCAGCCAGACCAGGAAACAGCCGGCCAGGATCGCGGCCTGGACATTGGTGGCGGCCAGCAGGATCACGGCGACCACCGGCACGGCCAGGAACAACAGCGGCCACAGGTTGGCCACCCGGCCGAGGTTCTCCTGCTTGGCGATGTAGGTCAGGCCGATCAGGTAGCAGAACAGCACGAAGGCGGCGCCGTACAGCCAGGCGGGCGGCGTCGCCACGATGACCAGGCCGGCGGCGAGGTAGACCAGCATGCGGCAGACGCCCATCCAGGCCGGCCCGAGCGGGTCGTTCTTGTGCCGCCAGTCGTAGTAGACAATGGCCGCCGCCAGGGCCAGGCCGGCCAGCCCGGCCCGCCAGCCGCCGCCCGTGGGCTGCATCAGGGCCAGCCAGGACAGGCCGACGACGCCGATGGCCAGCATGCCGAAGCCGAGGCTGAACACATAGGCAACGTCGATCTGGCCTGACGGGATCGGCCGCTCGGGCCGCTCGACGGCGTCGATGCGATGGTCGAAGGCGTCGTTCAGGTACATCCCGCCGACATAGAACAGCGACATCAGCAACAGCAGCCACACCAGATCGCCCAGCATCATGCCGCCGCCGGCCAGCACCAGCCCGGCCAGGGCATTCGACCAGACCGTCGGCAGGTTCGAGACCCGACCCAACAGCAGGAATGTGCGCCAGCTCAGCTTGCCATCTGTGTCCGGACCCACCGCAATTCCTTCACGATGTTGTCGACCACGTCGTCCCGCCGATGTTCCGGAGGCAGCACTTCCCAGGTATAGGTTTCCACCTCCAGATGCCGGGTGACCGGCGCCCGCCGCTGCAAGGCCAGAAAGGCCTCGACCGCCGGCCGGGTGGTGGCGAAACCATCCAGGTCGGCCAGGAAGATCGGCACGTGGAAGTGCACCCGCCATTCCCGGTCCCGGGCCGGATCGAAGGCGGCGAAGGCCTCGGGCAGGTCGAGGTGGCGTTCAAGGCCGGCCTCGGTCCGGGCCACCACCTGATGCAGGTAGACATCGTCGTTGAACGGCCGCAAACGGTCCAGGCCGGCGGCATCGACCGTCGCCAGCCGCAGCCCGGCGCTGATCTGCACCTTGGGAATGGCGATGCCGGCGGCGTCCAGGGCGGTGACGGCATCGCCAGGTTGTTCGAATTCCACGGCGGCGTGACACAGGTCCAGGCAGACGCCCAGATGGGCCCGCGCGGCGGTTTCCGCCTCGGCCAGGCTCAGGCCGGCCGCCGCCGCCAAAGTGGCCAGCGCCTCGGCGCTGAACAAATGGTCCTGGAAGAAGGCCACCGCTTCGCCGGTGGTTTCCAACAGGCAACAGGGCTCCGGCTCCAGGGCCAGGGCGATGTGGCGGCCGGTCCGCCGGCGCAGCTCCACCAAATGGGCCGCGTGGCGCAGCATCGTCGCCGCCATCGCCGCCACGTCGGCGGGACCCCGGACGTCGGGCTTGAAGCCGCCCGGCACCGTGCTGATGCTGCCCGAGATACTGCCGTCCTCGGGCAGCAGCTCGACCATCAGATCGGCCAGGCGGTTGGAATAGGCCAGGCGTTCCGCCGCCCGCCAATCCGGCTGATAGACCCCTTCCTTGACCCGGGCGCCATGGAAGGTGCCGTAGGGGAAGCCGTTGATGGTGAAGACGTAGAGGCCGCCGTCGGCCAGGATCTGTTGCAGTTCCGCGAACGCCGCCGGTTCGGCCAGGCTGTCCGCCGCCGCCGCCGACAGGCGCAGGCCGACGCCGAAGTCCTCGCCGGGGCAAAGCTTTGCCTTCACCGCCGGCAGGTATTGCCGCAGGGCGGTCGCTACCTCGGCCCAGGTCTCGCCGGGATGGATGTTGGTGCAATAACTGAGATGAACGTCGTTGTCGCCGGCCAGTCTCATCGGCTCTCGGCTCGTTGTCGCAGCCAGTCGATGGCGGTCCGCATCGTCCCATCGTCGATGCTGTTGACCTCGACGCCGCGGCCGATCTCGGCGATCAGGGTGATGGTCAGCTCGCCGCCCAGATGCTCGCGGAACTCGCGCAGGCCGTCCAGCACCGGCAATTCACCAGCCGCGCCGGTGGCACCAAGGCTGTCGTGCCACAGACTGAGACCCAGATTCTCCAGCAGGCGGCAGATGCGCTCGCCCTCGGCCGCCGGCAGCATCCCCCGCAGCACCGCGTAGCGGGCATCCAGGGCCATGCCGATCGCCACCGCCTCGCCATGGCGCAAGCCGTGGTCGGTCAACGCCTCCAGCTTGTGGGCCGACCAATGGCCGTAGTCCAGGGGCCGGGCGCTGCCCTGCTCGAACGGATCGCCGCCGCCGGCGATGTGCTGGAGGTGCAACTCGGCGCAGCGGCGGATCATCCGGATCATCGCCGCCGTCTCGAAGCCGGTCAGGGCGCCGGTGTTGGCCTCCAGCCAGCGGAAGAAATCGCCGTCGCGGATCAGCGCCACCTTCACCGCCTCGGCCATGCCGGCCAGCTTGTCGCGCGAGCTCAAGGTGGTGATGAAATCGAAATCGTTCAACACCGCGAACGGCGGCGCGAAGGTGCCGACGAAATTCTTCACCCCGAAGGTGTTGACGCCGTTCTTGACGCCGACGCCGGAATCGTTTTGCGCCAGCACCGTGGTCGGCACCCGGATATGGCGGATGCCGCGATGACAGATGGCGGCGGCATAGCCGACCAGGTCCAGCACCGCGCCGCCGCCGATGGCGACGACGTAGGAATGGCGGTCGATGCCCAGGTCCAGCAGCCGCCGCAGCAGGCTATCGACCTCGCCGTCGCTGTTCTTGACGTGTTCGCCGCCGGCGATGGTTTGCGGCGGCGCCAGCAGTTCAAGATGTTCGGCATGGTGGGTGGCGTAACGGGCGATGGCGTCGTCCAGATGCGGCCAGGCCCGGGCGACGTTGTCGTCGACCACCACGAACAGGCGATGCCGCCGGTCCGGCTCCAGCCGCCGCACGGTCTCCACCAGCACGCCGTTGTCCGGATCGAACAGGTGTCGGGTGAAGACCACCGGGAACTCCACCGGCAGCGAGAACCGTTGGACATAGGTCTCCGCCGGCTCGTACCGGCCGCCAAGATCCCGGCCGTCCTGATCTTGCTGGTGAACGTCCTGTTTCATCCGCACCAGTGCAATTCGCTGAAATCAAAGCCCCAATAACGGCTGCATTATCGCATGGATTGCTTTCGAGCCGCCACCGCAATCGCCGCCGGACGGCGACGATGGGGTCAGTCGTGCATGCCGATGCGCAACTCACCCAGGATCATGTTGATGCTGCCGTCGGCATCCGCCAGCGGCAGCAGCAGCCCCTCGAAGGCCCGCCAGTCGGTCCTGGCGAATTGCACCGGCGCCGATATCCGCACCGGTGCCCGGGCCGCCACCGGTGCCCGCAAGCGTTCCGCCACCACCGCCGCGCCCTCGGGACCATAGACCTCGTCGAGATACTTGCCCGTGGAATCGCGCTCCAGAAACGTGGTCAGCGCGGTGCCGACCAGGCGATAGCGAAACCGGAACGGCGCCTGTTCGACGTCGACCATGAACAGATAGCGTAGGTGCTCCACCAACTGCTCGGGGTCGATGTCGTCGCGACTGGGCAGGGCGCCCGGCGGGCACTTTTCCCACCAATAGCCCAGCAGTTCGACCAGGCTCGGATGTTCCAGCGCCAGTTCGAAATCCACCCCGATCGGCCCCTTGGCCGCCTGCCCGGCGGGAGCCTCAGTGTCGTCCGGCGGCGTCATGTTGTCCCCCGCGCCCGCGACGGGCGTTAGCGGCCCCCTACAGGCCCAGCACCAATTTCGCCATGATGCCGCGTTGGATCTCGTTGGAACCGGCGTAGATCGAGGCCGCCCGGTAGTTCAGGTATTTCGGCACCACCGGCACCGCATGATCGGGGCCGATCGGTTCGACGTTGTTGCCCGGCACCCTTGCCTCGGGCTGGAACGGCGCGCCGTAATACTGCACCGCCTCGACCGCCAGTTCGCTGATCGCCTGGTTGTTCTCCGAACCCAGCACCTTCATGATCGAACTGGCCGGCCCGGGCTGGCCGCGCTCGGCGATCTCCGACATGATCCGATGTTCGGTGGCCTGCACCGCCCGTTGCCTGACCTCCAGGGCCGCCAGTTTGCGCGCGAAGGTGCCGTCGTCGATCAGCCGGCCGCCGTCCGTGCGCTCGCTGCCGGCGATTTCCCGCAACTTGTCCAGCGAGGCGGCCAGGGTGCTGGCATAGGCAGCACCACCGCGTTCGAATTCGAGCAGGTACTTGGCCACCGTCCAGCCGTCGTTCTCCTCGCCGACCCGGTTGGCGATCGGCACCCGGACGTCGTCCAGGAACACCTGGTTGACCTCGTGGTCGCCGGTCAGGGTGATGATCGGCTCGATCTTGATGCCCGGCGTGTCCATGTCGATCAGGATAAAGCTGATGCCTTCCTGCGGCTTGCCCATCGTGGAGGTGCGGACCAGGCAGAACATGCGGGTGGCATATTGCGCCCCGGTGGTCCAGATCTTGGTGCCGTTGACCACGTAGTCGTCGCCGTCGGCCACCGCCCGGCACTGCAACGAGGCCAGGTCCGAGCCCGATCCCGGTTCGGAATAGCCCTGGCACCAGACGTCCTCGCCAGAGAGGATGCGGGGCAGGTAATGGGCCTGCTGTTCCGGGGTGCCGAACTTCATCACCACCGGCCCGACCATGCGCAGGCCCATCGAGAACAGCCGCGGCGCGCCGGCGGCGCCGGCCTCGGAGTCGTAGATATAGCGCTGCATCGGCGTCCAGCCGGCGCCGCCATGTTCGGCCGGCCAGGACGGCGCGATCCAGCCCTTTTCGTACAGTGCGGTGTGCCAGCGGCGGCCGATCTCGAACTCGGCGAAGACGCCGCTGGTCAGCCGCGAGGCGTCGCGCATGTCGGTGGTCAGCGCCGTGTCGAGAAATTCCCGCACTTCGGCCTGAAAGGCCTTGTCTTCCGCCGTCATCTCCAGATGCATGCCTACCGCTCCTTCACCGAACCACCATGCGCGAAGGGCTTTCTAACACGCTTTGCCGGGCGGCGATAAGGCGGGCTACATCCCCAGCACCAGCTTGGCCATGATGTTGCGCTGGATTTCGTTGGTGCCGCCGGCGATCGAGCGGGCGCGCTGGTCGAGATAGCGGGCCATCACCGCCACGCCATCCGGTTCGCCGATCGGCTCGACGTTGCTGCCGGGCTGGCGGGCGGCCGGCTGATGGGGGGCGGCGTAGTAGGCGACCGCGTCGACCGCGAGTTCGTCGATGCCCTGCATCACCGTCGCCGCCTGCAGCTTCAGGAGCGAGGAGGCCGGGCCGGGCCGGCCGGAGGCGACGATGTCGGCGATCACCCGGTGCTCGGTGTATTCCATCGCCGTCAGTCGCACCTCCAGGTCGGCCAGGGCGCGGGCGAAGGCGGCCCGGGCGGTCAGGCCCCGGGCCTCGGCGATGGCCGAAAGGCGGTTGTGGGCGCCGCGCAGGCGGGCGCCCCAGGCCCGGCCGCCGCGTTCGAATTCGAGCAGGTACTTGGCCACGGTCCAGCCGTCGTTCTCGGCCCCGACCAGGTTTTCCCTGGGCACGCGGACATCCTCGAAGAACACCTGGTTCAGTTCGTGGTTGCCGGCCAGGGTGATGATCGGTTCGACCCGGATGCCGGGGCTGGCCATGTCGATCAGGATGAAGCTGATGCCTTCCTGGGGCTTGCCCTCGTTCGAGGTGCGGACCAGGCAGAACATCCGGTTCGCATTGTGGGCGTTGGTGGTCCAGATCTTGCTGCCGTTGATCAAATAGTCCTCGCCGTCCGGCACGGCCCGGGTTTGCAGCGAGGCCAGGTCGGAGCCCGAGCCGGGCTCGGAATAGCCCTGGCACCAATTGTCCTCGGCCGAGAGGATGCGCGGCAGGTAATGGGCCTTCTGCTCGTCGTTACCGTGGCCCATGATCGCCGGCCCGACCATGGCAAGGCCCGTGGGCGTGACGATCGGCACATCGGCGAGCGCGCATTCGACGGCGAAGATGTGCTGCTGCATCGGCGTCCAGCCGGTGCCGCCGTGTTCCCGCGGCCAACTCGGCGCCGCCCAGCCCTGGCGGTACAGCACCTTCTGCCAGGCTTGGCTGGCGTCGTGATCGCTGATGATGGAGGTGGTCAGCCGGCCGGCCTCACGCAGTTCCTCGCTGAGGTTCTCGGCCAGGAAGGCACGCACCTGGTCGCGGAAGGCATAGTTCTCGGCGCTGGATTCCAAATGCACGCGGTCTCCTCCCGATGCCGACTACAGGCCCAGCACCAGCTTGGCCATGATGTTGCGCTGGATCTCGTTGGAGCCGCCGTAGATCGAGGCGGCCCGGTCGTTCAGGTACTGCGCCATGGTCGGCACCTCGTCATCCAGGCCGATCGGTTCGACGTTGGCGCCGGGCTGCCGGGCTTCCAGTTGATCGGGTGCGGCGTAGTAGCCGATCGCCTGCATGGCCAGTTCGCTGATCGCCTGTTGCACCTCGGTGCCGCGGGTCTTCAGCATCGAGGAGGCCGGGCCGGGCCGGCCGCGCTTGGCGATCTCGGCCATGGTGCGGTGCTCGGTGTATTCGACGCTGGTCAATTCCACGTCGAGGGCCGCCAGGCGGCGGGCGAAGGCGTTCTCGGCGACCAGTTGCCGGCCGTCGGAATGGCGGCGGCCCACCGCCATCCGCCGCACCCGGTCCAGGGCCACCCGCAGGCCGGCGCCGTGGGCGCTGCCGCCGCGCTCGAATTCGAGCAGGTACTTGGCCACGGTCCAGCCGTCGTTCTCGGCTCCGACCCTGTTGGCCTTGGGCACTCGTACGTCGCTGAAGAACACCTGGTTGAACTCGTGGTCGCCGCCGATGATGCGGATCGGCTCGATGCTGATGCCGGGGCTGTCCATCTCGATCAGGATGAAGCTGATGCCTTCCTGGGGCTTGCCCTCGTTCGATGTGCGGACCAGGCAGAACATCCTATTCGCGTGGTGGGCGTTGGTGGTCCAGATCTTGCTGCCGTTGACCAGGTAATCCTCGCCGTCGCCGTCGGCCCGGCATTGCAGCGAGGCCAGGTCCGAGCCCGAGCCCGGTTCGGAATAGCCCTGGCACCAGACATCCTCGGCCGAGAGGATGCGCGGCAGATAGTGGGCCTTCTGCGCTTCGCTGCCATGGCCCATGAGCGCAGGCCCGACCATGCCCAGGCCCAGGGGCGACAGGCGCGGCGCCCCGGCCCGGGCGTATTCGATGGCGAACAGATAGCGTTC
>JASLMH010000197.1 GCA_030746635.1 Alphaproteobacteria bacterium | reverse complement strand
AAGCTGCAGGGCATCATGACCGGCAATCCGATCGTGTTTCCGGGCCAGCATCCGCTGAACGCCCTGATCGGTATCGCCATACTGGCCCTGATCGTGCTGTTCACCATCGATCCGACGGCGAACTGGTTCTGGCTGATGACCGCCCTGGCGTTTCTGATCGGTTTCCTGTTGATCATTCCGATCGGCGGCGCCGACATGCCGGTGATCGTCTCGATGCTGAATTCGTATTCCGGCTGGGCGGCGGCCGGCATTGGCTTCACCCTGGAGAATACCGCCCTGATCATCACCGGCGCCCTGGTCGGCTCCTCCGGCGCGATCCTGTCCTACATCATGTGCCGGGCGATGAATCGCTCCTTCATCTCGGTCCTGCTGGGTGGTTTCGGCGGCGACACGGTTGCCACGGCGACCCGCAGCGACAAGCCGGTGAAGCCCGGCAGCGCCGACGACGCCGCCTTCATCATGAAGAACGCCGGCTCGGTGATCATCGTGCCGGGCTACGGCATGGCGGTGGCGCAGGCTCAGCACGCGGTGCGCGAAATGGGCGATTTGCTGAAGGAAGCCGGCGTCAAGGTGACCTACGCCATCCATCCGGTGGCCGGGCGGATGCCGGGACACATGAACGTGCTGCTGGCCGAGGCCAGCGTCTCCTACGACGAGGTCTTCGAGCTGGAGGAGATCAATTCCGATTTCGCCAATACCGACGTGGCCTTCGTGATCGGTGCCAACGACGTCACCAACCCGGCGGCCCACGAGCCCGGCAGCCCGATCGCCGGCATGCCGATCCTCGATGTCGACCGGGCCAAGACCTGCCTGTTCGTCAAGCGCTCGCTGTCGCCGGGCTATGCCGGCATCGACAACGAATTGTTCTACGCCCAGAACACCATGATGCTGTTCGCCGACGCCAAGAAGATGGTGGAGGACATCGTCAAGGCGCTTTAGCCGGTTTCCGACTTGATCGGAAATGCCTGGCCAGCCCGCTCCCGAATTGGCTCCAAAGAGCCGTCAGGCGGCACTGCGGATCATGTCCGCGGCCTTCTCGCCGATCATGATGGTCGGGGCGTTGGTGTTGCCGCCGATGATGGCCGGCATGATCGAGGCATCGACCACCCGCAGGCCCCCCAAGCCGTGTACCCGCAGTTGCGGGTCGACCACGGCCATCTCGTCTTTGCCCATCTTGCAACTGCCGACCGGGTGATAGACCGTGTCGGCCCGTCCGCGGATCGCCCGGGCGATGTCCTCGTCGGTGTCAACGTCGGCGGTGTAGAGCTCCTGGCCGCGATAGGGGGCCAGGGCCGGCGCCCGCAGGATCCGGCGCATCAATTTGAACCCCGCGACCATGGTGTCCAGATCCTCCGGCTCGGCGAGGAAATTGGGGTCGATCAAGGGCGCCGCCGTGGGATCGGCGCTGTTCAGCCCGACATGGCCCCGGCTCTTCGGCCGCAGCTGGCAGACATGGCAGCTAAAGCCGCGGTGGAAATGCCGCTTGCGGCTGTGGTCGTCGACGATACCGACGACGAAATGGAGTTGCACATCGGGCATCGGCAAATCCGGGCGGCTTTTCAGAAACCCCCCGGCTTCGGCGAAGTTGGTGGTGATCATGCCGGTGCGATGGTTGCGCCATTCGCGGATGGCGCCGATCAGTTGCGGCACGCTGCCCAGGGTCAGCCCAAGCAGATGCTTCGAGTCGGTGTGGTGGGCGGTGATGTAGTCGATGTGATCATGCAGGTTGCGGCCGACGCCGGGCAAATCGTGCGCCACCGGGATGCCGTGCCGGGACAATTCGTCCCCCGGGCCGATGCCCGAGAGCAGCAATAGTTGCGGCGATTGCAAGGCGCCGCCGCTCAGGATGACCTCGGCCGCCGCCCGGACCTGGCGATCCTCGCCGTCCCGGCGGTAAGCGACGCCGACGGCGCGTTGGCCCTCCAGCAGGATGCGGCCGGCCTGGGCACCGGTGATCACCGCCAGGTTGTCGCGTCCCAGCACCGGCGTCAGGTAGGCCCTGGCGGCGCTGCAGCGTTCGCCGCCCTTCTGGGTCACCTGATAGCGGCCGATGCCCTCCTGCTCGGGGCCGTTGAAATCGTCGTTCAATGGAAGCTGCAATTCCGCCGCCGCCTGGACGAAGGCCTGACCGGCGGGGTTGGGCGTGGGCAGGTCGGTCACGTTCAGCGGACCGCCGACGCCATGGTAGGCGTCCTCGCCCCGTTCCTGGTGCTGGGCCCGCCGGAAATAGGGCAGCACCTCGTCCCACGACCAGCCGTCGTTGCCCAGGGCGGCCCAGTGGTCGTAATCGCTTCGGTGGCCGCGGATGTAAACCATGGCGTTGATCGACGACGAGCCGCCCACCACCTTGCCTCGCGGCTGGTAGCCCCGACGGCCGTTCAAGCCGGCCTGGGGCACCGTCGCGAAGGCCCAGTTGAGGAACTTGCCCGGCAGGATCACGGCCGCCCCGGCTGGCGCCTGGATGAAGGCGGATCCATCAGGCGCTCCCGCCTCCAGCAGGCAGACCTTGACGGCCGGATCGTCCGACAGCCGGCGCGCCAGCACGCAACCGGCCGAACCGGCGCCGACGATGACATAGTCGAAGTTGCTCATGCCTTCCCCCGATCGCCCCGGCGCCGTTGCGCGGCGTCTCTTGGCCGCTCCAGTCTATGCGAAATGGTGGTGTTGCCGATATGGCGAAGCCGGAGGTCGGCGACGCTAGTCAGCCTTTCGCGGCGCGGCCGGGCAGCGGCCCGGCGGCGGCGATGGCGGCCGGGATATCGGCTGGATTGACCGGCGCCATCAGGTGCGCGCCCGCAACCCCGGGCACCTCTGCCAGTTGCGCCAGCAACTCACCGCAGATGCGAATGCCCTCGGCCCGGGCGTCGGCGGCGCCTTCCAGCCGGGCGATCAGTTCATCCGGCAACAGCACGCCGAACAGGTTGTCGCGCATCCATCGGGCCGAACGGGCCGAGGCCAGCGGGCCGAGGCCGATCAGGATGCCCAAGCCCTCGGTCAGACCCTCGTCCCGCAGGCGTCCGACGTAGCGGCGGATGACGCCGATGTCGAAACACAATTGAGTCTGCACGAAACGGGCACCGGCATCGACCTTGGCGCGCAGGCCATCGGGCCGCCAATCGGGAGCCGGATCGATCGGTAGGTCGGCGGCGCCGATCAGGAAGTCGGGTGGATCGTCGACCTGGCGCCCCGAAGGCAGCCGGCCGTGGTCCCGAATGCCGGCGGCCAGGGCCAGCAATTCGGCGCTGCCGAGATCGAACACCGGCTTGGCCTCCGGCTGGTCGCCCTGGCTCGGGTCGTCGCCGGTTAGCAGCAGCAGATTGCGGATGCCCAGGGCGCCGGCCCCCAGCAGATCGCCGGCCAGGGCGATCCGGTTGCGGTCGCGGCAGGTCATTTGCAGCACCGGTTCGATGCCGCCCCGGGCCAGGATGGCGGCGGCGGGCAGGCTGGCCATGGCCGTTTGGGCGCCCGCCCCATCGGTCAGGTTGACCGCGTCGACCTTGCCGCGCAGGGCCTCCGCCCGGGCCAGCACGGCGGCCGGCTCGCCCGACCGCGGCGGCACCACCTCGGCCGTCAGGGCGAAACCACCCGAGGCCAGGCGATCGGCCAACTGTGAACTCGCCATCCTATCCCCCTGGTAGGGCCGGCCGCTCAGGCGCGGCGGCGGCTGACCACGAAAGACTCGTCGTTGAACCACAAACCACCGCGTTCGTGCAGCACGTCGCGGGTGGCGTCGAGGTAACGGTGGTCCGACATCACCTCTTCCAGCCGGCTGTCCTCGATCTGGGCGACGTAGTTGGCGGCGTTCCAGGCGGCGAACAGGGTCGAGGTGCCGATATTGTTGCCGATCTCGGACGGCAGGGTGTGCATCTCGTAACGGAACAGCGCCCGCTTGTCGGCGTAGGCCTTGAAGGTGAGATCGCGTTGCTGCCGGCTCAGGATATCCTTCAACCCGCCGAGGATCTGATGGCGGTCGTGCCGGAAGGGGTCCTCGTCGGGCCAGACCCGGCGAATGACTTCCAACCCCGGATCGTGGCCATGTGAATGCACGGTCAGCATGCGACCGCCCGGCGCCAGCGACAGAGCCAACGGCGCCAGCACCCGCTCGACCTTGAAATCGAGCGGCATCCGCGCCCGATAGGGCTGTGAGGCGACCACCAAGTCATAGGCGCCCTGGGCCTGACCGGGCCGGGGGATCACCTGATCCAGCAGCAATCTGTGGTCTTCCCGATACAACACCAGCACCGATGGCCGCACGTAAAGCGGATTGCCGGTCTTGGCGCTGGCCCGCACCTGCCAACCGTCGGTCAGCAAGGACTGCAAATCGACGATCTGCTGTTCGAAGTCGTGCGCCGTCGACCCCTCCAGCGACACCTCCTGCCAGTTCAGGCTGGCCGCCGCCGCCAGCGACCGGGGCTTCAAGGACGGTGCCTCGGTGTAATACAGGTTGGTGATCACCAGCACCGTGGCCGGATGCTCGAAGAACCGGTCGGGCATCTTCTCCAGGGTCAGGCGTACGTCCTCTAGGCTGATTTCCTTGCCGACGATGTAGAAGGGTACGGTCGGGTGGCGGCGATGCATGTGCCGCATGGTCCCCGTCAGCACCGTGCCGTCGCCCATGCCGGCGTCGAACAGCCGCAACGCCGGCGGCGTCACCTGGATATGCGACAATTCCATGCCCACCCGATCGGCCACCACCCATTTCTCGCTGCAGGTGTGGACGAACATCAGGTATTTCTGCCGGTTGTCGTAGAAGCGGAATTCCTGTTCCGAGGTTTCCTTTTTTGCCGCCGATTTGACGGTGGCTCGCATCCGGCGGGTAGGCGCCTTCCGGGCCTTGGCCTTGGTGGTCTCTCGCCTGGCCATGTATGTACGTACCCCCTCCATGGTCGCGGTGGTCACCGCCTTGCCGCGGCGCAAACGGGCAACGAACTTGCCATCGTTCAGTGCTCGCCGGCCGAAGGTGCTTTCGGCAATACCGACATCGCGGCAATAGACCGCGATTTCCTCGAGCAATCTTGCAACCGCAGCCATGATGGAAGTGAAGCTTCAGGGAAGGCAAGCGTCATTTGAAATGTGTGCTGTAGGGGTTTTTG
Organism: Alphaproteobacteria bacterium; assembly: GCA_030746635.1. Taxonomy (GTDB): domain Bacteria; phylum Pseudomonadota; class Alphaproteobacteria; genus JASLMH01. The sequence continues at coordinate 3,988 of JASLMH010000197.1, read as the reverse complement.
GGACGAATCCCACCCAGCGCACTTGTGGTCGCCAGACCGGGACCGGCTCGGGTTGCCGCAATTGCCCGCACGGATCCCTGATGAAGAGCGGGTGGCCATCGCCGGCAGCCAGTGGCCGGAAGCGGCGGATCAGAACGAAAACTCCACGGCACGAGTGATCGCGGCGCCGATCCGGGCCCGGTTCGGACGATAATATTCATCGCCACCGGCGAAGCCGTAGGGCAGGTCATGCCCGGCCACCCGTTCGATTGGGCAATGCAGATAGCCGAACGCCACCTGTTGCACGGTGGCCGCCAGTTCGGCCCCGAAGCCCAGCGACAGCGGCGCTTCATGGACCACCACCAGGCGACCGGTGCGGCGCACCGAGCCGACGATGCCGTCGACGTCGAACGGCATCAGGCTGCGCAGATCGATGACCTCGACCTCGATACCCCGGGCGGCGGCCATCTCGTCGGCCACCGCCACCACGTCGTGGCGCAACGGGCCGTAGGTGACGACGGTGACGTCGGCGCCCTCGCGGACCAGGCAGGCCTCGCCGATCGGCAGCGCCGTACCGTCGTCCGCCACTTCGTCCCGCAGGGCCCGGTACAACGGCACCGGCTCCAACACCAGGGTCGGGTCCGGATCCCGGATCGCCGCCAGCAACAGGCCATAGGCATCGCGTGGCGTGCTGGGCGCGACGATCTTCATGCCGCCGCCGTGCACGTAGTAGGCTTCGGGGCTTTGCGAATGCCAGAAGCCGCCCTTGATGCCGCCGAACGACGGCGCCCGCACCACCATCGGCACGCTGTACTGCCCGCCAGTGGCCCAGCGGTACTTGCTGGCACCGAACATCAATTGCTCGAACGCATCGTGGATGAAGCCGGAAAACTGGATCTCGGCGATCGGCTTCAGGCCGTACAGCGCCATGCCGACGGCGTGCGCCGCGATGCCTTTTTCATCCAGCGGCGTGTCGATCACCCGTTTCGGCCCGAAGCGCTGCTGTAGGCCCTGAGTGACGCGGAAGATACCGCCCGCCGTGCCGACGTCCTCGCCCAGGATGACCACCCGGTCGTCGCGTGCCATCTCGTGCGCCATGGCCGCGTTCAGGGCTTCCAGGACGGTCATCGGCGGCATGCTCAACCGCCCCCGTCCAGATCGGCGAGCAGCCGGGCGCGCTGCTCCTCCAACCGCCAGGTCGGAGCGGCCAGGACATCGTCGAACTGCCCGCCGGGTTCGGGCGGCGGCATCGCCTCGGCCGCCGCCACCGCCCCTTCGATCTCGGCCTGGCACTGGGCGACGAGTTCTTCTTCGTCGGCCGGCGACCACAACCCCTTGTCTTCCAGGTAGCGCCGCAGGCGCGGGATCGGGTCCCACCGTTCCCAGGCCGCCACCTCGGCCGGCAGGCGGTAGAGGTCGGGGTTGTCCGAGGAGGTATGGAAACCGAGGCGATAGGTCACCGCCTCGATCAGGCTGGCGCCGCGCTCGCCGGCCCGCTCGCGGGCCTGGCGGGTCACCGCGTAGACGGCCAGCGGGTCGTTGCCGTCGACCCGCAGGTTGTCGACCGCATAGGCCTCGCCCTTTTCCGCGAAGCTGGCCGACGCGGTCTGCCGGTCGGTCGGGGTGGAGACGGCCCAGCCGTTGTTCTGGCAGAAGAAAATGATCGGCGGTCGGTGGATGCCCGCAAAGTTCATGGCACTGTGGAATTCGCCGCGCGAGGTGGCGCCATCGCCGAAATAGACGATGAAGCGGGTACCATCGCCGCGCAGTTTCGCCGCCCAGGCGGCGCCGGCGGCATGCGGGATGTAGGCGCCGACCTGGGTCATGCAGGGCACAATGTTCAGGGCCCGATCGCCCAGCAACAGCGGCAACCGCCGCCCCTTCAAGGGCTCGCCGGCCCGACCGAAGAACTGCGCGAACAGGCTTTGCAGGCTGGCGCCGCGCAACAGCATCGCCCCCGGTTCGCGGTCCGCCAGGAAGATCCAATCGTCCGCATCCATCGCCATGGCGGAGCCGACATGGGCGGCTTCCTGCCCGCGCGAGGGGATCCAGAATTCCATCCGGCCGGACCGCTGCAGACGCCAGCCGCGTTCATCGATGGCCCGAACCAGCACCATGGTCCGGTACATCCGGTGCAGCGTGGCGGGCGGCAGATCCGGATCGGGCAGATCGCCCCTCGGCCGGCCCTCGATATCGAGGACCTGATGAATACCCAACTCGCGGGCCCGATCCAGGGGCGGCGGCACCGCCGGTCGCGGATCGCCGAGGAATTGGGCGGGTGGCGTCTCTGTTGGCATCGAACCGGACACGAACCGACTGGAAAGGCTACGGGCCGTTAGTGAAGCGCCCCCGCTACGCCGGGTCAACCGGGCGTCTTGGCTTCAGGGTTCCCTCGCCGGTAATCGACGCCGCCCAGGACCATGACGACGGATTCGCCGTCATCGGCCAGGGGCAAATAGACGCCCTCATAACGGAGCCAATGCTTACCGACGAAAGCCGAGGTGCCGAACAGCCGCAAGGGCAGCCGGTTTTCCACCACCCAACGGAAGGGCATGGCCAAGGTTTCGAGATCTTCCGGGGCGTACATCTCGTCGAAGAAACGGCCGGTCGAGTCGCGTTCGACCGCTTCGGTGACGTGGGTGCCGATCAGGCGCCAGCGGAACCGCAAGTCCGGCTGGCGTAGGATATCGACCAGTTCCAGATACGGCCAAAGACGCGGCGCCATGTCCAGGGGATCGACATCGGCGCGCGAAGGCAGACGGCCGTGTCGCAGGTTTTGCCAATAGACCAGCAGCTCGCCGAGCAACGGGCTGCCGAAACGAAGACCAGGATCTATCTCGACCTGCAAGGGCATGGGTTTCCCTTGTCACCTTGGCGACGATTATCGCAAGTCAGCCATTCCCCGCCAGAAATATTAAGATTGCAACAATTGCCCGGGCGTAAGGCGTCCGGCACCGCCGCGGGAGCAGGGAAACGGCGAGCGTCACCTGGGCTCAATCCTGGTCGAACTGGGCGGCGCGTTTCTCGAACACCGCCGCCATGCCTTCGCGGAAATTGTCGCTCTGGAGGGTCAGGACCTGGTTGCGGTCCTCCATGGCGATGGCGGATTCCAGGCTCGGCGCGTCCAGGCCCATGTTCAGGCCTTCCTTGGTCAGCTTCAGTCCCAGGGCCGAGGTCGCCGTCATCTCTTCCAGATAGGAGCCGGCGGCGGCGTCCATCCCCTCGTCCGGCACCACCTCCGAGACCAGGCCGGTGGCCAGGGCGCGGGGGGCATCGATGAAACGGCCGGTCAGCATCAACTCCGAGGCTACCGAGACGCCGACGATGCGCGGCAACAGATAGCTGAGGCCGAGGTCGCAGGAGGTCAGGCCGAGATTGATGAAGGCGCAGTTCATGCGGGCGCTCTCGCCGGCGATGCGGATATCGGCGGCCAGGGCCAGGGCGAAGCCGCCACCGGTGGCGATGCCATGCACCAGGGCGATGATCGGCTGCGGGCAGCGGCGCATCCGCCGCACCACCTCGGCCACCCGCCGCTGGCCGTTGATATCGGCCGAGATGTCGTTGCCGACCAGCCCCTGGCCGGCGCTGATATCCTTGATGTCGATGCCGGAACAAAAGGCCCGCCCCGCCCCGCGCAGCACCACCATGCGCACGGATGGATCGGTCATCAGCCGTTCCAGATAGTCGTTCAATTCCTCGACCATGGTCGCGTTCAGGGCGTTCAGGCGGTCGGGGCGATCCAGGGTCAGCCAGTCGACCGGTCCATCCTTGCGGACTTGCAGGCATTGGTAGTTGGCGGCGTTGCTCATGGCGATCCTCCATCGGCCCCGGGGCCGCATCGCGTTCCGGTGCCGCGAATTGTTCCCCGTTCGCGGGGTCGAATGCAAATGCCGCCAACGGCAGCGGTCTGCCTTGATCCCTGCGGCTGACCCGAACTAGGTTTCGGCGCATGGAAAAAACGACTTTCGGGTGTGCTGCCGGACGGGTAGTTTCGATCTTCGGAGTAGCA
>JASLMH010000196.1 GCA_030746635.1 Alphaproteobacteria bacterium | reverse complement strand
TTTTCGCCGGTGGCGGTCAGGATCGCCACCAGGGCCTCGTCCTCGTCGACGAAGCGGCGGAAGGCATCCCACAAACCTTCGCGCACGGCACCGTTGATGGCGTTCATCGCCTCCGGCCGGTCGATGGTGATGGTGGCCACGCCGTCGGCCAGATCGTAGCTGATGGGCTGTTCACTCATGGTCCGCTCTCCGCGACTGGAAGGTGGCGCCAAGGCTATTCCTCACTTGGCTGCTGCTTGCAGTGTATGTGCTAAGCGGAATTCGGGCCACCGGGACCGGTAGCCGATGGCAAATAATAACGCGCCCGGGGATGATCATCCCCGGGCGCGCCCGTCCCCTGGTCCGCCCGGCCGCCGCTCGCGTCTTGGTTCGGCGGATTGGCCGGGTCGGCGCTGTCTAACCCGTCAGCCCTTGGTACCCGTCTTGACGGTCGACGGCACGGGCGTCTGTTCCGTCGTTTGAGCCGGCGTCTGAGTGGTGCTCGAATGATCGGTCGCCACGGTCTGCTGCTGGCTGCCCGACGCCGATTTCGTGTCGTAGAAGCAGCCGCCACCGGCCAGGGCCGAACCCGAGACGAAGGCACCGACGATACCCAGAATCAAAGCCTTGCGCATGGCAGGGCCTCCCATTGCCATAATCCAGCGAAAACCCTAGGCGGTCCGGCGGCGGCGGTCAATTCACGGGAACGCGAGGTCGGCGTCGCTTCGATCGGAAGTGCCTGGCCGGCCGGCTTCGGTCAAGCCCAACAGGTCCTAGCCGAACAGCTCCTCATATACCGCCCGGTAGGTTCCGGTGACCTCGTCGCCGAAACAGCAGAAGACGATGCGTTGCAGACCGCCATTCCCCGCCAGATAGTGCCGGGCCTCGCCCAGGGCGATGTCCGTGGCGGCCCGCAGGGGATAGCCGAAAATGCCGGTGCTGATGGCCGGGAAGGCGATCGAGGTCAGGCCGTTCTGGTCGGCCAGGCGGTAGCAATGGCGGTAGCAGCCGGCCAGCAACCCGGCTTCGCCCCGGCCGCCGCCCTCCCAGACCGGCCCGACGGCGTGAATGACGTGCCGGGCCGGCAGGTCATGGCCGGCGGTGATCCGGGCTTCGCCGGTCGGGCAGCCGCCCAGGGTCAGGCATTCCACTTCCAGGGCCGGGCCGGCGGCGGCGTGAATGGCGCCGCAGACGCCGCCACCGCGCCGGAGCTGTTCGTTGGCGGCGTTGACGATGGCGTCCACCGCCAGCCGGGTGATGTCGCCGTCGATAATCTCTACGTTCGCGCTCATCCCTCCGCTCCCGCCGCTGCCCGCGCCATCTCCGGCACGATGCCGCGCCGCATCAGCCACCACCATAGCAACAACCCCGGCAGCGCGGCCACGGTGGTGACGAGGAAGAAAGTGACCCAGTCGGTGGCGTCGGCCAGGGCGCCGCCGGGCGCGGACAGCACGGTGCGCGCCAAGGCCATGAACGACGATAGCAGGGCATACTGGGTGGCGGTGTAGGCGACGTTGCACAGGGCCGACAGGTAGGCGACGAAGGCCGCCGTGCCCATGCCGCCGGCGATGTTCTCGACCCCGATGGTCAGCGACAGCATGGCGATGTCGTGGCCGACCAGGGCCTGGATGGCGAACATCAGGTTCGAGACCATCTGCAGCAGGCCGCACCACAACAGGCTCTGCATGATGCCGGCCCGGACCACCAGCAGGCCGCCCAGGAAACCACCCCCGAGGGTGGCGATCAGCCCGAAGATCTTCGACACCGAGGCGATCTCGCTCTTCGAGAAGCCGATTTCCACATAGAAGGGATTGGCCATGACCCCGGCCAGGCTGTCGCCGAACTTGTAGAACAGCACGAACAGCAGGATCGGCAGCCAGCCGCCGCGGCGGAGGAACTCGGCGAACGGACCGATCACGGCGTCGTTCAGCCAGGCCATGGGATCGTCCAGGGGCGAGGCGGCGTCGTCGGCGGCCGGCAGATCCGGTTCCGGGTTCACCAGCACGGTGACGATACCCACCCCCATCAGTCCGGCCATGGCGGCATAGACCCAGAACCAACTGACGGCCTCGGCCAGGTACAGGGCGCCGGCGCCCGAGGCCAGCATGCCCAGGCGATAGCCGGCGACGATCATCGCCGCGCCGGCGCCGTATTGCCGCTCCTCCAGGATTTCCACCCGGTAGGCGTCGATCACCACGTCCTGGCTGGCCGAGGCGAAGGTGACGACGAGGGCCCAGACGGCGACGGCGAAGGCGTTGCCCGCCGGGTCGCTGCCGCCCAGGCCGACGATGCCGACCATCAGGCCCAGTTGCGTCAGGATGGCCCAGCCGCGCCGCCGCCCCAGCCAACGGGTCAGCAGCGGCAGGTGCAAACGGTCGATCAGCGGCGCCCAGATGAATTTCAGGGTGTAGGGCAGGCCGATCATGGCGAACAGGCCGATGGTGGTCTTCGAGATTTCTTCCTCGGTCAGCCAGATCGACAGGGTCGAGAGGGTCAGAAGCAGCGGCATGCCGCTGGAGAAGCCGAGGAAAAGGATGGCGATGACCCGGCGGTCGCCATAGACCCGCGCCGCCGCCAGCCAGCTTCGCGCCGCCCCTCTCACGCGCCGGCCAGGAAGTCGTCCACCGGCACGAAGTCGCGGCCCTGCACCCGGGCCGCCTCGGCATGGGTCAGGGTGCCCTGCGCGCAGGTCAGGCCCCGGGCCAGCCAGGGATGTCGCCGGCAGGCGGCCAGGGCGCCCAGCTCGGCCACCGCCTCGATCCAGGGCAGCAGCAGCCCGGCGTAACCGGCACTGGCGCAGACCGGCGCGGCGCCGGGGATGTTGTCGACGCAGAAATGCCGGATGCCGTCGACCTGGTAGACCGGGTCGTCCCAGGTGGTCGGCCGGCTGGTTTCGATGGCGCCGCCGGCATCGCAGGAAATATCGACGATCACCGCCGCCGGTTTCATGGTTGCCAGCATCGGCCGGCTCAGCAAATGATCGCCGCGGGTCTTGTCCCACAACACGCAATTGAACACCGCGTCGGCCTCCGGGAGGTGATCCGCCAGGGTGCCGATGTCGTCGATGGTCAGGTCGGCGTCATGCCAGGTCAGTTCCGCCTCGCGCCGGGCCCGCGGGTCGACGTCCAGGCCGACCACCGAACAGCCCAGGCCCAGCAGGGTACGCAGGACGCCGCGGCCGGCGCCGCCCAGGCCGATGACCAGGGCGCGGGTGGCCGGCGCGCCGAAGTGGGCCATGAAATGCCGGCCGCCGCCGCCGTGCGGCGCCATGGTCAGGCGCAGCCCTTCCAGGGCGCCGATCTCGCCGGCGATCGGGCTGTTGGTGGTGCCGTGCTGATGGGTGTCCTCGGCCGCGATGGCGATCAGCCCGACTTCCAGCAGCCGATCCAGTTGTAGGGGATCGCCGGCGGCATGGATGTTGGTCAGCAGGACATGTTCCGGGCGCAGCAAATCGAACTCCGCCGGCAGGATCTCCTTCACCTTGGCGATCAGTTCGGCGCCGGCATAGACCGCGCCGCCGTCGGCCACCACCTCGGCACCGGCGGCGCGGTAGTCATCGTCGTCGGCGCCCGAGGCCAGGCCGGCCTGCCGTTCGACGATCACCGTCCGGCCCCGCGCCGTCAGCCGCGCCACCTGCGGCGGCAGCAGCGCGATCCGGCCCTCGCCGGGCTTGATCTCCCTGGGGACGCCGATCCTCACGTGGCCGTGCCGCCGCTTCGTGCCGGCGCCGGCATGGCGAGGTCCGTCCATTCGGCGATCACCCGTTGTAACTCCTCGTCCTCCACCGGCTTCGAGATGTAGTCGTTCATGCCCGCCGCCAGGCAGCGCTGGCGGTCCTCGTCCATCGCCCCGGCGGTCATCGCCACCACCGGCACACGGCCGGGCCGGCCGTCCAGCTTGCGGATCTCGCGGGTCGCCTGCAGGCCGTCCATCACCGGCATGTTGACGTCCATCAGCACCAGGTCGAATTCGCCGCCGGCGACCGCCCGCACCGCCTCCCGGCCGTTCTCGACGCAGGCGGTTTCCAGCCCCAGTTTGCGCAACAGCGCCTGCGCCAGCATCTGGTTGATGCGGTTGTCTTCGACCAGCAGGACCTGGCCGCTGTCCGTTGGCGGCAATGGGTCGGTATGCCCCGCGCCCATCGGCGCCTGATCCGCCGCCGAAACGGCGTCGAACGCGCCCTTCATGCTGCGGATCAAGGCGCGGCGGCGGATCGGCATCACCAGATAGCCCTGATAGCCGCGGTCGGCGAGATCGCCCAATTGCCGATCCTGATCGACCCGCAACAGGACGGTCAGCCGACAGGGTGTGGCGGCCGCCGTCGCGCCGTCGCGGATGGCCTCGCCCAGCCGTCCGGCGCCGCCGTCGGGCAGGCTGCCGTCGATCAACGCCGTATCGAACCGCTCGCCGGACGCCGCCGCCCGCTCCAGGCAGACATACGCGTCCGCCTCGCCACCGGCGACGGTGGCGGCGGCGCCGAGCGCGATCAGCATGCGGCGGACGATCTCGCGGGCGATCGGGTTGCCCAGGCAGACCAACACCCGCTGACCCGTCAGGTCGATGTCGTCGGCCACTTCGGGCCCTTCCCGGGAATCCCTGGCCAGATCGACGGTGAACCAGAAGTTGCTGCCCTGCTCGGCGTTGCTTTCGACGCCGATCTCGCCCTTCATCCGCTCGACGATGCGCTGCGAGATGACCAGGCCCAGGCCGGTGCCGCCAAAGCGCCGGGTGCTGCCGGAATCGACCTGGCTGAACTCATGAAACAGGCGGTCCTGCAACTCGACCGGGATGCCGATGCCGGTATCCTTGACCTCGAACAGCAGGCCGATGTTGGCGGCGCCCTGGAAGGTGGCGGTGACCGAAATCATCACGCCGCCGCGGTCGGTGAACTTGATGGCGTTGCCGCCCAGGTTCAAAAGCACCTGGCGCAGCCGCCCGGCATCGCCGAACAGCCGCACCGGCACTTCCGGTGCGAAGCAGGCGCCGATGGCGATGTCCTTTTCCACCGCCCGCGCCGCCAGCAGTTCGCAGGCCTGCTCGACGGTGTCGAACAGATCGAAGCCGGCTTCCTCCAGGGTCAGTTTGCCGGCCTCGATCTTCGAATAGTCCAGAATGTCGTTGATGATCGACAACAGCGCCTCGCCGGATTCACGCACCGCCTTGGCATAGCCGCGCTGCTGTGCCGACAGGTCCGTTTCCAGCAGCAGCCGGGCCATGCCCAGGACGCCGTTCATCGGCGTGCGTATTTCGTGGCTGACGGTGGCCAGGAAGCTGGATTTCGCACGGTTCGCCGCTTCCGCCTCGTCGCGGGCGACCTGCAGTTGCTGTTCCGCCAGCTTGCGGTCGGTGACGTCGCGGCCGATCGACTGGACCTCCCGCACCACGCCGCGGTCGTCGCGAATGGCGTAATCGACCCAGGCGATCCAGCGCCAGCCCTGGCGCGACAGCACCCGCTGGTCGTAACGGATGCGATAGGGCGGCAGCTCAAGATTGGGCCGCAAGCCGTCGGCGATGCCCTGGTCCTCGGGATGGATTTCCGGTGCGTAGTCGCTGCCCACGGCGGCCTCGCGCGAGAGCCCGAACATCTCGCAGAAGGTGTCGTTGACGAAACTCAACGGGCCCTCGGCGGTGCGCCGGATGATCACCGCGTCCTGGGTCTCCACCAGGCCGCGATAACGCTCCTCGGACTCGCGAAGTTCGGCATTGGCGTTGTTCAGCGCCTCGATCGCCACCGACAGGCGGTCGGCCAGTTCGGCCTGGCGCTCGGTCTGCTCGTTCAGGCGGGCATATTTGCGGCGGGTGTCGTGGAACAGCATGCCCAGGATCACGGTGACGGTGACGGCCACCGTGGCCAGTGATTTCGGGCCGATGTTGTTTTCCGGCTCGCCCAGCAGGGTATCGATGTTGAACACCAACATCACCACGGCGACGCCCAGCGCCACCAGGAGCGGGCCGATATACCTGTTCTGGGCCAGGATCCTCAGCAATTCCATGCGCTGTCGCCGCTTGCCCCGTCGCCCTTCGCCGTGACCGCCGCGCCCCATGGCGCGCCGGCCCGATATTGGCATCTGGAAAGAGTTCCGACAAAGGCGAATCGCGGCGCCGGCGGTGGCGCGGCGACGTTCAGTTCAGTTCGGCGGCGAAGTTGGCGGCGGCCTTGTAGTTGCCGGAAGCCTGGCTGATGCTGACCTGGCCGCCCATGGCGCCGTGGCTGTTGCCGCCCGAATTGAAGAACACGCCTTGGACGTCGCCGCTGCGGCTGGGACCGGAATCGGCGGTGACGCTGCCGGAAAAGCGGTGCTCGCTGCCCACGGCCAGCTTGGCCACGTTGCCGGAATAGTTGGTGCCGTCGAAGCTGCTGATGCTGACCGAACCGCTGTCGCTGTCGAAATCATAGGTGGTTTGATAACGGCCCGCCGCCAGATAGGTCCGCCGGCCGACGCCGCTGCCGGCGGTGACCGTGCCGATCAGGTGGCCGTCATAGCTGGCCGTGCCGGTCTTGCCGGCGATCTCGGCCGCCGAGGGCACGTCGCCGGCCACCCAGGTGCCCAGATGCACGCGGTGGTATTTGCCGTCGCTGGCCTGGACTTCGCCGCCCCAGAAGCCCCAGCTCACGCCCTCGCAGGTGCAAAAGCCGACGCCGCCCGGCAGGAAGCCGTCGGAGGACGAGACCTTGTCGTCGACGAACATGTAGGTCCTGGTCCGGCTGGCCAGGGCGCCGGCCACGGTGGTGCCGCTGGCCGCCTCGATGGCGCCAAAGGCCTCGCTGTCGATATAGACGCTGCGGCCCGAGCCGCCTCCGCTGTCGCCGAAGCGCAGGTCCAGCCGGCCGCTGGTCGAACCGGGCGCCGCCACGTCGATCTGGGCATAAAGCTTGTTGGTGGCGGCGGAGGTGGTGATGGCGACGTTGCCCAGGCTGTCGTTGGTGGTCAACCGGCGGCCGACACCGGCCTCGCCGCCGCCGCTGTTCAGGACCTGGACGATGCCGGCGGCAAACCCGTTCAGGGTGGTGTCGAGGCGGTCCTTGAGGGGGCTGTCGCCGTCGGCGTCGGGTACCGCGATGTTGTTGCCGAAGTGGCTGCCGATGGCGGTTTGGCCGCGGGCCTTGGTCGCCGATGGCGTGGTCGCGCCGGCGGCGTCGGCGCCGGCCGATTGCAGGGCGAAATAGTTCGGCGCCGCGGTGCCGAACAGGTGCGAGCCGTCGGCCGCCGGGGTCGACGAGACCTGGCCGTCGAAGAAATACATCGGGCCGCCGGCGCCCGGGCGCGAACTGCCGCGCACGCCGCCCGTCAGGAAGGGGCGGCCGTTGGCGTCGAGTTGCACCTGGCCGGCGATCAGGCTGACCGCCGAGACCTGGTCGCCGCCGCTGCCGGCGATATGGCTCGAGAGGAAGCCGGCGGCCCGCTGGGCATTGGCCGAGCCCGAGATGTCCCAATAGATGCCGCCGTCCCGCTGCACCGAGGCGGTGCCGAAGTCGCCGCCCAGGGCCTTGGGGATGAAGGGGATGTCGCTGTCCATGACGAAATCGCGGCTCAGGTCGAACTCCGACAGGCCGGTCGTGGGCACCGCCGACGGCGGCGTCGGCCGGCCGGCGAAGACCATGGCCCGGTTGCCCGAGCGGCCGACCTCGGTCAGGTTGGCGTGGAAGAAATCGCCGTCGCCGGACAGCCAGGCGGTGCCGGCGACGGCCCCGAAGGGCGAGGTGCCGGCGTTGGCGGCGAAGCTCAAGCTGCCGCCGGCGGCGGGGACGGGCAGCAACAGCCGGGCCTCGCCGAATGCCACCGTCAGGCGACCGTCGACGATGCCGCCGCCACTGAACGGACGGTTGAACCCGCCGACGCCATCGCCGGTGCCGCTGTTCGGCCCGGCCGGGGGCGAGGTCTTGTAGCGGCCGGCCAGGTTGCCGAAGTTCTGTTGCGTGGTCACGGGGTCGCGGGCCTGTTGCTGGCTGGCGGTGGTGCTGTCGGTGCGGCCCTCGATCTTGCTCGGGGTCGGCGCCGGCGGTTCGGGGCGGCGCGGCGGCGTGGCGGCGGTCCGGACGATGCGGATCGCGGCCGGCCTGGCGGCCGAGCCGATGGCGGCAAGCTGGGTTTTCGCCACGTCCTCGTCCACCGGCTGGCGGCTGGCCCCGGCGGCCGAGCCGCTGACCCCCTCCAGGCCGGAGACGGCGCCCGCCAGGCGGCTGCCCGGCACCCGGCGCGGCTGCCCCGGTGGGGCATCTGGGTCCTCGGCGGTCATCTCGAAGCCCGGCCGCTTCACCACCCGGGTGACGTTGCCGGCGGTCATGCTCATGTGCTCGCCGAACAGGAAGGTGGCGGTGGTGGCGGCGCCGACCTCGACCAGGGCGATGCCGCCGCGGATGCCGATGACGGCGGTCGGCGTCTTCAGGATCACCGGGGTGGTCTTGGAGATGCGGCCGCCGACGAAGCGGAACACCCCCTTGGTCGCGGTCATCGCCAGTTTGCCGGTCTTGCGGTCGGGGTCGTAGACGAACTCGTCCAGCACCAGATCGGCATTTGGGCCGACGGTCAGGGCCGAGCCGTCGACGAACAGCAACTGCGTGCGGCCTTTGGCATAGGTGCGGATGCGCTCGTTGCGCACCATGCGGGCGCCGATATGGAGCTTGCGGGTCGGCCTTTTAGGCGGCGTGCCGGTGGCTTGGGGGTTGACCGCCGCCGTCACGCCGACCTTCTCGGCCGGGGCTGGGCCGGGCCACAGGGCCAGGGCGGCCAGCAGGGCGGCCGCCGGGGTGAAGCCAGGGGCGCGCCGGCCAAGGCGGCCGGCCATGGGCAAACTCATGCCATGAACTCCAACGCTGTTACGCCCTCGTCGGCCAGATTTGGTGCGCCGTGGGCGATCCGCCAGTGCGGGCGATCACACCCAGTGTCGGCAAAGATGGTTAACGAATGCCCTTGTGAAACGTTAACTGGCGGCGCCCGACCGTCGCCGTCGGTTTGGACACGACATATGAAACAGCCCGTGAATGCAGGTGGGTATCCGACTCGGAGGAATGCAGGATTGAGACTGTCGATAGATTTTACACTTGTCGATACCCGTGCCTGTCAACGTTGCTCAAGACCTTGATTTTACATAATTATTAAAGTTGGCATGGAGATTGCAAGGCCTGAATTAAGAAGCGGTGATTGCATTTGCACAATCCCGCATTCATTCAGGAGGAAACAACATGAAATCGTTCTATCGTCGGCTGCTTTTTCCAGCCTTGACAGTGGCGATGCTCACGCTGACG
>JASLMH010000195.1 GCA_030746635.1 Alphaproteobacteria bacterium | reverse complement strand
TCTTCCCGGGCATTCTTCAGCTCCTTTTGTTGGAACTGTCCCCTAATTACCGTGTCTCACTTTTGGGGTTCATTCCAGATCGTGTCCCCTTAACTCGCCCTCGCTGGTGCCGAATCGCGCCACTGAATACCGGGTACACGATCCCAATTCCCTTTGGGAATTGGGTCATGTCCCCGCTATCCCCTGATGTCAGGCTCAGTCGGTAGAGGCGCGGATCGCCACCAGGGCGTCGGGGGTGTCGATGTCGAGGAAGATGCCGTCGTCGTCCATCGCCACCTCGGCCACCTGGTCCTCGTGCAGGCCGATCAGGTGCTTGGCGCCGACGTCGCCGGCGACCTCCTGCATCTCGGCGAAATAGCGGCGGGCGAACAGCACCGGGTTGCCGCGTTTGCCGCCATGGGTCGGCACGCAGATGGCCTGGCCCTCGACGGGATTGAAGGCGGCGATCAGCCGGTCGATATGGTGGGCGCCGATGCGCGGCATGTCGCCCAGCAGCACCACGGCGCCGTCGGCATCCTCGGGCAGGGCGGCCAGGCCGGCCTGCATCGAGGTGCTGAGGCCCTCGGCGAAGGCCGGGTTGTCGACCATTGGGATGTCATAGGGCGCCAGCACCGCCTTGACCTGATCGGCCTGGTGGCCGGTGACCGCCAGCACCGGCCCGGCCTGGGAGGCGAGCACGGCCTCGACCACCCGGGCCAGCATCGCCTTGCCGTCGATTTCCGCCAGCAGCTTGTTGTCCGCGCCCATGCGCCGGGACTGCCCGGCGGCCAGCACCAGGGCGGCGATGCGCGGCGCCCGGGGCGCCACCACCTCGGCCCCGGTATCGCCGGCCCGGGGTTGCGGCCGGCCGACGATCTCCTTCAACAGGCCGCCGGCGCCCATGGCGGTGATTTCCTCGCGGCCGACCGGCTGGCCGCTGAACAGGCGTTGCAGCACCCAATCGAAGCCGTTCAGCTTCGGCGAGCGGGCACAGCCCGGCAGGCCGATCACCGGCACCTCGCCGTGGCGGGCCAGCAGCAGAAGGTTGCCCGGGTCGACCGGCATGCCGAAATGCTCGATCTCGGCGCCGGCGGCGACGATGCCGGCGGGCACCTCGTCGCGGCGGTCGGTGATGGCCGAGGCGCCGAAGATCAGGATCGGGTCGCGGCCCTCGGCCAGTTGCGCCCGCACCGCCTCGGCCACGGCGCCGGCGCTGTGGTCGCAGCGCCGCTCCACCGCCAGCTCGCTGCCCAACTGGCGCAGGCGGTCGCCGAGGACGGCGGCGGTCTTGGCCAGCACGCTGTCCTTGGTGCCGGGCAGGGTGGTCATCACCAGGCCGGCGCGGCGGGCCCGAAACGGCGCGATGGTCAGCAGCGGGCCGGCCTCGGCGGCGATCCGGGACGCGGCCTCGACGGCCGCCCTCGGCGCCGCGAACGGGATGATCTTTACCGTCGCCAGCAACTGTCCCGGCTCGACCTTCTCGAACGGCGTCAGGGTGGCGATGGTGACCGCTTCGTGGATCCGGTTCAGGCGATCGACCCGGTCGCGCTCGATCACCGCCAGGCCGGCCTGTTCGGCATACAGGTTGCAGCGGCCGGTGAAGGCAGCCTGCAGGCGGGCGCCGTCGCCCAGGCAGGCCCGGGCGATGGCGGTGGCGGCTTCGTCCTCGGGCACGTCGTCGGCCTCGAAGCGGGCGGCCACGACGGTTTCGATGCCGGCCCGGCCCAGGGCGGCGACGTCGTCGGCCGACAATCGCCGGCCCTTCTTCATGCGCTGGCCGGGGATGGCGACGGCATGGGCCAGGATGGCGCCTTCGGCCGCATCGAGGGGGGTATCGCCGAAGATCATGGCGCCCCCTCCGCCGGCGCCGGTGGGCGGCGCAAGGCTTCGGTCACTTGGGCGATGATCGAGACGGCGATCTCGGCCGGCGACTTGGCGCCGATGTCCAGGCCGACGGGGCCGCGGATACGGTCAAAATCGCTGTCGGTCAGGCCCTCTTCACGCAGCCGGGCCAGGCGCTTGGCGTGGGTTCGGGTGGAGCCGAGGGCGCCGATGTAGAAGGCATCCGAGGCCAGGGCCCGGATCAGCGCCGGGTCGTCCAGCTTGGGATCGTGGGTCAGGGTGACGATGGCGGTGCGCTGGTCCGGCGCCAGCCGCTCCAGGGCCTCGTCGGGCCAGTCGTCCGACAGATCGACGCCCGGAAACCGCTGTTCCGAGGCGAAGCTGTGGCGCGGGTCGACGATAGAGACGTCATAGCCGGCCAGCACCGCCATGCGCGAGAGCGGCTGGGCGATATGCACGGCGCCGACGATCAGCATGCGCAGGGGCGGGTTGTGGACGTGCAGGAACAGCTTGCGGCCATCGTCCGCCTCGACGATCCGGCTGCGGTCGGCCCGCGCCGCCTCGGCCGCCGCCGCCAGCAGCCCTTCGCCGCCGCCCTCGGCCTCGGCCGGGTAGAGCAAACGGCCCTCGCCGCCGTCCAGGTCGGTGGCCAGCACCACCAGGCGCTTGGCCGCCCGGTCCGCCAGCAATTGCCGCAGGGTATCGCTTCTCATTCCAGGCGCTCGATGAAAACCTCGCATTTGCCGCCGCAGGCCAGGCCCACCGACCAGGCCATCTCGTCGGAGACGCCATAGTCGATCAGCCGGGTGCCGCCCTTGGCGATGACCTCCCGGGCCTCGGTCACCACCGCGCCCTCGATGCAGCCGCCGGAGACCGAGCCGACGAAATCGCCGCCCTCGTCGACCACCAGTTGGCTGCCCACCGGCCGGGGCGAGGACCCCCAGGTGGCGACCACCGTGGCCAGGGCCACGCCCTTGCCGGCCGCCCGCCAGGCGGCGGCGGTTTCCAGCACCTGTTCGTGGGCTACCGGTTCCATGGTCATCAGGCCGCCTCCGTGAATTGGCTGTGGCTGTCTTCGCGCCGGGACTGCGGCCGGCTCAGGGCGTCGGCCAGATCGGCCAGGCTGTCCAGGTTGTGCACCGTGCGGAAATCGTCGACGTGCGGCAGCACCGCCTGGATGCCCCTGGATTTGGGTTCGAAGCCCTCGTAGCGCAACAGCGGATTGAGCCAGATCAGCCGCCGGCAGGATTTGTGCAGCCGGTCCATCTGGCCCCGGATGCCCTCGCCGGCGTCGCGGTCCAGGCCGTCCGAGATCAGCATCACCACCGCCCCCTGGCCCAGCACCCGGCGCGACCAGTTGACGTTGAAATCATTCAGGCAGTGACCGATGCGGGTGCCGCCCGACCAGTCCTCGACGCCCTCGGCGATCCGGCTCAGGGCGATGTCGACGTCGCGCTGGCGCAGGTGCCGGGTGATGTTGGTCAGCCGGGTGCCGAAGACGAAGGTATGCACCCGATCGCGGTCGTTGGTGATGGCGTGCATGAAATGCAGGAACATCCGGCTGTAGCGGCTCATCGAGCCGGAGATGTCGCAGAGCACCACCAGCGGCGGGTGGCGGCGGCGGCGCGAACGGCGCTTCAGGGGTATGGCGCCGCTGCCGCGCAGGGCGGCCCGCAGGCTGGCCCGCATGTCGACCCGGTGACCGCGCGGATCGGGCGCCAGGCGCCGGGTCGGCACCTGCATGATCGGCAACCGCATACGGGCGATGATCAGCCGGGCCTGGGCGATCTCCTCGGCGCTCATGGCCTCGAAATCCATGCCCTGCAGGACCTCGCGGCCGGAATAGGTCAGGGCGGCGTCGAATTCCACCCGCTCCTCGGCGAGGTCCCGGCCGTCATCCTCGCCTTCACCGGGGGCCAGGGCATCGGCCAGGCGGCGGCTCAATTCCTCCCGGTCCTCTTCCTCGGCGTCGACCCGCATGTGCGGCAGCATGGCGTGCATCATCCGTTCCAGGTATTGCGGGTTGCGCCAGAAGATGTGGAAGGCCTGGTCGAAGATCAGCCGCTGCTCCTGGCGGTTGACGAAGACCGCGAACAGCGACCAATAGAAATCCTCGCGCAGGCCGACGCCGGCCGCCTCGACCGCGCGTACCGCGTCCAGCACCTTGCCGGGCCCCACCGGCAGACCGGCCGCCCGCAGCACCCGGGCGAAATGCATGATGTTCTCGGCCAGCCGGCCGCCCTGTTCGCCGGGCGGGGTGGGGAAGGGGATGGTGGTTTGGTCGCTCATGCCCCGACCGCGGCGATGTCCCGCTTGACCTCGTCGAGGACCTGCGCCGCCTCGCTGCCCTGGATCTTCTGAATGTCGTCCTGGTATTTCAGCAATGCCCCCAGGGTGTTGTCGATGGTCTCCGGGTCCAGCACCAGCCGGTCCAACTGGGTCAGGGCCGAGGCCCAGTCCAGGGTCTCGGCGATGCCCGGCAGCTTGAACAGATCCCGCTGCCGCAGGCGCTGGATGAAGCCGACCACCTCGCGGCTCAGCCGTTCATCGCAGCCCGGCACCTTGGCGCGCAGGATCGCCAGTTCCCGATCGGCGTCGGGATAGTCGACCCAATAATACAAGCAGCGCCGTTTCAGGGCGTCGTGGATCTCCCGCGTGCGGTTCGAGGTGATGATGACAATCGGCGGCTCCGTGGCCTTGACGGTGCCGATCTCGGGGATGGTGATCTGGAAATCCGACAGCACCTCCAGCAGGTAGGCCTCGAACGGCTCGTCGGCGCGGTCCAATTCGTCGATCAGCAGCACCGGCGCCGCGCCCGGCTCGCCCTCCAGGGCCTGCAACAGGGGCCGCTTGATCAGGAACTCCTGGCGGAAGACGTCCTGGCCCAGGCTGTCCCGGTCGACGCCGCCGGCCGCCTCGGCCAGGCGGATCTCGATCATCTGGCGGGAATAGTTCCATTCGTACACGGCCGAGGCGACGTCCAGGCCCTCGTAGCATTGCAGCCGCACCAGCGGCCGCGCAAGGGTCTCGGACAGCACCTTGCCGATCTCGGTCTTGCCGACGCCGGCCTCGCCCTCCAGGAACAGCGGCCGGCCCATCCTGAGGGCCAGGAACAGGGTGGTCGCCAGGCTGCGGTCGGCGATGTAGTCGCCGGCGCTCAATAGCGCCAGGGTGGCGTCGATGTCGTCGGGTATCGGACTGCTCATAGAGGGGAAACTAGGTCAGTTGAGGGCGAATGAAAAGAAAGGCGGGGAGGCATGCCTCCCCGCCCAGTTCGAAGATCGACGTCCGTCTTAACCAGCGGCGGCGACGGCCCGCTTGGCCATCACGGTGACCAGATGGGCCCGGTACTCGGCGCTGCCATGCAGATCGCTGTTCAGGCCGTCGGCCGAGACCGAGATGCCCGCCACCGCGTCGGCCGACCAGTTGCCGGCCAGGGCGCTCTCCATCTCCGCCACCCGGAACACGCACGGCCCGGCGCCGGTCACCGCCACCCGCACGCCGTCGCCCATCTGCGCCGCGAAGACGCCGACCATGGCATAGCGCGAGGCCGGGTTCGGGAACTTGGCGTAGCCCGCCTTCTGCGGTGTCGGGAAGGTAACGGAGGTGATGATCTCGCCATCGTTCAACGCCGTCTCGAACAGGCCGGTGAAGAAGTCGTCGGCCGCGATCGAGCGTAGGTTGGTGTTGACCGTGGCGCCCAGTCCGAGCACGGCGGCGGGATAATCGGCCGCCGGGTCGGCATTGGCGATCGAACCACCCAGGGTGCCGCAGTTGCGGACCTGCGGATCGCCGATGCCGTCGGCCAGGGCGGCCAGGGCCGCCGGTACGTCGGCCGACGCCGCCACCTCGGCATGCCGGGTCAGGGCGCCCACGGTGACGCCGCCGCCGTCGGCGGAGATGCCCCGCAGATCGCCGATACCCGAAAGGTCGATCACGTCCGAATGACTGGCCAGACGCTGCTTCAGGGTCGGGATCAGGGTTTGACCGCCGGCCAACAGGGTGCCGTCCGACGCCGCGCCCAATTTCGCGACGGCGTCGTCGAGGCTGGACGCACGTTGATAGTTGAAGTTGTACATAGCTTGTCCTCCCTCGACCTAACCGGCCGCCTGCGCGGCACGCCAGACTTTCTCGGGCGTTGCCGGCATGTCGATGTTTTCGGTGCCGAGCGCGTCGGTGATGGCGTTCATCACCGCCGCCGGGGCGGCGATGGCGCCCGCCTCGCCACAGCCCTTGACGCCCAACGGATTGAGCGGCGAGGGGGTCTCCGTGGTGTCGATGTTGAAGCTCGGCACATTGTCGGCCCGCGGCATGGTGTAATCCATGAACGAGCCGTTGACCAACTGGCCGCTGTCCGGATCGTAGGCCGCGCCCTCGGTTAGGGCCTGGCCGACCCCCTGGACGATGCCGCCATGCACCTGACCCGCCACGATCATCGGGTTGATCAGGGTACCGAAGTCGTCGACCGCCGTGTAGTTGACGATCTCGACGGTGCCGGTATCGGGATCGACCTCGACCTCGCAGATATGGGTGCCCGACGGGAAGGAGAAGTTCAGCGGATCATAGAACGCCGACTCGTCCAGGCCCGGCTCGACGCCTTCCGGGTAGTTGTGCGGTACGTAGGCGGCGAAGGCGACCTCGCCGATATTCAACGCCTTGTCGGTGCCGGCCACCGTGAAGTTGCCGTCCGTGAACTCGATGTCGTCCTCGGCGGCCTCCAGGAGGTGGGCGGCGATCTTGCGGCCCTTGGCGATGATCTTTTCGCCGGCCTTGACGATCGCCGAACCGCCGACCGCGATCGAGCGCGAGCCGTAGGTGCCCATGCCGAACGGTCCCTTGTCGGTGTCGCCGTGGACGACCTCGACATTCTCCACCGGCACGCCGAGCTGATCGGCCACCACCTGGGCGAAGGCCGTTTCGTGGCCCTGGCCATGGGCGTGAGTGCCGGTGAACACGGTGACATTGCCGGTCGGGTTGAAGCGCACCTGCGCCGCCTCCCATAGACCGACGCCACCACCCAGCGCGCCGACCGCCGCCGACGGGGCGATGCCGCAGGCCTCGATATAGTTCGAGAAACCGATGCCGCGGAGCTTGCCGCCGGCCTTGGACTGATCGCGACGGGCCGCGAAGCCGGCGTAGTCGGCGATCTCGATCGCCTTGTCCAGGCTGGCCCCGTAGTCGCCGCAATCGTAGGTGTGGACCACCGGCGTCTCGTAGGGGAACTGATCCGGCTGGATCAGGTTGCGCCGGCGCAACTCCGCCGGGTCTATGTTCAGCTCCCGCGCCGCCGCCTCGACCACCCGTTCCAGGGCATAGGTCGCCTCCGGCCGGCCGGCGCCGCGATAGGCGTCGACCGGGGTGGTGTTGGTGAAGACGGTCTTCACCTCGGCGTAGATCTGCGGCGTGGTGTACTGGCCGGCCAGCAGCGTGGCGTACATGTACGTCGGCACCGCCGACGAGAACAGCGACATGTAGCCACCCAGGTTGGCCTTGGTGCTACAGCGCATGGCCAGGAACTTGGCATCGCCGTCCAGGGCCAGTTCGACCGTGGTGACGTGGTCGCGGCCGTGGGCGTCGGAGACGAAGGACTCCGCCCGATCGGCCGTCCATTTCACCGCCCGGTCGATCTTCCGGGCCGCCCACAGGCAGGCGGTTTCCTCGGAATAGACGTAGATCTTCGAGCCGAAACCGCCGCCGACATCGGGTGCGACGACCCGCAGCTTGTGCTCCGGCGCGATGCCGAAGAAAGCCGATAGGACCAGGCGCGCCACGTGCGGGTTCTGACTGGTGGTATAGAGCGTCAGGCTGTCGGTCGACCGCTCGTAATCGCCCACCGCCGCCCGCGGCTCCATGGCGTTCGGAACCAGGCGGTTGTTCAGGATATCCAGCTTGGTGACGTGGGCCGCGCCGGCGAACGCCGCGTCCACATCCGCCTTGTTGTCGGCCAGATGCCAGTCGAAACAGGTGTTGTTCGGCGCGTTTTCGTGCAATTGCGGCGCGCCCGCGGCATCGGCGTCGGCGGTGCCGACCACGGCCGACAACTCCTCGTAGTCGACCTCGACCAGTTCGGCCGCGTCCTTGGCCTGTTCCTGGGTATCGGCGATGACGATGGCGACGTGATCGCCGACATAGGTCACCTTGCCCTGGGCCAGACAGGTATGGTGCGGCATGTTCATCGGGCTGCCGTCTTTCGACGAGATCGCCCAGCCGCAGATCAACGGGCCGACCTCGTCGGCCGCCATGTCGTCGCCGGTGAAGATGGCGACCACGCCGGGGGCGGCCGCCGCCGCCGTGCTGTTGATCGACTTGATGTTGGCATGGGCGTGGGGCGAGCGGACGAACGCCGCATAGGCCTGCCCCGGACGGTTGATGTCGTCGACGTAGCTACCCTTGCCCAACAAAAGCCGTGGGTCTTCCTTGCGCTTCAGACTGGCGCCAATCCCATTCTCCGCCATCTCAGCCCCCCATGGTCTTGGCGGCCTGCTGCACCGCCTTGACGATATTGTGATAGCCCGTGCAGCGACACAGGTTGCCTTCCAGGTTCTCGCGGATGGTCGCCTCGTCCGGGTTCGGGTTCTTGGCCACCAGATCCATGGCGCTCATCACCATGCCGGGGGTGCAGAAACCGCATTGCAGGCCGTGGTTGTCCATGAAGGCCTGCTGCATCGGATTCAACTCGCCATTGCTGGCCAGCCCCTCGATGGTGGTCACCTCGGCCCCCTCGGCCTGAAGCGCCAGCATGGAGCAGGACTTCATCGAGTCGCCGTTGACGTGCACCACGCAGGCGCCGCATTGGCTGGTGTCGCAGCCAACGTGGGTGCCGGTCAGGCGCAGATTTTCGCGTAGGAACTGGACAAGCAGCGTACGGTCCTCGACCTCGCCGCTCACAGCCTGTCCGTTCACGGTCATTGAAACCGTTGGCATACGGGACCTCCCTGTCGTTCGTTGCCGAATCTCTTGTTCAGGTGAAACGAAATCGTGCCCCTCCGTCGTGTCGCGCCAAAGTCTGGATCAACGACGAACGAAGCTCTCGTAACCCCACTGTTGCAAAGTGTTCCGCCTTGGCGGAACAAGGTCAAGCACCGATTGTGTGATTAGGCCGAATTCGCCGGCCGGGTTCCTCAGCCGCCGCTGAAATAAGCCAGGATCAGGCCGACGATGATGATCACGCCGCCGACCCAGGCCCAGGTCGGCAGGCCGCCGCGCCGGCCGGCCTCCTCGCGCGGCGGCGCGCCGCGGTGTTCGGAGCGGTCGGCCCGGGCGTGCAGCATCTCCGGCGAGGCATCGCCGGCCCGGCCGGCCGCGTCGACCACCGCCGGCGGCACCTCGGTGGCCGCCGCCGGTCGGCCGATCTCAACCGCCGGTGCTGGCGCCGGTGCGGCCGCCAGCTCGGAAAAACTGGCGAAAAAGTCGTCGGCCATCTTCTTGGCGGTGCCGTCGATCAGCCGCGAGCCGATTTGCGCCAGCTTGCCGCCGACGCTGGCGTTGACCTCGTAACGCAGGATGGTTTCGCCGCCGTCTTCGGGCTCGAAGGTCATGGTCAGCTTGCCCTTGC
>JASLMH010000194.1 GCA_030746635.1 Alphaproteobacteria bacterium | reverse complement strand
GGCGTTGGAAAGCAACTCGATGATGCGCCGGCGGGTGACGCCGTTCAGGAAAGTGCCGTTGACCGCCGGCGTCATCGCCACGCCGTCCTTCGCCAGCCAGAGGTTGGCGGTCATGAACTCGGCGACGTTGCCGTTTGCATCCAGCGCCACGGCATTGTCGAAGCCGCGTTCGTAGGCCTCGGCCAGGGCCAGGGCGGAATTGGGATAGAGGCAAGAGGCCTTCGAGGTGGTCGGCGCCTGATCGCGGGCCGGCCGCCGCTTGGTCGACAGGCAGACCTTGAAGGGGCCATCCTCGGGCAGGGGGGAATCGTAGACCGCCAGCACGAAGGTGGTGCTGTCGGGGTCCGGCGTCAGGAAGCCCTCGGCGGCGTAGAACATCGGCCGGATGTACAATTCGGCGTCCTTCGGCAGCCGGCGCACGCCGTCGCGGCATAATTCGGCGATTTCGGCGGCCGGCATGGTCGGCGCCAGCAGCATGTTGTTGGCCGATTCCACCAGCCGTTCGCAGTGCATGTCCAAATCCGGCGCCAGGCCGCGAAAGGCCCGGGCGCCGTCGAACACCACCGACGACATCCAGAAGGCGTGGTTCATCGGGCCAATCAGGATCGGCTGTTCGTCCAGCCATTTGCCGTCGTGATAGAACGTCGCGGTCATGCAATCTCTCCAAAATACCGGGCGCGGTCGAGCCCAGGACAAAATAGCCCGTCAGGTCTGGCCAATCCAGATAATGCGCGAAACCCAGGCCACATCGCGGGTGTCCAGGCTGACCGGGGGTTGCGCCGGATCGGCGAGGCGCAGTTCCACCCGGGTGGCGGTGCGCCGGGCCAATTCCCGGGCCATCACCTCGCCGGCCACGGTACGCACGATGACCCGATCGCCGCGACGGACCCCGGCCGTGGGCGAGGCGATCGCCATGTCGCCCCGGCGCAGTGTCGGCGCCATGGTGTCGTCGACGATCTCCACCGCATAGGCGTCGGCATCGGCGATTTCGGGAAAATCGACCTGATCCCAATCGCCGCTCAACGGGAAACCGGTGTCGTCGAAAAACCCCTGGCCGCCGGCCTGGTCCAGGCGGACGATCGGGATGCGCCGGCCGCCCAGACGCAGGCCGTCGCCGGTCATGGCGATATGGCTCACCAGATCGGGCAGGCTGGCGCCGGTGGCATCGAGGATCTTGGCGACGCTTTCGGTACTGGGCCAGCGCGGTTTCTCGTCCCGCGAGACCCGCTTGCTCTTGTTGAAGGTGGTGGGATCGAGCCCGGATCTTCGTGCCAACCCCGAGACCGACAGGCCATGTTCCGCCGCCAGGGCATCGATGGCGGCCCAGATGCTCTTGTGGGTCAGCATGGCGATTATTCTAGCCAAGCCCCCAAACCAAGTAATGCGAAATTTTTCCTAAAGCCGATCAGGGGATTTCGAGCGACCGACAGGCGCGAACTGGAATCTGTCGGTATTTTTTACACTTTCCGGCGGTGTGTCCCGCGGCTTCGCCGTAAGTGGTTGATTTTTCGTTAACAGGGCAAGTTGGCATGGAATTTGCTTGGTATCCAGCAGGTACGCAGCCCAACGGGCGACGGGAGGGACTTCCATGCAAACGCGGCATCTTGTTTCGGCGGCGGCGGCCGTGTTGATCGGCGGCCTGGTCGCCACGGCCGGGAGCGACCATGCCAAGGCGGCGGCGCTCATCCACCACTACGATTTCAACGGCGCCGGCGTGATCGACACGGTCGGTGGAGCCAACGGTACGCTGTTCGGTGGCGCGAGCGTCAGCGGCGGGGTTTTGAATCTTGATGGCATCAACGACTACGTAGAGATGGTGGGCAACAAGATCGTACCGACGGGCACGTCGGCCTTCACCGTGAGCCTGGACGCCAGGCAGCTTTCCAACCAGGTCGGCCACCGCGAACTGATTTCACAGTGATTCTCCGGCGCGAACGGTTTCTATATAGGACACAATCTCGCACACGATATCCGCGTGACCGACGCCCACCAAGTCACCACCGCGGGCTATCCCATCGATGGCTTTTGGCACTCGTTCGTCCTGACCTCGGATGCCACGACGGGCACCAGGCTCTATTTGGATTCATCCCTGGTATACAGTCACACCAGCCAGCTCAGCGTCCAGACCACCGGCACCGATACCCGCCTGGGCGCGCAGTTCCAGGGTTTCGGTGAGTATTTCCATGGGCAGATCGACAATCTGAAGGTTTACGACTACGCCCTGACCGCCGGCCAGATCGCCGCGCCTGAACCCGCCAGTATTGCCCTGTTCGGCTTGGGCCTCGCCGCCCTGGGCGCCGCCCGGCGGCGTATCCGCTAGCCCTCCTTCGCCGCGTCCAGCGCCGCCAGCACCCGGGGCGGCGACAATGGCAGATCGGTCATCCGCACGCCGGTGGCGTTCGCCACCGCGTTGGCAATGGCCGCCATCGGCGGGCAGATATTGACCTCGCCGACGCCCTTGACGCCATAGGGATGGTCGGGGTTCGGCACCTCCACCAACACCGCGTCGATCATCGGCAGGTCCGAGGCCAGCGGCATGCGGTAGTCCAGGAAGGCCGGATTTTCCAGCCGCCCGTCCGCATCGTAGACGTATTCCTCGTTCAGGGCCCAGCCGATGCCCTGGACGACGCCGCCCTGGATCTGCCCGACCACGCTGTCGCGGTGGATCGCCCGGCCGACGTCCTGAGCCGCGGTATAGCGCAGCACGGTGACCTTGCCGGTCTCGGGGTCGACCTCGACGTCGCAGACATGGGTGCCCAGGCCCGGCAGCACGCCGCCGGCGTTGACCGAGGCGCGGCCGCCGATCGGACCGCCGGTCAGCGCCTTCTTGGCGGCGATCTCGCGCAACGACAGCGGCTCGAATTCGCCGACGTTGCTGCTGGCCGGCTTGGCCTGGCCGTCCTCCCAGACCACGCCCTCGGGATCGACCTCCCATAGGATGGCGGCGCGCCGGCAGAGCTCGCCGATCACGTCCTCGGCCGCCTCGACCACCGCCAGGCCGGTGGCCAGGGTGACCCGGCTGCCGCCGGAGAGGCCGGTAAAGCCGACCGAGGCGGTATCGGCGATAATGGCGTGCACCTTGTCGTAGTCGATGCCCAGGGTCTCGGCCGCCATCATCGCCATCGAGGCGCGCGAGCCGCCGACGTCCGGGCTGCCGGTCGCCACCACGGCGCTGCCGTCGTCGTTGATGTGCAGGGAGGCACTGGATTCACCGCCGTTGTTGAACCAGAAGCCCGAGGCCACGCCCCGCCCCTGGTTCGGTCCCAGGGGTGCGGTGTAGTGCGGGTGCTCCATCAGCGCCTCGATGGTCTCGGCGTAGCCGATGCGGCCGAGGTGGGCGCCATAGGCCGTGTGGCTGCCTTCCCGGGCGGCGTTCTTCAGGCGGAACTCCAACGGATCGATGCCGAGTTTCCCGGCCAGGACATCGAGCACGCTCTCCACCGCGAAGGCGCTGATCGGCGAACCCGGCGCGCGATAGGCCGCCGCCTTGGGGCGGTTCACCACCACGTCGTAGCCGACGTTCCTGACGTTCGCCAGGTCGTAGCGGGAGAAGGCGCACATGCAGGCGTTGATCATCGGCGAACCCGGAAAGGCGCCGGCCTGATAAATGAAGCTGCCCTCACCGGCGGTGATCCGGCCGTCCTTGGTGGCGCCGACCTTGACCGTCATGGCGCTGCCCGAGGTCGGTCCCGAGGCCTGGAAGGTCTCGACCCGGCTCATCACCATCTTCACCGGCAGGCTGCATTTCCTGGATAGCGCCATGGCCAGGGGTTCGAGATAGACCACGGTCTTGCCGCCGAAGGCACCGCCCAGTTCCGATGCCGTCGCCGTCAGATCCGAGGCGCTCATGCCAAGCAGCTTGGCGGTCGCCGCGCGGACGATGAAATGCCCCTGGGTCGAGCTCCAGATCTCGGCGCGACCGTCCTGGTTATGGCGGGCGACGCAGGCATGCGGTTCGAGATAGCCCTGATGCACCGGCTTGGTGGTGAACGACATCTCCACCACCTCGTCGGCCTCGGCGAAACCCGCCGCCACGTCGCCGGCCTCGACGGTGTAGATCTTGGACAGGTTCGAGGGTTTTTCGGGCGCCGGTTCGACGCCGCGGGTGATCATGTCCTCGTGCAGCAGGGGCGCGTCGGGCGCCATCGCCTCCAATACGTCGATGACGTGGGGCAGCACCTCGTAGTCGACCTCGATCAGCGCCAATGCCTGCTCGGCGATGCTGGCCGAGGTGGCGGCCACGGCGGCCACCGTGTGGCCCTCGTACAGCGCCTTTTCGCGAGCCATGATGTTGCGGGTGATGTGGTGGAAATTCTGCGCCACCCGTTCCGGCCCGACATACTGCGAGGGATGGTCCGGGAAATCGGCCGAGGTGATCACCGCCTTGACGCCCAACATTGCCTCGGCCTTCGAGGTATCGATGCCGCGGATGCGGGCATGGGCATGGGGGCTGCGCAGGGCCCGTCCGACCAGCATACCGGGCAACGCGAAATCGGCGCCGAACCTGGCACCGCCGGTCACCTTCTCGACCCCGTCCGGACGAATGGGGCTGCCGCCGATCCATTTGAAGCCCTTGGCGTCCTGATCCATCACCGATCTCCCTACTGTCGCCATCGCATGCAATGATTGCCGTTGACGCGGCGTCCCCCGCCCCGCGGCGCGAATGATATGGCCCCAGGGGCCAAGGGCACAAGCCGTCCGATCTCCCACCGCCCCAGCGGTACCCATTTGCCGGGGCACGGGGTATACCAATGGTCCGATATTGGCGGTCAATGACGACGGCGGGCGGCGAATGTTCGACAAGGATATCATTGCACGGGCGGAACGGGACGAGCGGGACTGGCGGCAACGCTATGACCGCATCGTCGAGCGGTTCGGCGAGGCGGCGCCCAAGCGCGCCAAGGGGCCCAGCACCAGATCCGGCCTGCCCCTGAAAAGCGCCTATTTCCCATCCGACCTGGACGACATCGACTATCGGCGCATCGGCGCGCCGGGCGGCTACCCCTATACCCGGGGCAACCTGGCGGCGCAGTACCAGATGATGAATTGGGCCAACCAGCCGGTGATCGGCTTCGGCCTGCCCGAGGACACCCGCGCCCGCATGGACGCCCTGTCGCAACAGGGCATGACCGGCTATTTCGGCCAGAACTTCTATAACCTGCTGTACGACCTGGTCTCCCACGAGGGGCTGGACCCCGACGACCCGGCGGCCCGCGGCCGGGTCGGCCAGTGCGGCATGGCGGTCTATTCCGTGGCCGACATGGCGCGGCTGTTCGACGGCCTGGACCTGGCCAAGATCAACGTGGTGCACATCACCGATTACCAGGTGGTGCCGGCCCTGGCCCAGTACATCGCCTATGGCCGGCGGCGCGGCGTGCCGGCCGAGGCCCTGCGCGGCAACACCATGAACTACTACCACCAGTCCGCCTTCTGCGGCATGAGCGCCTTTCCGCCGGAACAGGGGCACAAGCTGGCGGTGGCGCTGATCGCCTATTGCGCCCGGCACATGCCGCAATGGAACACGACGAATTTCGTCGGCTACGACCTGGAGGAAACCGGCGGCAACGCCGTGCAGGAGGCCGGCATGATGCTGGCCTACGGTATCGAGCTGGTGCGTTCCTGCATCGAGGCCGGCGTGGCGCCCGACCTCGCACTGTCCCGTTTCGGCTTTCAGATCGCCCAGGGCAACGACTTCTTCGAGGAGATCGCCAAGATCCGCGCGCTTAGGCAGATCTGGGCCACCACCATGCAGGAACGCTTCGGCGTCAGCGACCCGCGCGCCATGCACGTTCGCATCCATACCCATACCGCCGGCGCCACCCTGACCGCCGAGCAGCCGCTGGTGAACCTGATCCGCACCACCCTGCAGGCCTTCGGCGCGGCCCTGTCCGGCGTGCAGGCGATGGAGGTCGCGGCCTATGACGAGGCCTATGCCATCCCGACCGAGGAGGCGGCGACCCTGACCCTGCGCATCCAGCAGGTGATCCAGGAGGAAACCAACATCACCTCGGTCTCCGACCCCCTGGCCGGCTCCTATTTCATGGAGAAGCTGACCGATCAGATGGCCCGGGCGGCCACGGACCTGGCCGAGGAGATCGAGCGCATGGGCGGCTACATCGCGGCCCAGCGCCAGGGCTGGATCCGCACCCAGATCGAGAACAGCGCCGAGCAGTGGCGCGATCAGGTGGACAGCGGCGAGAGCCGGCTGGTCGGGGTTAACTGCTACCAGTCCGATGACCATCGGGAACCCGACCTGTTTACCGTCGACGAACGGGTCGAACGCATCGCCATCGAGCGCATCCGGGCCCACCGGCAAGAGCGCGACGCCGGCAAGTTCGAGGCCGCGATGGCCGAGTTTAGGGCCGCCGTCGGGCTCTTCGCGGAGCAGCCGATGGCCGGGGTCGGCGACGACCGCCTGATGGAGGCCGCCATCGCCGCCGCCGAGGCCGACGCCACCACCGGCGAGATGATGGCGGCGATGAAGGCGGCCCTGGGCTGGGACGCGCCCTACAACTTCGCCGCCTGAGGCCGCCGATGCCCGAGGTGATCCGCGTCCTCCTCGCCAAGCCGACCCACGACGGCCATGACCGCGGCGTGCGCTATATCGCCCGCAAGTTCCGCGACGCCGGCTTCGAGGTCATCTTCACCACCTTCCTGGTGGCCGACGAGGTGGTGCGCATGGCCCTGGAGGAAGACGTCGACGTGATCGGCATATCTTCCTCCTCGCACGGCCACATGCCGGTGTTCGAGGACCTGTTCGCCGGCCTGCGCGCCCACGGCCTGGACGACATGCTGGTGATCGGCGGCGGCGTGATCAGCGCCAAGGATCAGTCCGTGTTGCAGGAATGGGGCGTCTCGGCGATCTTCGGCCCCGGCAGCGGCGCCGACGACGCCGTCGGCCATGTCCGCGAGAACGTCCGGCGCAAATCATAGATCGATACGGAATCTATCCAGGGCGCGTCGCCACTTGTCTGTGTCGTCCGGCGAAAACAGCAGCCCCGAGTCGGCCGGTACTACCCGCCAATCCTGGCGTGCCAGTTCGCCTTCCAACTGCCCCGGCCCCCAGCCGGCATAGCCGATGGTGATCAGATAGCGCTTGGGGCCGCGCCCCTCGGCGAGGGCGGCCAGCACGGCGGCAAGCTTACTCATATGAACCCTGGGACCGACCACCAGGGTGCCATCGGCCGCGAAATCCGCATCGTGCAGGACATGGGTCACTCCCGGTTCCACCGGGCCGCCGAAATGCACCCGCATGCGCTTGTTCCGATCGCCACCCGGCAAGCCTTGGCCGCGCCGCAGCAGGTCCAGCGGCATCTCGCCCATCGGTTTGTTGACGATCAGGCCGATGGCGCCGTTCCGGTCATGGCGGATCATCAGAACCACGCTCTCCCCGAAGTTGGGACCGGTCAGTTTGCTCTCCGCCACCAGGAACTGGCCCCGCAGGCTTTCGCCGCGTTCGCGCGGCAGGCCCGGCGCGGCCGGCCAGGCGAGTGCAAGGACCAGGACGGCGGCGGCAAGCCAGGACCGCCGCGCCGACCACATGGGAAGAGACCTAGGCCGCCGCATCCCCCGGATCGGCCCGGAACAGATGCACGTCCCGCTGCGGGAACGGGATCGAGATGCCTTCGGCATCCAGCCGCTCCTTCACCGCCTTGTTGAGATCGAACAACAACGCCCAATAGTCGCCGGCAGCGCACCAGCAGCGCATGTTCAGATCGACCGACGAGGCACCCAGGCCCTTGACCATGGTCTGCGGCGGCGGGTCGTCCAGGGTCCGCTGATCGTCCCGCATCAGCGCCAGCAACACCTCCAGGCCGCGGTCGACGTCGTCGCCATAGCCGATGCCGACGGTGATATCGAGCCGTCGGGTCGGGTTGCGGGAGAAATTGGTGATCGCGGTGTTCCAGAGCTGGCTGTTGGGTACGAACAGATAGACCCCGTCGAAGGTGGTCAGTTCGGTGGTGAACAGCCCGATGCCGGCCACCGTGCCGGCAACACCGCCGCCGTCGATGTAATCACCCGTCTTGAACGGTCGCAGGAACAACAGCATCACCCCGGCGGCGATGTTCTGCAGGGTGCCCTGCAGGGCCAGGCCGATGGCCAGGCCGGCGGCGCCGAGGATGGCGATGATCGAGGTCGTCTCGACGCCGAACTGCGACAGCACGGCGACCAGCGTCACCGCCAGCACGGCATAGCGAACCAGCGAGCCGAGGAACGGCCTTAGGGTTTCGTCCATCCGCGGCACCCGACCCAGCGCCCGGGTCACCGCCCGCTGACCGAGACCGGCCAGCCACCAGCCGACCAGCAGGATGACGATCGCACCCAGGATATCCAGGCCGTACAGCACGATCAGGCCATAGATCTCCCCGGCGATGGCGGAAACATCCAATTGCGTGTCTGGCATCTCGACCCTCCGTTCGCCTCCCGACACCCCAACTAGTACCAACCGGGGGGCGATGTAAACGGCCGTCTCGTCGCTGACGGTTTCCGCGGCCGATCAATTCTGCTTAAGTCATCCCCTGACACCGGCATGCCAAGGGGCCTGCTCTCGGCCGAAGGAAATGAAGGACATGGAACGCTGCGACTTCGTCATCGTCGGTGCCGGCATCGCCGGTGCCTCGGCCGGCTATTTCCTGGCGGCCCACGGCCGGGTGGTGGTGCTGGAGCGCGAGGACCGGCCGGGCTACCACAGCACCGGCCGCTCGGCGGCCCTGTACTCCGAATCCTACGGCAACGAGGTGATCCGGGCGTTGACCAGCGGCGGCCGGGAGTTCTTCACCAACCCGCCCGCCGGCTTCGCCGAGCACCCGCTGCTATCGCCGCGCGGCGCCCTGTTCGTCGGCCGCGCCGATCAGGCCCAGGCGTTGGACGACACGGCGGCGGAAGCCGGCCAACTGGTCGACAGCATCGCCCGCCTGGACGCCGACGGCGCCCGCGCCATCGTGCCGGCGCTGCGCCAGGACTATGTCGATGGCGCGGTCTCGGAACCGGAAGCCATGGACATCGACGTCGATGCCCTGCACCAGGGCTTCCTGCGCGGGGTACGGGCCAAGGGCGGCGAAATCCGCACCGAGGCCGAGGTCACCGCCCTGTCCCATGACGGCGACGGCTGGTCGGTAACGACATCCCAGGACGAGCTGCGGGCCCCGGTGCTGATCAACGCCGCCGGCGCCTGGTGCGACGTGATCGCCGGCATTGCCGGGTTGCCGGGTATCGGCCTGGTGCCGAAGCGCCGCACGGTGATCCAGTTCGCCGCCCCCGACGACGTCGACAGCACCGCCTGGCCATTGTGCGTCGACGTCGACGAGAACTTCTTCTTCAAGCCCGACGCCGGCAAGCTGATCGGCTCGCCGGCCGACGAGACGCCGATGGAACCCTGCGACGTGCAGCCCGACGAGTACGACATCGCCCTGGCCGCC
>JASLMH010000193.1 GCA_030746635.1 Alphaproteobacteria bacterium | reverse complement strand
AAACCGGTTCAAGTCTGGTCCGTACTGGGTGAGGCACGCGGCGAAGGACGTTTCCGCGCGCAGCGCGCTTTCGGCGGCCTGTCCGACTTCGTCGGCCGGAGTTGGGAACTCGATCTGTTGCAGGACCGTTGGCAGAAGGCGAAGGACGGAAAAGGCCAGGCGGTTCTCCGCCCGGCGACCGTGCAGCAATGAGCGATAGGCCGTGTCCTGCACCAGGGCATGCTTGAAGGTATAGACGGCATCTGGCGGGTCGCCGCGTTGCATCATCAATTCGGCGTCGACCAGTTGCCCCAGGCCGTCGATCAGTTCGTCATCGCCACGATCGGCGATTTGCGCCAGCAGCGGATAGGCGAACGAGCGCCCCACAACCGCGCCGGCCTGGGCCACGCTCTTGGCCGGACCCATGCGGTCCAGTCGCGCCATCAGGGAGTCCCGCAAAGTATTGGGCACGGCCAGGGCCGGCAGTTCCCCCGTTAGCTCGTAGTTGTCCTCGTGTTCCACCAGCAGGTCGGTTTCCAACAGCGCCTTGGTCAATTCCTCGACAAACAACGGCACCCCGTCGGTCCGCTTGAGGATTTCGCTGGCCACCGCCTCGGGCAGCACCTTGCCGCCGGCCGAGGTCTCGGCGATACGCAGGCTGTGTTGGCCGTCCAGGCGGTTCAATGCCACCAAGGTGACATGGGGCAGATCGACCCAACTGGGATGGTAATCGGGACGGGCGGCGATCACCACCAGCATCGGCGTCTCCGCCGCCTGCACGACGGCCCGTTCCATCAATTCGTTGGTCGACGGATCGATCCAGTGGGCATCCTCGACCAGGGTCAAGACCGGTTTCGAAGACGCCAGGTCGACGAGAATTTCGACCAGCACCTCCAGCATCCGCTGCCGCCGTTGTTGCGGCGTCAAGTCGAGCGGCGGGAAATGCTCTTCGGTCGGCAGCGACAACAATTCGGCACATAGCGTCTGCGCGGTTTCGTCGGAGGCGTGCCGCGGGCCCAGGGCATTGGCCAATCGAGCCAGTTTTTCAGCCACGTCCTGGCCGGGTTCCAGGCCGGCAGCCCGCTCCATCTGATCAATTACCGGATAGAACGGCGTGTTGCCGTGATAGGGCTGGCAGTAATAGCGCATGCGGGTATGCGCATCGTCCGCCACCGCGGTACACAATTGTTCCATCAGACGCGATTTGCCGATGCCGGCCTCGCCGGCGAGCAGATCCATGGCCGGATCGCCGACATCCTGAACAGACAATTCCCCTCGCTAACCGAGC
Source organism: Alphaproteobacteria bacterium (assembly GCA_030746635.1). Classification (GTDB taxonomy): domain Bacteria; phylum Pseudomonadota; class Alphaproteobacteria; genus JASLMH01. The sequence goes on along the minus strand of JASLMH010000193.1, from coordinate 8,214 downwards.
AGGAACCGGAGGTGCTGGCCCATCACTATGTCGAAGCCGGCATGGCGGAACGGCCTATACCCTGGCCCTCGCCGGGGCGATGCTGCGGCAGTTCATGGGCGATGTGCCGGGGACCCGCCGCCAGACGGAAACCCTGATCGAGATCTGTTCGCGGCAACCGGTGCCGCTCTGGTCCGGCCTGGCGTTCTGCTTGCAGGGTTGGGCGATCGGCATGAACGGCGATATCGAGGCCGGCTTGGCCCGTCTGCGCCAGGGCTACGACGGTTTCGCCGCAACCGGGGCCAGGCTGATGCTGCCCTACCACAACGCCCTGATGGCGGAGGTCCACGCCGCCGGTGCGGAATTCGATGCCGCATTGGGCCGATTGGCCGAGGCCGACCGCCTGATCGGGGCCAATGATGAAGGCTGGTTCGCCGCCGAATTGGATCGCATTCACGGCGACGTCTTGCGTCAGGCCGGCCGGCCGGCGGAAGCCGAAACCGCGTATCATCGTGGTTTGGTGCGGGCGCGGGAGCAAGAAGGTCTGGTGGCGGAGTTGCGCTGTGCTGTCGGCTTGGCGGAGCTGTCACGCCAGAAGGGTGACGATGCGGCTGCCCGCGATCTGATCCAGCCGATCTACGGCCAATTCAACCAGGCCCTGGACAGCCGGGAACTGCTGCACGCCCGCACCTTCCTGACGCCATAACGCTCGATTTAGGGCAACGACTAGGACCTCGCCGCGGACTTGCTCAATCCGGCGCAACGGCGTCGATCGGACGTGCGCATTTGGCAAGAACCGTTCTTTGCGGTAACCTGTGACATAGGGAAGCCGTGTTGCCGATAGGCGATACGGGTTTCGTGAGGCATTTGGACCCACCATAGGGGCGTAGAAAATGACCTCGCGACGCTTTCCAATACTCCTTCGGCAATTGACGGTAGCCAGCCTGGTGGCGGCGCCGTTGCTGCTCGCCGCCAAGGCATCCCTGGCCTTCGTGGTCGTCTATCCGTCGGCGGCCAACCACGTACATAGCGCCGACGATACATCGGTACCGTTGGATTCCTATGTCTTCCTGAACCCGGATCCGGTCGAGAACGCCAACGAGTTCTTCACCCTCGGTGGCGTATCGCAGGCCATGAAGGACGAATTGGCCGGCGGCGACACGGCCTTTCCCGGCTGGACCTTCAACTACAACGGCGCCGGCTTGAACGGCACCCTCAACATCGACTTGTACAAGGCAAGATATTCGAACCCCCATGTCGGTGGCGGCGAGATCAACATGCGTTACGAGAAGGGCGAGGGCGATCCGGATAATCTGCGCTGGGTACAACTGGTCACCACCAGCGATCCGATCGACCCGGCGGGTCCGCTGGGACCGCCAACCTCGCCCTATATCGATCCCTATCCCAACGACAACGATTCGGTCGATGGGCCGTTCTACTACTGCGATCCGCCCGGCAACGCGTTATGCAACACCTTTGACATCGCCAACCACATCAACGGCAGCAACGCCTTCGGGGATTACGACCTGCACTTCTACGATTTCTCCAGGCGTACCCACCCGACACCGGTACCGTTCACGCCGATCACCTGGAAGGCGGAGCTGTGGCTGGTCGAATTTGACGGTGCCAAGACCGTCACCTTCCACAACGGCATCCAATGGGGTTGGGAAATGCGGTCGGTCCCGGCGCCCGGCCCGGTCTTGCTTTTCGCCTTCGCCGCTTTCACGGTGGTGGGATGGCGCGCACGGCGAGGGGGCAGCTGACGACCTGGCGATCGGTCCGCCGTATCGCCGGCGCCCTGTTGCTGGCTTGCATGATTGGTGACGCGGGCGCCGATGCCCGGTCGCCGACCGCGTTGTATCTGATACCCCGTGGCGACAGCGACCGGCCGCTTGCCTCCGTGGTGCTGACTGCGCGGCCGATGACGCCGGATCGCCTGCGCCGGGTTATCGACGAACCGATCTGGCGGCAGACGGATGTCTTCGAACTCGCCCAGGGACAGCTTGCCGCGACGATCCGGGTCCTACGGCCCTATCTCCAGCCATCGGTCGATCGGGGGGCGAACCGGTACGGCAGCTTCACCGTGATTATCGAGAACGCCGCCGGCAAGGAAGTGGCGTATCTCGCGGCGGCGCGGGTGCTGGCCGCATTGGCCGATGCCGCCTCGACACTGGATGCCGAGCGGCCGGCCATCAGCGACTATTTCCGGGCCCTGGCGCGCCGTCTTGGCGGCTGACGGCGGCGGAACGGGCCGCCACCTCGCGAATCCTTGAACCGCTTCGGTGCCGGCATGCTTGCCCAATACCGACGCGGCGGACTAGGCTCCATCCTTACCCGGCCCTGTCTTGGGCCGGAGATCGCTGCGTCAATGGGGGCAATGCAATGAAATATTTCGCCGTGGTATCGCTTAACGTAAAGGACGACTCGTGGATCGAGTCGTACCTGCCGAATGTGACCGAGTTGGTGAACAAGCACGGCGGGAACTACATCTCCCGCACCCAGACCTTCGAACGCATCGAGGGCGAGGGCGCCGATCCCGACATCTACGTGCTGATCGAGTGGCCGTCCAAGGAGGCGGCACTGGCCTTCTACCAGGACCCGGACTATCAGCCCTATCTGCAGTCGCGCCTGGCCGGGGCGGACAGCAATTTCTTCCTGGTCGCCGGCGAGGACATCGCCGCCGGCTGACCGGCACCGTCAATCGCGTCGGGCACCGCCGTTCATCGGCGGCGTCAAACTTTGCTAGGATCGGACCGGTTGTATTCCGGTTCGGGCGGTTTTTCATGCGAAGCGGCTGTGGATTTTCGGTTTGGCCGAGGCAAACCCGGCATTGGTTGGGCGCGACGGTCCTGTCCGTTTTGCTGACCGGTACCGCGTTGGCGGCCGACCGAACCGAACTGGGTGAAGGACTCTACCGCGAGCACTGCGTTTTCTGCCATGGCGAGAACGGCAAGGGCTATGCCTCCGATGCGGCGCCGGCCCTGGGCGGTCAGGATTTCCTGGTAACGGTCAACGATGCCTTCCTGACACGCAGCATCGCGGTCGGCCGGCCAGGCACCTGGATGGCACCTTACGCCAAACGCCACGGCGGCCAACTGGACGATGACGAGATCGGCGCCCTGGTCGCCTTCATCCGCGGTTGGCAGCGGGAGGCGTCGGTGGCATTGGAATTGTCGGCCGATCCGGTGGTCGGCGATCCAGCGGCGGCGCGCCGTCCGTACGCCAAGCTTTGCGCCCCGTGCCATGGCCTGCGGGGGCAGGGCCAGACGGCGTTGAGCCTGAACAACCCGGAATATCTGGCTGCCGTCTGGGACAATCAAATCCGTTGGGCGATCGTCCATGGCCGGCGCGGCACGCCGATGCCCGGCTACGGCGCGACCCTGTCGGCGACGGAGATCGACAACCTGGTGGCCCTGATCCGGACCTGGCAACGCTGAACTGCCCGTTTCAGGGCCGGGATTTGACCAAGCGATCGAGCTGGCCGGCCAGTTCGGCCGGCAGGTTGGTCGGTAGTTCGCACAACCGTTTCTTGCAGACATAGGCGGTCGCTGTGCCGTCGATCATCGGCCGGGCGGCCAGCAGCGGCCAATCGGGATTTCTCTCGGCGGCGTCGGGTGGGATCAGGGCCAGCACCGTGCCGTGCAGCAGCCGCTTGTCGACTTCGCGGAGCAGGCGCCGGGTCGCCGCGTCCTCGCGGTTTCCGACGATAACGATCTCGTGCGCCTCGCTCGGTCGGTAGTCCAGCGCCGCCAGCAGTCCGCTGGCCGCCGCCGCCGATCGTCCCAGGTATTGGCCGACGCCCAGTGTCAGCAACCGGGCCTGTGCCTCGAATGCCGTGCCGGCGCCATAGAGGGCGAGACGGTACAAGGCGGCAAGGGCGGCGGCGTTGCCCGAAGGGATGCCGTCTTCGTCCAGAACGGCCCGGTTCGGCAATGTCCCGCCGCCGCCGATGGGGGCGAAACGGAACGGCGTCCCGGGTGTTGCCTGAAAGCGCCGGATCAAGGTCGACATCAGCCGACGGGCGCGATCCAGGTGGCGGACGTCGAAGTCCGCTTCGTACAGGTCGAGCGAGGCCGCCGCCAGGAAGGCGTAGTCGTCGAGGAAAACGCCGACGCCCGGCCGGCCATCCAAATGGCCGTGCGGCAAATCGCCCTCGGCCATCGCCAATCGTGCCATGGCTTGATTGGCCACCTGCAGATAGCCGTCGTCACCCAAAATGCGCGCCGCCCTGGCGAAGGCGCTGATGACCAGTCCATTCCACGAGGTCAGGACAAGATCGTCACGCTTGGGCGGATGCCGTTCGGCCCGGGCAGCCAGCAATTTCGCCCGGGCGTCGGCCAAGCCCTGTTGGCGATGCAACGGGAAATCCGGTTGCTCCCGCTGGCGCAGGACAGCGCGCCCGGCCACCAGGCCATGGACTTGATCGAGATAGGCGGCGATGAAGCCGGCCGCCGCCGGGCCCAATACGGCGCGCACCTCGGCCTCGGTCCAGGTATAGAAGCGCCCTTCCTCGCCGTCGCTGTCGGCGTCCAGGCCGGCGGCGAAGGTGCCGTCGGGCAGGCGGAGACGCCGCAACAGATCGTCCAGGACGCCCCGCGCCACGGCCGCGTGCCGGGGCCGCCCCGAGGCCAGATAGGCATCCAGGTAAAGCCGCGCCAGCAAGGCGTTGTCGGCCAGCATGATCTCGAAATGCGGCACCTGCCACAGCTGGTCCACGGCATAGCGGTGAAAGGCGCCGCCCAGATGATCGCGCAGGCCGCCGCCGGCCATCCGGTCCAAGCTTTGCAGGACCGCCGCCACCAACTTCCGATCGCCGCGCCAGACGCCGTGGCGGAGAAGGAAGCCATGCACGTTCGGAAACGGAAACTTGGGCTGCCGGGCGAAGCCGCCGAACCGGCGATCGAGGCTGGCCGACCAAGCGCGGGCCGCCACCGCGCGCGGGTCCGTCGTTCCGCCCGAGGTAGCGCCGGCACGGGTTTCGGCCCGATCCTCGAGTTCCGCGCGGATCTCTCCCGCCTGTTTCAGGATATCTTGCGGATCCTTGGTCCAGGCGGCGACCAGGTCCCGCACGATCGGCAGGAACCCCGGTTCGCCATATTGCGGGCCCGGCGCCAAATAGCCCATGGCATACAGCGGCACCGCATCGGCGGTCAGGAAGAAGTTCGCCGGCGAACCGCTGCGCCCCAACATCGCCGCCATCACCGGCATGAAATGATGATCCAAATCCGGGCGTTCTTCGCGGTCGACCAGGATCGGCACGAAATGCCGGTTGAGGATGTCCACCACGCGGGGGTCGGCGAAGGTGGTTCGGGCCATGACGTGGCACCAATGGCACGAGGCATAGCCGATCGACAGGAACACCAGTTTGTCCTCGCGCCGGGCCCGGTCCAGGGCCTCGCGGCTCCACGGCCGCCAGGCGATGGCGTCTTCGGCATGGGCTCGCAGATACGGCGAGGTCGCCTCCGACAACGATCCGGCCCCGGCCGGATTGGCCGCCACCAGGGCGCCGGCGATGACGAGCATCTGCCAACATCGAAGCCAGGCGGTCATCCTTCCTCCGCGGCGGCACCCTCCGGCTGATAGACGCCGATGTCGATGGCCTTGGGGTCGACGATGCAGGCCTCGCGGCACATCCCGCAACCGGTGCAGCACGCCGGGTCGATGACGGGCCGGACGCCGTCGGGCCATTGCAGGGCGCCGGGCACCGGGCAGGAATCGGCGCAGGCGCCGCATTCCGGCCCGGCATAGGGCAGGCAGGCTTGCTGGTTGATCGACACCAGGGCCAGCTTGGGTGGATCGGGCGGGGTGTCGTCGGCCGCGGCGGGCGGGATCAGCGCCGCCTCCGCACAGGCGGCGGCACACGGCCAGTCCCGGCACATCCGGCAACCGCGATGCAGCAGATCCATGGCCGGCGTGCCAGCCGCCCGGGGCTCCCGATCGCTGCCGAGTTTGAACAGAACCTGGTGTGGGCAGGCGGCAAGGCAGTCGTCGCAGCGGCTGCAGCGACTCAGGAACAACTCCTCCGCCACGGCGAAAGGCGGCCGGATCCAACCGGGCGCCCGCCCCGCCACCCCTCGATCGATGGCTTCGATCGCCCTGCCGGCGCCCAGTTTGAAGAAATCACGGCGCCCGATATCTTGCTCATCCACCATCGCGGTCTTTCCCGTCCCGGCTGCCGCGGATCTTGCCGGTCATCACGCGCCGGCGCTGAAACAGGGCAAACCCGGCCAGCGCCAGCAGCAGCACGGCGGCGCCGATGCCGATCGGTCCGACCGGCGAGGGCTCACCGACGCGAAGCGGGAAATCCACGGTATGGCTTTCGCCGTCGGCGGTGAAGGCGGCACTGACCAGATAGTCGCCCGCCTGGTCGAATACGAAGCCCTGGCGGAAGACGTTGTCGTCGGGCGGTTGCCGGCCCAGAGCGACTGGATGGTGGCCGAGACCAAGCCATGACAGCCAGGAATCGCCACGGATGCTGAAGGCGACCTCGCCCTGAAACGGCGCGCCGTCCGACAGGCGCTTGGCGTAGAAGGCGATCCGGCCGGGTTCGCCGGGCTGCGGGAAGGCCGGAAAGACCATGTAATTGACGTTGAAGTCGCCGATCAACGCCTCGCCCTGTACTCCGGGCGGGGTATTGGAATCCTCGCTCAGGCCATAGGAGGGGCGGCCCAGCACATGGTGCGCCGACGGTGCCGCCGCCGGCAGCAGACAAAGGGCGACCAGTAGGATCGCCCAGCAGGATCGAGCGCCCCGCGCCGGCTTCAGCCTCATTCGGTTCGCCAATTCGGGCTTGGTCATGTCTTGCCTTTCGCCGCCGCTTTCGGGTCGCGATCGACGATCCAGATCGGTTTACTGGGATGCGGGCAGATTTCGACGCACAGGCCGCAGCCGACGCAGCCGTCCTTGACCACCGGGCGGTAGATGTTGGCGAAATCGAAGGCCAAGGCCCGATCACCGAGTGGACAGATCGTCACGCAGGCGCCGCAAATGCCCTTGTCGACCCAGGGATAACAGGCCGCGCGGTCGATTTCCGCCAACCCCATGTTTATCCGCTCGCGGGGGATTACGCCAAGCGCCTCGGTCGGACAGGCCTCCATGCATTTGTTGCACAGGATGCAGGCCTTTTCCGCCGGATCGATGTAGGGGGTGTTGACCTTGCCGCCGCCGTCGCGGGCGTGGAACAGGATGCAGCCTGGCGGACAGACCTCGCCGCAAAGGCCACAGCCGATGCAGGCGGCGACGAAGTCGTCATCGTCGGCCAACGCCCCCGGCGGACGCAGGTAGTTGCGCGCCGCCGTCGCCCGCCGGGGCGCCAGCAGCGGGGTGACGGCATAGGGGATGGTACCGCCGGCCAGCAGCATGGCGCCGGCGACCAGTCGTTTCAGGAATGGCCGCCGCCGCATCAGCCGTCTCCGCCGGCGGCCGTGCGCTGCCGATGGCGCCGGCCCAGATGCCCCGGACCCTGCTGCGGTAGGTCGCTGGGCCGGATCATGAAGGTCATCGCGTCGGTCGGGCAGATCGCCATGCAGGCGGCGCAATTGTTGCATTCCTGACCGAAGCCGTCGGTCATGGGGGCAAGGCCGAATTCGCAAACCGCGTTGCATTTGGCGCAATCGTTGCAGGTTTCGACGATCCGCCGGATGCGCACCAGGCGGTAGCGGCCGAGCAGGGCATAGAGGGCGCCGCCGGGACACAGGTAGCGGCAGAACCCGCGCCGCGCCACCAGCAGATCGAACAGCATGGTGGCCAGGAATACCGCCGAACCGACGCCCAGGCCAACCTGGGCGATGGCGTAGTACATCTCGCGGCCGATGATCGCCGGCGGATAGGCCGCGGCCACGACGATCGAACCGGTGATGGCCGACAGCGCCACGCCGATGACCAGTACGCCGTACTTCAGGCGTCGGTCGAACTGACGATTGCCGGGTTCGAGGCCGGCCCAGCGCAGCCAGGAGGCGAAGTTGCTGTTCAACTCGTAGATCAACGTCGCCGGACAGATCCAGCCGCAGAAGAACCGTCCGAACACAATGGTCGCCGCGACCGGGATCAGCGCCGTCAACAGGAATGGCCAATGCAGACCACGGCCGGCGGCGCTCTGGCCCAGGACCGCCAGCGGGTCGGAAAGCTGCAAGCCCCAAAAGGTCGCCGACCAGGTGGTGCCCTTGATCGCGTCCAACTGCTCCGCCGGGTCGTCCACGAAAGGGGCCGTCAGCGCTTCCATCACGTCGTAGAGCA
>JASLMH010000192.1 GCA_030746635.1 Alphaproteobacteria bacterium | reverse complement strand
AGTCCCGATGCGCCGGAAATGTCGCAAAAATGGCGGCCGCCCGAACCGATCAGGCCGTCGGCAACAATTCGCCGCCGAACCGGTCGAGGGCGCCGTCGACGATCAGAGCCTTGGCGGCGGCGATGTCCGGGGCCAGGAACCGATCCGTCTCGAGCGGTGGCACCACCTTGCGCAGCAGCGCGACCGCCGCCATCAGCTCGTCGGACGAGGACATCGGGGCGTGGAACTCCACGCCCTGGGCGGCGGCCAGCCATTCAATGGCCAGGATGCCGGCCGTGTTGTCGGCCATCTCGCCCAGGCGGCGGGCGGCATGGGCGGCCATCGAGACGTGGTCCTCCTGGTTGGCCGAGGTCGGCAGGCTGTCGACCGAGGCCGGGTGGGCCAGGCCCTTGTTCTCGGAAGCCAGGGCGGCGGCGGTGACGTGAGCCACCATGAAGCCGGAATTCAGGCCGCTGTCCTTGGCCAGAAAGGGCGGTAGGCCGGAGAACTTCTCGTCCACCAGCAGTGCCACCCGGCGCTCCGCCAGGGCGCCGGTCTCGGCCAGCACCAGGGCCAGGACATCGGCCGCCATGGCCACCGGCTCGGCATGGAAATTGCCGCCCGAGAGGATCTCGCCGTCCTCGGCGAAGACCAGGGGGTTGTCCGAAACGGCGTTGGCCTCGCGTTCCAATACACCGGCGGCGAATTCCAGATGATCCAGGCAGGCGCCCATCACCTGCGGCTGGCAGCGCAGACAATAGGGATCCTGTACCCTATCGCACGAGAGGTGCGAATGCCGGATGGCGCTGCCGGTCAGCAGGCGGCGCTGGATCGCCGCCACCCGGCGCTGTCCCGGCTGTCCGCGCACCGCATGGATGCGGTCGTCGAACGGCACGTCCGAGCCCATGGCGGCGTCCACCGACAGCGCACCGACCACCAGGGCGGCGGCCAGCAGCCGCTCGGCGGCGAACAGGCCGCGCAGGGCCATGGCGGTGGATACCTGGGTGCCGTTGAGCAGCGCAAGTCCTTCCTTCGGGCCCAGCTCCAGCGGCTCCAGGTCGGCCTTGCGCAGACCCTCGGCGGCGGGCAGGGGCTTGCCCTTGTGGCGCACCTCGCCGACGCCGAGCAGGGCGGCCGAGAGATGCGCCAGGGGCGCCAGGTCGCCCGACGCCCCGACCGAACCCTTGGCCGGCAGGCAGGGCAGCACGTCGGCCTTGGACAGTCGCAATAAGGCCTCGATGGTTTCCCAGCGCACGCCGGAATAGCCCCTGGCCAGGGCGGCGGCCTTCAGGACCAGGATCAGGCGCACCGTCGGGTCGTCCAGCAAGGGCCCGGTGCCGGCGGCGTGGGAGAGCACGATGTTGCGCTGCAGGGTGGCCAACTGGTCGGCCGGGATGCCGACCTGAGCCAGGTTGCCGAAACCCGTATTGACGCCATAGACGGTGCGGCCGCTGTCCAGGACCTCGCGGACCGCCGCTTCGGCGGCCTCGACGGCGGCCCGGCAGCCCTCGGCGAAAACGATATCCAGCGGTTTGCCGGCGCCGGCCAGGCGGCGCAGGTCGGCCAGGGCAAGGGCGCCCGGTTGCAGGGCGAGGGGGGCTTCGCGGCCCTTAGCCATCCGTCAGCATGGGCAGGTTCAGGCCGTGTTCGCGGGCGCAGGCCAGGGCGTCGTCGTAGCCGGCGTCGGCGTGGCGCATCACGCCCGACGCCGGATCGTTCCACAACACCCGTTCGATCCTGGCGGCCGCCCCGTCGCTGCCGTCGCAGACGATGACCATGCCGGCATGTTGCGAGAAGCCGATACCGACGCCGCCGCCGTGATGCAGCGACACCCAGGTGGCACCCGAGGCGGTATTCAGCAGGGCATTCAGCAACGGCCAGTCGGAGACCGCGTCCGAGCCGTCCTTCATGTCCTCGGTCTCCCGGTTCGGGCTGGCCACGGAGCCGGAATCCAGATGGTCGCGGCCGATCACGATCGGCGCCTTCAGTTCGCCGCTTTTGACCATGTCGTTGAAGGCCAGGCCGATGCGATGGCGTTGCCCCAGGCCCAGCCAGCAGATCCGGCAGGGCAGGCCCTGGAAGTGAATGCGCTCGCGCGCCATGTCCAGCCAGTTGTGCAGGTGGCGGTCGTCGGGGATCAACTCCTTGACCTTGGCGTCGGTACGGTAGATGTCCTCTGGATCGCCGGACAGCGCGGCCCAGCGGAACGGCCCGATGCCGCGGCAGAACATCGGCCGGACATAGGCCGGCACGAAGCCGGGGAAATCGAAGGCGTGGTCGACGCCCATCTCCTTGGCCATCTGGCGGATGTTGTTGCCGTAGTCCAGGGTCGGCACGCCTTGGTTCCAGAACTCCAGCATGGCGCGAACCTGCACCGCCATCGACCCTTTGGCGGCCTGGATGGTGCCCTCGGGGTCGCGTTCGCGCCGCTCTTCCCACTCGGCCAGGCTCCAGCCCGCCGGCAGATAGCCGTTCAGCGGATCGTGGGCCGAGGTCTGATCAGTCACCGCGTCGGGATGGGCGCCGCGCCGGACCAGTTCGGGGAAAACCTCCGCCGCGTTGCCCAACAGGCCGACGGACACCGCCCGGCCCTCGGCGCCGGCCCCTTCGATGATCGCAAGGGCCTCGTCCAGATCGTCGCTTTGGCGGTCCAGATAGCCGGTCTTCAGGCGCATTTCGATGCGGCTGGGCTGGCATTCCACGGCCAGCATGCTGGCGCCGGCCATGGTCGCGGCCAGGGGCTGCGCCCCGCCCATGCCACCCAGGCCGCCGGTCAGGATCCATCGGCCCGTCAGATCGCCGCCGTAATGGCGACGGCCGACCTCGACGAAGGTTTCGTAGGTGCCCTGGACGATGCCCTGGCTGCCGATATAGATCCAAGACCCGGCGGTCATCTGGCCGAACATCATCAGGCCGGCCCGGTCCAACTCGTTGAAGTGCTCCAGGCTGGCCCAATGGGGCACGATGTTGGAATTGGCGATCAGCACCCGGGGCGCGTCCGCATGGGTCTTGAACACGCCGACCGGCTTGCCGCTTTGCACCAGCAGGGTCTCGTCGCCGTTCAGATCGCGCAGGGCGGCGACGATGCGGTCGTAGCATTGCCAGTTGCGGGCGGCCCGGCCGATGCCGCCGTAGACCACCAGTTCCTGGGGCTTCTCGGCCACCTCGGCGTCCAGGTTGTTCATCAGCATGCGCAGCGGCGCCTCGGTCAGCCACGACTTGCAGCTGATCTCGGTCCCGCGCGGGGCGCTGATACGGCGGCTGTTGTCGATGCGGTCCCCGGATGCCATGCGCCTACTCCGCCCCCAAACCATCGTCAGGCCTGATCGCCTGTGCCAAGATACCACATCCCCGGCCTGGAGGACCGATGCTCGATAGAGACGACGCTAGGCGCCAGATACTCGATCAATGGCAGCAGTCGCCCGAGCGGCGGCGGCGCGCCAAACCGGCCGCCTCCGACATGCTGATGTTCTATAGCCGGCTGCAAAAGGATCGGCCCGATCTGCTGAACTTCGACGACCACGGCGACCCCTGGCAGCAGATCCACGGCTGGCTGGCGCACCACGAGAGGGGCCAGGGCTAGGCGGTCAGGGCGGCGGCGAGGGGCCGTTTGTGGCGTCCGTGATGATGCGCTCGGCCGGGAAATCGATCCGCACCGTGGTGCCGGCGCCCGGGGAACTGGTCAATTCCAATTCGGCGTCGTGCAGTTCGGCCAGCATCCTGGCCAGGGTCAGGCCCAGGCCGGTGCCATCGAAGCGGCGGGTGAGGCCGCCTTCGGCCTGGCCGAAGGGTTCGAACACCCGCTGCTGATCCGCGGCAGCGATGCCGGGCCCGGTATCGGCCACGGCCAGCGAGAGGCCACCATTCGGGCCGGGCCGCCCGGATATGCGAATTTCGCCGTCGGCCGGGGTGAACTTGCGGGCGTTCGACAGAATATTGATCAGGATCTGCCGCACCTTGAAGCCGTCGGCCCGCAATCTGGGCAGGGCCGGGTCGAGATCGACGCGTACCGGCGCGCCGTCCAATAGATCGCGGCTGGTGGCAAGGTCCACGCTGGCCCGCACCAGCTCTTCCAGATCGACCACTTCCTCGGTCAGTTCCAGCCGCCCGGCCTCGATCTTGGCCAGATCGAGAATGCCGTCGATCAGTTGCAACAGGTGGCCGCCGCTGTTGCGAATATCGCCCGCGTAGTCGCGATAGGTCCGGTTGTCGAGCGGGCCCATCATCTCGCCCTCGATCATCTGGGCGAAGCCGATGATGGCGTTCAGCGGCGTCCGCAACTCGTGGCTCATCATCGCCAGAAAGTGGGATTTCGCGGCGTTGGCCTGTTCCTCGGCAGTGGCCAGTTCCAATTGCCGGCGCAGGCTTTCCCGCAGGCTCAAGCCGCGGCGGAAGTCCCGGCGCGCGTACACCTCCTGATGATAATGGTTGAAGGTGATGGCCAGGATGATGGTCAGCAGGATGCCGCCCCGCACCAGAAGATCGTCGAGCGTCAGCTGCGGATTGGCCGCCATGGTGGCGATATAGACTAGGCTGGCCAGCCAGCCGACCGGTGCCGTATAGGCGAAGCGCAGGAAGACGTAGCCATGGGTGTAGACGATGATGGCGATGCCGAAGAGGTAATAGATATCGGCGATGGCCGCCGGCGCGGTCGTGAACAAGACCCAGTTGCTCAGATGCACCAGGGCGATGGCCGCGACCCGCGTGGTGTTGTGCAAGGGACGAACGCGGGCCGGCCAGCTCCAGACGACCAGCGCCACGATCAGCGGCAATAACAACAGATAGCGGATGAACCAGGCCAGGTTCAGAGTGGCGGCGAGCAGGGCGAGCCATTCGATGGGTCCGAAAGAGGCGATGGCGACGCAGCCGCAGACCATCCAGATGCGGTTCAGTTTGGCGGTGTGGCGTATGCGGTAGGTTTCGAAGACGGCCTCGACCTCCGGATCCGCGAAACGGAGGTACAACGGGTGGATATCGCCGCCGGGCACGTTGGCGGGTTTGGCTTCGGGGATTCCGGATCCCGGGTCTGTGTTGTCTCTGTTCATGTCGCGGCCGGTACCGGCATGATAGGACGGACGGCGATGGCATGACCATAGGCGTTTCGCAGGGGATGCAATGGTTGGGCTGAATAGGACCTATGGAATACGGCGTAATAACAAGGCGTTGTAGTGAGTTGGTAATGTATTTTGTAATCGTTGAAGTTTCCCATAATATACATTATCGGATCGGAAACGGATGTTGCGGCGGATCCCGGGGTGGGACATAGTCCACCGCCATGGACCAGCCAACCGACACCCCCTCCACGCCCATGCAACGCCTCCTCGAGGTCATGGCGCGGCTGCGCGACCCGGACGGCGGCTGTCCGTGGGACATCGAACAGGATTTCGCCTCGATCGCGCCCTATACCATCGAGGAAGCCTACGAGGTCGCCGATGCCATCGCCCAGGGCGACCTGGGGCATTTGCGCGCCGAACTGGGCGATCTGTTGTTGCAGGTCGTCTTCCACGCCCAGATGGCGGCCGAACAGGACGCCTTCGACTTCGCCGACGTGGCCGGCGACATCGCCGACAAGATGGTCAAACGCCACCCGCACGTCTTCGGCGGCGCCGACATCGCCACGGCCGAGGCCCAGACCCTGGCCTGGGAGGACCAGAAAGCCGCCGAGCGGGCCGCCGAGGCGGCCAGGCACGGCCGGCCGGAATCCGCCCTCGACGGCATCGCCCTGGCCCTGCCCGCCCTCAGCCGCGCCCTGAAACTGCAACGCCGCGCCGCCCGGGTCGGTTTCGACTGGCCGTCGGCGGCGCCCGTGCTCGACAAGGTGCGGGAGGAAATTGACGAATTGCGCCAGGAAATCACCGCCGATGACCACGTTGCCATGGCCGATGAGCTGGGCGATCTGCTGTTCAGCCTGGTCAATCTGGCCCGGCACCACCAGATCGACCCCGAAGGCGCCCTGCGGGCCGCCAACGAGAAGTTCGAGCGGCGTTTTCGCGGCGTCGAGCGGCGCCTGGAAGAAGCGGGGAAAACCGCCAAAGCGGTCAATCTGGACGAGCTGGAGACGTTTTGGCGGCAGGCCAAGGCCGAGGACGGCAAGGCACCAAGGTAACAATTTGTCGAGCGTCACCGCTGGATGCCCGTGTCAAGCACGGGCATGACGGTGGTGGGTGGATGTCGGACACCGCCACCCCTTCGTCATTGCCGGGCTTCGACCCGGCAATCCATGGCGCCCCTAAGCGCGCCGTTGCCCAATGGACGACCCTGGTCCTAAGCCATGCCGAACAGGACCCGGCGCAGATCCCGCCAGGCCCCCTGCCCGATCGCCGTGACCATCGGCGAGGGGTGCTCGATGACGTTGACGTCGTAGGGCGAACGGTCGAGGCGGGCGCTGTGGCCGCCGGCCTCGGCCAGGATCAGCTGTCCAGGCGCGTGATCCCAGGGATTGGTCCGCAGATAGAGGGCATAGTGCAGCCGGCCGCGCAGCATCATCTGGTATTCGAGGCCGGCGCAATGGAGCACCAGCAACGGGCCGACCGCGTCGAAATTGCGCGCCGCCGTGGCCGCCAGCTCCCGGTCGTAGCCGCTGAGGTGCAGACAGCCGGCCTGCCGGGCCAGCGGCACCTCGCCGTCCAGCCGCACCCGCTCGCCGTCCAGCCAGGCACCGCCGCCCTTCTCGGCCGTCGCCATGCTGTCGTGCACGCAGTCGTAGATCCAGCCGGCGACCACCTCGCCGCCCGCCACCAGGGCCACCATGGTGGCGAACAGGGGCACCCCGGAGGCATAGTTCAGGGTGCCGTCGATCGGGTCGATCAGCCAACAGGGCCGATCACCGCGCAGGGCCGCCAACCGGCCCGGATCCTCCGACACCGCCTCCTCGCCCAACATCACGCTGCCCGGCAATAGCGCCCCCAGGCTGCGTTCCAGGGCCCGTTCGGTCTCCAGATCGGCGATGGTCAGGGGATCGCCCGGGGTCTTTTCGGTGATTTCGTGGGCCTGCAGGCTTTGAAAGCGGGGCAAGGCTTCCGATTGCGCGGCCTGGCGCACCGCCGCTCCCACCGTCTCCACGTCCGGCCAACCACTCATCCTCGCTCTCCCGCGGCGGAAAGGAAAAGGGGCCGCACAATGGCGACCCCCTGCCCATACACAATACGCGTTACTCGGTACGCATTGGCCAAATAATCCTGGCCTTACATCATCCCGCCCATGTCCGGCATAGCCGGGGCGGCGTCGTTCTCTTCCGGCTTCTCGGCGACCATCGCCTCGGTCGTGATCAGCAGCCCGGCGACGGACGCGGCGTCCTGCAGGGCGGCCCGAACGACCTTGGTCGGATCGACGATACCGGCCTTGACCATGTCGACGTACTTCTCGGCCTGGGCATCGAAGCCGAGGTTGCTGTCCTCCGACTCCAACAGCTTGCCCGCGACCACGGCACCATCGACACCGGCGTTCTCGACAATCTGCCGCAGCGGCGTCTGCAAGGCCCGACGGATGATGTCGATGCCGACCTTCTGGTCGTCATTGGCCGTGCGCAGACGCTTCAAGGCGTCGATGCTGTTCAACAGGGCGACGCCGCCGCCCAGCACAACGCCTTCCTCGACCGCCGCGCGGGTGGCGTTGAGGGCGTCGTCGACGCGGTCCTTGCGCTCCTTCACCTCGACCTCGGTGGCACCGCCGACCCGGATCACGGCGACGCCGCCGGCCAGCTTGGCCAGCCGCTCCTGCAGCTTCTCGCGGTCATAGTCCGAGGTGGTGTCCTCGATCTGCGCCCGGATCTGGGCACAGCGGCCTTCGACGTCGGCCTTCTTGCCGGTGCCGTCGACGATGGTGGTCTCTTCCTTGGTGATCGAGACCCGCTTGGCCCGACCCAGCATTTCGGCCGAGACGTTTTCGAGCTTGATGCCGAGGTCCTCGGAAATCACCTGACCGCCGGTCAGGATGGCGATGTCCTCGAGCATCGCCTTGCGGCGATCGCCGAAGCCCGGCGCCTTGACGGCGGCAACCTTCAGGCCGCCGCGCAGCTTGTTGACCACCAGGGTGGCCAGGGCCTCGCCCTCGACGTCCTCGGCGATGATCAGCAACGGCCGACCCGACTGCGCCACGGTTTCCAGCACCGGCAGCATCGGCTGCAGGCTGGACAGCTTGGACTCGTGCAGCAGGATATAGGGATCCTCCAGATCGGCGATCATCTTGTCGGCGTTGGTGATGAAATACGGCGACAGATAGCCGCGGTCGAACTGCATGCCCTCGACCACGTCCAGCTCGGTCTCCAGGCCCTTGGCCTCTTCCACCGTGATGACGCCGGCGTTGCCGACCTTCTGCATGGCCTTGGCGATCATCTGGCCGATCTCGACTTCGCCGTTGGCCGATATGGTGCCGACCTGGCGCACTTCCGACTCGGTGCTGATGGTCTTGGACTGCTTGGCCAGGTCACCGACCACGGCGTCGACCGCCAGATCGATGCCGCGACGCAGATCCATCGGGTTCATCCCGGCGGCCACCGACTTGCAGCCCTCGCGGACGATGGACTGAGCCAGCACGGTCGCCGTGGTGGTGCCGTCGCCGGCGATGTCGTTGGTCTTCGAGGCAACCTCGCGGACCATCTGCGCGCCCATGTTCTCGAACTTGTCGGCAAGCTCGATTTCCTTGGCCACGGTGACGCCGTCCTTGGTGATGCGCGGGGCGCCGAAGGATTTGTCCAGCACCACGTTGCGGCCCTTCGGACCCAGGGTCACCTTGACCGCGTCGGCCAGAATGTCGACACCGCGCTGCATGCGCTGGCGGGCGTCGGTATCGAAACGTACTTCCTTTGCCGTCATTTTTTCGTTCCCTACTCGATAATGCCCATGATGTCGGATTCCTTCATGATGACGAGTTCCTCGCCAGCCACGGTGACCTCGGTGCCCGACCATTTGCCGAACAGAATGCGATCACCGGCCTTGACGTCCAGGTCGTGGACCTTGCCGTCGTCGCCACGGGCGCCGGGACCGGCCACCAGAACCTCGCCCTCCATCGGCTTTTCCTGCGCCGTGTCGGGAATGATGATGCCGCCCGCGGTCTTTTCCTCGCTGTCGAGACGGCGGACCAGAACGCGGTCGTGCAACGGTCTGATTTGCATCAGATACCTCCGAATGTGTTGTTAACCCTTCATTTTCAGGGGGTACTAGCACTCTCATTGAGTGAGTGCCAGCTATATAGGCAGGGCCGGTTCCACTGTCAATAGGCCGCGGGCCGAACCAACCCCGAACATCCGACCGCCATCTGGTGCAGGCAGGTAATGCGGGCTAGCATTCGCCCGGTAACGCAGTCTCGCCGGGGTGATCACCGATGCACGCTTTTCCCGCTGCCATTCCCCGCGCGGATTTCCTGCCCCTCGCCGACCTAGCCGCGCTGCAGACCCAGCGCTGGCCGCACCAGGCCGCCCATGTGGCGGCCAATTCGCCGTTCTACCGCCGGCTTTGGCGCGGCCGGGCGCCACCCGAGCACCTCGAGGCACTAGAGGAACTGCCGTTTTCCGACAAGGAGATGCTGCGCGACGATCAGCGGG
>JASLMH010000191.1 GCA_030746635.1 Alphaproteobacteria bacterium | reverse complement strand
ATGCGCCCGATGCGTTGTTCGACCTTCATTGGGTTCCACGGCATGTCGTAATTCACCAGCGCTCCGCAGAACTGGAAATTCAGGCCCTCCGCCGCCGCATCCGTGCAGATCAGCCACTCGGCTTCGCCGTCGCGGAAGCGTTTCTTGACCAGGTCCCGAGAGACGACGGTCCATGAGCCATCTGAACCGAGGATTTCGCCACCACGGCCCGAGAAGCACATCATCCTTCCACCGAACTCATCGGCCAGGGTTCGGTTCCGCGCCGCATTAGCAGCATGGTGGATGGCATCGATCATTCCCCGTGATCCGTCGGCCGGGCCGAGGCTCCCCTTCGCCGCACGCTTGGCGCTGTCCCATATGACGAGATTGCTGGCCTTTTTCTCGGCAAGGGTCTTCACCACGTCGTTATCCAGATCGACGCCGCAAGCGCGGGCCAAACGCAGGGCCTCGTCGTAGGAAAACTGCGGGGCATTGAAGGCGTCCCAGGCGAGAACGAACCACGCCGTCAGGGGGTCGAGGTCGGCACGGGCCTTCCTGTGGGTCAAGGTCCGCTGCAAAATCAGCTTCCTGGACAGTGCCTTTGAGCACGTCGTCCCTGGGCTCACATACCTCGAAAATGTTTGGCAGCGCCACAGCCACTCCTCTCTCTGGTGACGCCCCGTCGAGGCATCGCAATTTGAGAAGGCTACGCAGCCTTACCTTTGGTTTCAAGGACGCTATTGGCCAGAGCTTGGCGCGTATGGTCCTCCAAGGCCTTCTGGAGGATGGGCAGCTGCCGGTAGGCCTTGAGCCTGCGGAAGGTCTTCTTGGCCTCAAGCATGCCCGCAGCGGTCCACCGGAGCGCCATCTCTGCATTGCGCCAGCGCCGGACGTTGCGGCTGACCTGCCGTTGGCGGTGCACCGAAGGCCCTGAAATCGCTACCAGGGGTGCCCCATAGGTGCCCCAACCTCCATGGCGACAGAGAGCGCCCCTGCTAACTAATTGAAAAGATTGGCGCACCCGACAGGATTCGAACCTGTGACCTCTGCCTTCGGAGGGCAGCGCTCTATCCAGCTGAGCTACGGGTGCTACCGGTGGTCGCCGGAGTTGTGGGTCCGGCCGCCACGCGCCGCAAGCTAGGGGATTTTGCTCCGGGCCGCAAGCGGCGCGGCGTTGTTGCGCGCGGCGCCCTCCCACCGCACCGATCGATCGGCTAGCATGGCGCCACGGCCGGGTTCCGCCGGCCGGCGTTGGGAGGAGGGCGCGTCATGGTCGCCAGCGGCCGGTTTCGTTTCACCGCCATGGAGGGGGTGCTGTTCGGGCAGCCGGCGGCCGAGGCGATCGCCGGGGAGGCCGGCCGTTATGGGGCCGAACGGGTGTTCCTGGTGGTCAGCGGTCATCTCGACCGCGAGACCGACGAGATCGACAAGGTCCGCACAGCCCTCGGCCCGCGCTATGCCGGCAGCTTCGCCGCCATGCCGCCGCACAGCCCGCGCGATGCCGTGGTCGCCGCCGCCAATTCGGCCCGCGAGGCCGGCGCCGATCTGCTGGCCACCTTCGGCGGCGGCTCGGTCACCGACGGCACCAAGGTGGTGCAGATTTGTTTGGAGCACGACGTCACCAGCGTCGAGGGGCTGGACGACTACCGCATCGCCACCTCCGCCGACGGCCGGGCCAAGCTGCCGCAATTCACCGGGCCGAAAGTACGGCAGATCACCGTGCCGACCACGCTGTCGGGCGGCGAATTCAATTCGCTCGGCGGCTGCACCGACCCGCGCAGCAAGATCAAGGAGGGCTATCGCCATGCCTTGCTGGTGCCGCGGGCGGTGATCCTCGACCCCGCGCCCACCGTGCACACGCCCGAGTGGCTGTGGCTGTCGACCGGCGTGCGGGCCATCGACCATTGCGTCGAGGCGATCTGCTCAGCCAAGGCCAACGCCTATTGCGATGCCGCCACCCTGCATGCCCTGCGCCTGCTGGCAGGGGCGCTGCCCCGGGTCAAGGCCGACCCGGGCGACCTCGAGGCCCGGATGGATTGCCTGTTCGGCGCCTGGCTGTCGATGACGGCGGTGATCGCCGGCGTGCCCATGGGCGCCAGCCACGCCATCGGCCATATCCTGGGCGGCACCTGCGATGTGCCGCACGGCTATACCTCCTGCGTCATGCTGCCGACGGTGCTGCGCTGGAATGCCCGGGAAGATACGGGCCGCCAGGCCCTGGTGGCCGAGGCCATGGGCCGGCCCGGCGATGCGGCGGGCGAGGTGCTGGATGGGTTCATCGCCGGCCTGGGCCTGCCGCGCAGCCTGGCGGCGGTCGGCGTGGCCGAGGACCAGTACGAGGTGATCGCCAAGAACTCGATGCACGACGGCTGGCTGCACACCAACCCGCGCAAGGTGGCGGGACCGGAAGACGTGATCGAAATCCTGCGGATGGCGGAGTAGGTAAGTTCGAACCTACCGCGTCAGCGCCAAAAAAATATCCTCCAAATCGCCTTCCTCGGTGGTCAGGTCGGCGATGGAGAGGCCGGCGGCGCGGACGGCGGCCAGGATCTCCTCGATACCCATCTGGCTGGGGCGGTAGTGGATCGACAGCCGGCGCGGCGGGTGGAGGTCGACCTCGAAGCGGTCCAGGCCCGGCGGCACGGCGGCCAGGTCCTCGGCCAGCAGGATGGTCAGTTCCTTGCGGTCCAGGCGGGCCAGCAGCCGCTCGGTGGAATCGCAGGCCACCACCTCGCCATGGTGGATGATGGCGATGCTGTCGCAGAGCTGCTGCGCCTCCTCCAGATAATGGGTGGTCAGGACCACGGTGACGCCGGCCCGGTTCAGTCCGCGGATATGATCCCAAAGCTGCTGGCGCAACTCCACGTCGACGCCGGCGGTGGGCTCGTCGAGGACCAGCACCGGCGGGTCGTGCACCATCGCCTTGGCCATCAGCACCCGCCGGCGCATGCCGCCCGACAGGCTGCGCGAGGGGGCATCGGCCTGGGCCGTCAGGTGCACGGCGGCCAGGATCTCATCGGTGCGCCGCTCGGCCGCCGGCACGCCGTACAGGCCGGCCTGGAACTCCAGCAGTTCGCGCGGCGTGAAGAAGGCGTCGATATTGACCTCCTGCGGCACCACGCCGATGGCGCTGCGGGCCCGGCGCATCTGCCGCTCGATGTCGTAGCCCCAGACCCGGACCTCGCCGGCCGACTTCACCACCAGGCCGGCCAGGATGTTGATGAAGGTCGACTTGCCGGCGCCGTTCGGCCCCAGCAGGCCGAACATGGCGCCGCGCGGGATCTGCAGATCGATGCCCTTCAGCGCCTCCATCGGCCGCCGGCCGCCATAGGTCTTGGCCAGGCCCCGGGCGTCCACGGCCAGCGCCGGCGGGGCCTCGGCCTTTGCGTCGTTCTGGATTTGCGGATCGGCCATGGCGGGGTAGGGAGGGGAAACGGATTCCATTGGTATCCGGGGCGGCAATGGGTATCATCCGGCCCGCGCCGGGGTCAAACGCTCCGGGTCCACGGGTAGGCAGCGGAGACCGCCATGACCATCGAGGCACCGGAAACCATCGAGGCCGAGGACACCACGCCGAGGTGCGACGGCGGCGGGGACCTGGGCCATCCGCTGGTCTATCTGAACATGGGCGAACAGGGCTGGGTGGAATGCCCCTACTGCGACCGCAGGTTCGTGCTCAAGCCCGGCGCCGGCGCGCATTAGTTTGTTTGTGGGCCTTGCCGGCCCACTCCCCCACCCGACCACCCAGGGGATTGTGCCTGGCTGATCCTTTGGTGTTCTTGCTGGCCGGCTCAACGCCTTGCGGAATAGATGCGGGGCGTGGCCTTTCCCTCAACCCTTCCGCCGGTCCGGGCCGGTGTGGGCGCCGCCGGGCAGGCGGCGGCGGTCGGGGCCGCCGTAGTCGGCCACCTGGATCTGCTCGACCGGTTCGTCGCGCAGGCTGGCCGCCAGTTCGACCAGGGCGGCGGCCGAGATCGGCTTGACCATGACGTGATCGACGCCGGCGCGGACCAGGGCCCGCACCCGATCGGGGCTGCTCTCCGCCAGCAGGCAGATCACCGGCAGGCCCGGGCGGGGCGACCGCCGGGGGTGGCGCAGCACTTCCAGGAAGGCCTTGGTCTCCCGGTCCGAGGTGCCGATATCGGTCACCACCACGTCGGCGGTGAAACCCCTCAGGGCGGCGACCGCATCGGCCGCAGTCTGGGTCGCCTTGATCTCGGCGACCTCCGCCACCGCCTTGCGCTCGGCGGTGGACAGGCGCAGCAGCAGGGCGCGCAGGGGGCCGGGCGGCGTCGAGGGCTGGCTGGGATTCATGGCGGCGGACGTCCGTTGCGGCGCTGTCGGGGCGGTCGCCAACCTAGCTGATCGCGGCCGCCCAAGGAAGTTGCCGCGATTGGCCAAACCGGGTAGAGGAAGGGTCATGACGGCGCTTGCACGGGCCGGGAATGGGGACCGGCGTGTCATCGGACTGGTCGGCTCCAGCCATTTCCTCAGCCATTACCTGATCTACCTGCTGCCGCCGATCCTGCCTTTGCTGAAGGCGGATTTTGGCGTCGGCTACGCCGCCCTGGGCCTGGCCATGACCACCTTCAACGTGGCCTCGGGGCTGACCCATGCGCCGATGGGCTTCCTGGTCGACCGGGTGGGCGCCCGACGGCTCCTCCTGGTCGGCATCGCCGTCGGGGCCTGTGCCTATATCGGCATGGGGGTGTTCGCCAATTACATAGCGCTACTGGTGTTCGCGGCCCTGGCCGGGGTCGCCAACAGCGTCTACCACCCGGCCGACTACGCCATCCTGTCGGCCTCGGTCAGCGGCGGCCGCATGGGCCGGGCCTTCAGCCTGCATACCTTCGCCGGTTTCAGCGGCGGCGCCGTGGCGCCGCTGGTGATGGCCTTCGCCTCGGCCACCTGGGGCTGGCGCACCGGCCTGATCCTCAGCGGCGGCCTGTGCCTGGCGGTCTGGACGCTGTTGTGGTGGAACCGGCAATATCTGGACGATGGCGGCCGGCGCCTCTCGGAACGGCCGGCGGAGGCGGGCGCCGGGCGGGCGACGGCGGCGGCCAGCGGCATCGCCCTGCTGCTGTCGCTGCCGATCCTGATGTGTTTTCTGTTCTTCGTCATGCTGTCGATGTCGCAGGGCGGGCTGTCGACCTTCGCCGTCGCCGCCTTCGTGGCGATCCACGACATCACCCTGGAAGGGGCGCAGATGGCCCTGACCGCGTTCCTGGTCGGCAGCGCCCTGGGCGTCCTCGCCGGCGGCCAGATCGCCGACCGCACCCGGCACCACGAATGGGTCGCCGTGGTCGGCTTCCTGGCCACCGCGGTGATCGTCTTCGCGGTCGGCAACCTCCACCTGAACGGTTTCCAGGTGGCGGCGGCGATGACCGTGGCCGGGGTGATGTTCGGCGTCATCATGCCTTCCCGCGACATGCTGGTGCGGGCGGTGACGCCGGAAGGCTCCATGGGCAAGGTGTTCGGTTTCGTCTCCACCGGCCTGAACCTGGGCGGGGCGATCACGCCGGCGCTGTTCGGCTGGCTGATGGATCAGGGCGAGCCGAGGCTGTTGTTCTGGTTCGCGCCGCTGTTCATGCTGATCGCCGTGGTCACCGTGCTGGCCGCCCGCTTCACCCGGCCGGCCGCGACCCTGGCGGAGAATCGCTAGCGGGGCGTTAGAGCTTCGTCGGGTTGGGGGCGTCGCCGTAGACGGCCCGGGGATCGAAGACCTTCTCGGTCTCCTCGAAGCGCAGGGGCGGGGCCTGGTCGCCGGCCATCTCGCCGAGCGGCACCGAGCGGTAGAAGCAGGACCGGTAGCCGACGTGGCAGGAGGCGCCACCCGTAACGTCGACCCGCAGCCAGACCGCGTCCTGGTCGTCGTCGATACGCATTTCCTTGACCGTCTGCACCAGGCCCGAGGTGGCGCCCTTGTGCCACAGGGTTTGCCGGCTGCGGCTCCAATAGTGGGCCTCGCCGGTCTCGATGGTGCGGCGCAGGGCCTCGGCGTTCATGTAGCCGTGCATCAGCAACTCGCCCGATTGGGCGTCGGTGGTGACCACCGGGATCAGGCCGTCGGCGTCGAACTTGGGCGCCAGTTCGGCGCCTTCCTCGACCTGCTCGATGCTGGTCCGGGCGGCGAAAGGGGATGGCTGCTGGCTCATTCCGGCGGTCCCTGCCGATGGTCAAAAAAGGGCTGCTTTGAATACTTCCTGGGCCGCGCCGTGGCAAGGTCCGGAGGAAGAGCGGATGGCCGCTATTCCCCGGACAGGTGCAGGGCGATGGTCCGGTCGTGCGGCCGGTTGCGGTGTTCGAACAGGAAGATGCCCTGCCAGGTGCCGAGGGCCGGGCGGCCCCGGCGCAGCGGCACCGCCAGGTGGGTTTGCGTGAGTGCCCCCTTGATGTGGGCCGGCATGTCGTCCGGCCCTTCCGAGCGGTGGCGGAAATCGCCGTCCTCGGGGACCAGGCTCCGGAAGAAGTCGTGCAGGTCGCGCTGTACGTCCGGATCGGCGTTCTCCTGGATCAGCAGCGAGGCCGAGGTATGGCGGATGAACAGGGTCAACAGGCCGTCCGCGATGCCCTGGGCCCGGGCCCAGCCGTCGATCCGGTCGGTGATCTCGTACAGCCCCGGTCCGTCGGTACGCAAGGTCAGTTCGCCATGGGCCTGCCGCAGGGTCATTTCTTCGCCATCCTTCCGCCGCCGCCCATCATTTCCAATCGGCGCCGACCGCTTCGGCGACATTGGCGAAGCCGTCCCGGCGCAGGCGCTCGGCCAGGCCGGCGCCGAGCCGCCGGATCAGCCCGGGTCCTTCGTAGACCAGGCCGGTGTAGAGCTGCACCAGGGAGGCGCCGGCCCGGATCTTGGCATAGGCGCCATCGGCGGAGTCGATGCCGCCGACGCCGATCAACGGCAGTTTCCCGCCGCTCAGGCGATAGAATTGGCCCAGGCACTCGGTCGACAGGGCGAACAACGGCCGGCCGCTGAGGCCGCCCGGCTCGTCGCGCCGGGGGTCGTGCAGGTGCTGGCGCAGGCCGACGGAGGTATTCGAAATGATCACGCCGTCGACCGCCAGGGCCAGCAAGGTCTCGGCCAGTTCGGCCAGGTCGGGCTGGCTGAAATCGGGGGCGATCTTGACCAGGATCGGCGGCGGTGCCCGTGTTTCCCCCAGGGCGTCGGCGGCGGCCCGCCGCACGCCGGCCAACAGCTCCCGTAAATGCGCCTGTGACTGCAATTCCCGCAGCCCCGGCGTGTTCGGGCTGGAAACGTTGATCACCACATAGTCGGCCAGGCCGGCCAGGGCCGCCATGCCGGCGACGTAGTCGGCGATGCGGTCGTCGCTGTCCTTGTTGGCGCCCAGGTTGACGCCGATCGGGCAGGCCCGGGGGCCCAGGGCCTCCAGGCGGGGGCGCACCACCGCCAGGCCGTCGTTGTTGAAGCCCATGCGGTTGATCACCGCCCGGTCGGCCGGCAGCCGGAACAGGCGCGGAGTTGGGTTGCCCAGCTGCGGTTTCGGCGTGATCGAGCCGACCTCGACGAAGCCGAAGCCCAACCCGGCCATCCGGCCCGGCACCTCGGCGTTCTTGTCGAAACCGGCCGCCAGGCCGATCGGGCTGCGGAAGCGCAGCCCCCACAGCTCGCTGGTCAGAACCGGATCGTCGGGGGCCGGGGCGGCGGGGGCCAGGCCCCAGCGCAGGGCGCGGATGGTCAGGCGATGGGCGGTTTCGGGCGCCAGAAAACGCAGCAAGCGGCTCGTCAGGTCCCCGATCACGCCGATTTGCGGTCCAAATTCCGCAATTTCACTGCTCCAGCCGCTGAATCAGCGGCGATTATAGGTGTAACGCGTTGCACGATCGTAATTTTTCACTTAGCGACTGTGGCAAGCTTTGTTAACCTTTGCCGACGACCATCATCCAGGTGATCGTGGACGAGTGTCCGCGAGCCTGAATGCCGTAGCGGTTCCAGGGGATTTAAGCCAAAGAGCCTATCGAACCGCGCTGCGCCAACGGCGGGAAAGTGATGATTGGCGGATGAAGATCGGTGAAACCCGGCCTGCCGGGAACATAACGGGATCGCGCCGCGAGCGCGATGCGGCGGCGAAGTACGCCCGCAGTTCCGATCTGGGGGCGCCGGCACCCAGCGATTCGGCATCCGTCATGGGCATCCCGGAGCCGGAGCTGACGCCGAAGGTGCGCCAGGCGATCATGACCCTGATGCAGGAAGTGGACAACCTGCGCAACGACTTGGAGCGGGCGAACTCGCGGCTGGTGCATCTGGAACGGCTGGCCGACCAGGATACCCTGGTGCCGATACCCAACCGCCGCGCCTTCGTGCGCGAATTGAGCCGGGTGATCTCGTACAGCCAGCGCTATGACACGCCGGCCAGCCTGATCTATTTCGACCTCAACAATTTCAAGCAGATAAACGACGACCACGGCCATGCCGCCGGGGACGCGGCGCTGCTGCACGTGGCCGACACTTTGTTGGAGAACCTGCGCGAATCGGATGCCGTCGGGCGCCTGGGCGGCGACGAATTCGGCGTGATACTCAGCCATACCGATGCCGAACAGGCGCAGGTAAAGGCGCGGCAGCTGGAAGGCGCGATCAAGGCCAAGGCGATCGACCACGAGGGCCAGCAGTTCACCATCACCGTCGCCTACGGCACCACGACCTTCAAGCGCGGTGAATCGGCGCAGCAGGCCATGGCCGCCGCCGACCGGGCGATGTACCAGAACAAATCCGCGCAGCGAAGCTAGGCCCTGTCCAGGAGTTCGCCGGTCAGGCGATGATGTCGGGGTGCAGCATGGCTCCCAGTTGCGAGATCAGGTCGCGTAGCGCCAGTTTGCGCTTTTTCATCCGCTGCAGCTGCAATTGGTCGAAGGCGCCCTTTTCCACCAGGGCGGTGATGGCATCATCCAGGTCGCGATGTTCCTGGCGCAATTCGACGATTCGCGCCTCGATTTCGCTCTTGTCCAAGTCGCCGGTTCCCGCCGATGGCGACGCCAAATCGGGCGTCCAAGGTCTGCCGCGCAATCTACCACATTGGGCCCTTCGGTTGCTTGCCGCAGTGCCGTCCTGGTGGTTTAATAACGGGCGATCCCTGGATACGGAGGAGGCAAGGAATGAGCGCCGAAACCGAGATCGAACAGCTTCGCAAGCGCCACCAGGCGCTGAAATCTGAGATCGAGGAAGAGAACCAACGGCCGCATCCGGATGATCTGAAGATCACCGCGCTCAAGAAACAGAAACTCAAACTCAAGGACGAAATTCTACAGCTCGAGGCCAGCGCCTAGCGCTTGCCCCCGGGGCGGCTTCGGACCGCCCTTGCCGACCACTCTCCCCCGGCAACCCGGTTCCCAGCCGGGCGCGCGGTGCCACACAATCCAACCCATGACCTGATTGCCGTCGCCGAGCGCGCGCCGGCGATGGCGCTGCCTAGAGCATGTCGGGGGTAATCTGAACCATTTGACCGGCCCTCCAGGCCCCGGGGGGAGGCGCGGGTGGCAGGGCGATGTGGGGCATCGGCCAAGAGCCGCAACGCCGCCACGGGGCCTGG
>JASLMH010000190.1 GCA_030746635.1 Alphaproteobacteria bacterium | reverse complement strand
ACCGGTACGCAGTGGCCGTAGTGCTGGTAGGTGATCGGCGGCTCGGCCGCCATGTGCACGCTGTGGCTGGCCAATAGTTCCTGATCATTGCGGCCGAACTGGGCGTGCACGCTGGTCACGTTCAGATCGCCGCCGGCGGTGAAGCCGAGGAAATGCCGCACATTGGGCAGGGCGATCATTTCCAGATGCGAGGCGCCCTGGGTGCCGACCGCCTTGGCCGCGCCGCCTTGCGGATTGATCCCGCCGATGATGTAGCTGAAACCTTTCTGGGGCCGGGTGTTGTATCGCTCGGCCTCCCACTTGGTTTCCAAGGCCGAGCTGAAAACACATCGCAGGTTCCGGGCCGCGCCAAGCACGGCGGCGGCGTCGCCCGGCGCGGCGGCGGCCGGAGCGGCGGCGGACAGGGCGAGGCAGATGACAAGAAGGTTTCGCATGCGCCGACAATAGCGGCCTGGAAGTCCCATTGCATTCAACATCTTGTCATGCCGCCGTCCGGCATATTGCAAATCCTGTCGCCGCGAATTAGCTAGCGGATGGCCCGAGTGCTATTGAAGGGCGGCCGCCGGAAAAAGGGGAAGTCATGGCATACGATTTTGATCTGTTTGTCATCGGGGCCGGCTCGGGCGGCGTCCGAGCGGCGCGGATCGCCGCCGGGCATGGTGCCCGCGTCGCCATCGCCGAGGAATACCGCTATGGCGGTACCTGCGTCATTCGCGGCTGCGTTCCGAAGAAGCTGTTCGTCTATGCCTCGCATTTCGCCGAGGATTTCGAGGACGCGGCGGCCTATGGCTGGACGGTGCCCCGGCCCAGCTTCGACTGGCCGACCCTGGTCACCAACAAGGACCGCGAGATCGACCGGCTGAACGGCATCTACATCAAGCTTCTCGAAGGTGCCGGGGTGCGCCGGTTCGATGGCCGGGCCGTGCTGCGGGACGGGCAGACCGTCGAGGTGGCCGGACAAACCTTTGGCGCCGAGCGGATCCTGATCGCCACCGGCGGCGCCCCGTCGATGCCCGAGATCCCCGGCATCGAGCATGCTATTTCCTCCAACGAAGCCTTTCACCTCGAACACCTGCCGGAGCACATCACCGTGGTCGGCGGCGGTTATATCGCGGTGGAGTTCGCCGGCATCTTCCATGGCCTCGGCTGCCGGGTCACGCAGCTCTACCGTCGGGACCAGATCCTGCGCGGCTTCGATTGGGACGTCCGCACGCATCTTGGCGCCGAACTCCTCAAGAAGGGTATCGACCTGCGTTTCGAAGCCAACGTCACCGCGGTCGAGCCCCGGGGCGATGGTTACCGCCTGACCCTGACCGATGGCGCCAGCCTGGATACCGGCCTGGTGATGTACGGCACCGGCCGCCATCCCAACACCGCCGACATGGGCCTGGAGCGGGCCGGCGTCGAGCTGGATGAAAACGGCGCCGTGGTGGTCGACGACTGGTCGCAAACCAGCGCCGGGAACATCCATGCGGTCGGCGACGTCACCAATCGGGTCAATCTGACGCCGGTGGCGATCATGGAAGGCCATGCCTATGCCGATACGGTGTTCGGTGGAACTCCGCGCCGGCCCGATCATCGCGACGTGCCCGCCGCCGTGTTCAGCCAACCCGGCGTCGGCACCGTCGGCCTGACGGAACAGGAGGCGCGGCAGCGCCACGACGTCATCGACATCTACAAATCTACCTTCCGGCCGATGAAGCACACCCTGTCGGGCCGGGACGAACAGAGCCTGATGAAACTGATCGTCGATGCCGCCACCGACCGCGTCGTGGGCTGCCACGTGGTCGGTCCGGATGCGGCGGAGATCGTCCAGGGCATCGGCATCGCCCTGAAATGCAACGCCACCAAGGCCCAGTTCGACGCCACCGTCGGCATCCATCCGACCGCGGCGGAGGAGTTGGTGACCATGCGTACGAAATGGACGCCGCCGGAGGCCCAGGCCGCCGAATAGGGCGCACCTATCGATTTTCGGGCGCGACCGCCAAGGGGCGTAACTGCGCCATCAGATCGTCGGCGGTGACGGCGTTGCCGGGATCGACGGCCAGGCCGGCCTGGCGCAGGGCCCGTGCCGTCCAGGTGTTGCAGGTGTTGAGCAGGTGGTATTCGCCCGCGCCTTCATAGAACCGGCTGCCGGGATAGCGGCCGGCACCGGCGGGTCGGGCGGCGCCGGCATCGTCGCGGGCGAAGCTGTCGCGGATGAAGGCGATCATCGCCGGTAGCTTCGCCGCCGCCACCCGCAAGGTGACGATCTCGGCTTCCAGGTAGTATTGCCTGGGCGGGCGCGGCATGGCGTTGAGATGCATCACCGTTTTCGTCGGCGTCAGGGCCGCCCGCATGGCCATGGCGACGGTGATCTCCGGCGCCCGATAGAATTCCGCATCGCCCCAGCCGAATTCCAGATATCGGGCGTCCGGAAACACCGCCGCTTCCGGCAGGGCCGCCAGGGCCGGTTCGGCGGCGTCGACGATCAGACCGGTGTGCCAGCCGTAGTTCGCCACGTGGATCAGCCGGTGGGCGCCTTCGTCCTGCGCCTGGGCCGACCGAAGGTCGGCGCACAGCAACACCACGGTCAGGAAAATGGCGCGCCAGATCATCGCCGTCTGCCGCCGGGACGCTTGGAAACGGCCGCCCCATCACGTATACAGGGCGCTCTTTTTCGACGAAGGATACGGCCATGGCGACGCAATGGACCCCGGCAAGCTGGCGGGAACTGACCGCCAAGCAGATGCCGGACTATGCCGATCCCGCGGCTTTGGGCGCGGTGCTGGACAAATTGCACAGTTTTCCACCACTGGTCTTCGCCGGCGAGGTGAACGAGATGTGCCGCCGGCTGGCCCAGGTGGCCGAGGGCCAGGCCTTCCTGCTGCAGGGCGGCGATTGCGCCGAAAGTTTCGCCGAATTCCATCCCGACAATATACGCGATACCTTCCGCGTGCTGATGCAAATGGCGGTGGTCTTGACCTTTGGCGGCTCCGTGCCGGTGATCAAGGTCGGCCGCATGGCCGGACAGTTCGCCAAGCCGCGCTCCAGCCCGACGGAGGAGATCGACGGGCAGGAACTGCCGATCTATCGCGGCGACATCGTCAACGGCATCGATTTCGACGAAGTCTCGCGGCGGCCCGATCCGAGCCGGTTGCTGACCGCCTATTCACAGGCGGCGGCGACCTTGAACCTTCTCCGCGCCTTCGCTCAGGGCGGCTATGCCGACCTGCACAAGGTGCATCGCTGGAATCTCAGCTTCATCGAGGGTACCGAGGCGGCGGCCCGTTATCGCGAACTCTGCGATCGCATCACCGAGGCGCTGGACTTCATGGGTGCCTGCGGCATCGACGGCGACAGCGTGCCGGAAATGCGGCAGACCGATTTCTATACCTCCCACGAGGCGTTGCTGCTGCACTACGAACAGGCGATGACCCGGCAGGATACGATCACCCGGATCGGCGGCTGGTACGACACCGCGGCCCATATGGTCTGGGTCGGCGACCGCACCCGGCAGCCCGACGGCGCGCACGTGGAGTATTGCCGGGGCATCAACAACCCGCTCGGGCTGAAGGCGGGGCCGAGCCTCGACCCCGACGAGCTGTTGACGCTGATCGATACCCTGAACCCCGACAACGAGCCGGGCCGGCTGACCTTAATCTGCCGCATGGGGGCGGATCAGGTGTTGGAGAAGCTGCCGCCGCTGATCCGCGCGGTGCAGCGCGAGGGGCACAAGGTGATCTGGTCCTGCGATCCGATGCACGGCAACACCATCAAGTCTTCGACCGGCTACAAGACCCGACCGTTCGACCGCATCCTGGCCGAGGTGCGCGGCTTCTTCGCCGTGCATCAGGGCGAGGGCAGCCATCCGGGCGGCATCCATGTGGAGATGACCGGGCGCGACGTCACCGAATGCCTGGGCGGGGCGCAATTGATCGACGAGGGGCAGTTGGCCTCGCGCTATCACACCCACTGCGATCCGCGCCTGAATGCCAGCCAAAGCCTCGAACTGGCTTTCCTGATCGCCGAAATGTTGAAGAAACAGCGGCAGGCGGTGCCCACGCCGGCCACCGTGGAGGCCATCCGCTAGGCGCGGCCGACCATGGGTGAGAAGACCGAGAGTCTCGACGCCGGGATCGATCGCTGGACCGATCACTATTTCAAGAAGACCCGCCGTATCGTTGAACGAAATGGCGAGGTTCGGGCCACCTACGCCGTGTTCATGCGCCGACCGGTCAGTTTCGCGCCGAAGCTGATGATCGACTGGCTGCGCGCGGTCGCCGCCGAGCGCGGCATCGAACTCGACATCGAACCCTGCTACCAGGAAGGTGAGTGGGTCGGGGCCGGCGAGCCGCTGCTTTACATCACCGGCCCGATGTCGAAGCTGGTCGATCTGGAGACGCTGTACCTGCAGAAGTTGGGGGCCTGCTGCGTCGCCGCCTACAACGCCTATCAGATGTGCGCCGACATGCCCTATGCGCAGTTCCTGGCGATGGACGCCCGCCACTGCGCCGGCCATGAAATGGCCGAGATGATGGCCTACGCCGCAAGTGTCGGCAGCGCCGCCGCGCAAGACGAAGTGGGGGCGACCGGCTTTATCGGCAATGCCACCGATGCCACCGCCGGCTACTTCGGCAACGAACGCGGCCTGGGCACCATGCCGCATGCCCTGATCGGCTATGCCGGCTCGACCCTGCGGGCGGCCGAGATGTTCGCCGAGACCTTTCCGGACGAACCGATGACGGTGCTGGTGGACTATTACGGCCAGGAGGTCACCGATGCCCTGGCGGTCTGCCGGCGGTTCCCCGACGTGGCGGCGGCGGGCAGGCTGGCGGTGCGGCTGGATACCCATGGCGGCCGGTTCGTCGAGGGTCTGGACCCGCAGGCATCCTATGCCGCGCTGGAACGTCACGCGCCACGTGCCGTGCGTCATTACCGGAACGAGGATGAATTGCGCTGGCTGGTCGGTACCGGGGTTTCGGCGGCGGCGATCTATCACATGCGGGATACCCTGGACGCGGCCGGCTACGAAGCGGTTCGGATCGTCGCCTCGTCGGGTTTCAACATCTTCAAGTGTCGGGTGATGGGCAGCGTCAAGGCGCCGATCGACGTGGTCGGCACCGGTTCGTATCTGCCCGACGATTGGCGGGAAACCTATGCCACGGCCGACATCGTGGCCTATGACGGCCGGCCCCAGGTCAAAGCCGGCCGCGAATTCCTGTTGCGCAAGCGAAACGGCGGCGACGATCCGGAATAGCGCGCCTCTGCGCACTCCGGATCCGATTGTTCCCGCCGATGTACGCCAACCTGTCCGCCAGCGCCAAGGGCAGCCTGTGCATGATCGGCGGCACCTTCCTGCTGACCACCCAGGACGGCATCACCAAGTGGCTGACGACGGACTATCACGCCGGCGAGATCCTGTTCTATCGGGGCATCGGCACCTTCCTGCCGATCCTGGTCCTGGTCTGGTATGGCGGCGGCTGGCGAACCCTGCGCTCGGGCAACCTGCCCGGCAGCTTGGTGCGCGGCGGTTTCGCCCTGGCGACCAGCCTGTTCGTGGTGCTGTCGTTCGTGCAACTCCCCTTGGCCGATGCCCTGGCGCTGATCTTCATCAGCCCGATCCTGCTGACCGCCCTGTCGGTGCCGCTGCTCCGCGAAAGCGTCGGCTGGCGCCGCTGGTCGGCGGTGTTAGTGGGTTTCTTCGGGGTGCTGTTCATGGTCCAGCCGGGCGAGGGGGGATGGCAGTATTTCCTCGCCTTCCCGCTGATCGCCGCCTGCCTGTCGGCCGGCCGCGACATCGTCACCCGGCATCTGCGCACGGCTGATACCTCGTTGAGCATGCTGTTCTATTCGATGCTGATTTCGCTGCTCGGCGGCGCCGTCACGCTGCCCTTCGGCACCCACTTCCCGTCGTTGGGCGAATGGGCGCTGTTCCTGATCGCCGGCGTCCTGAATTCGCTGGCGCATCTGTTGAGCATCCAGGCCTTGCTGATGGCCCCGGCGGCGACGGTGGCGCCGTTCCGCTATCTCTCGCTGGTCTGGGCCGCCTTTATCGGCTACCTGGTCTGGGGTGATGTGCCGGATAGTTTGAAGATCGTCGGTGCCGTCCTGGTGGTCGGCGCGGGCCTATACATCCTGCACCGCGAGACCCGGCCATCCCGGCGACCGCGGCCAACAGGCTAGTCAGGATCCTTCGGTCGGATCGTCGGCGATCTGCACCACCTGCTTGCCGAAATTCTCGCCCTTCAGCATGCGGATGAAGGCGGCGGGCGCCTGCTCCAGGCCCCGGACCATGTCCTCGCGGTACTTGACCTCGCCCGACTTCAGCCAGGCCGCCATGTCGGACAGGTATTTGGGCAGCAGCTCGTAGTGATCGCGGACGATGAAGCCGCGCATGGTCAGGCGCTTGCGCGCGAACAGCGCCAAATTGTGGATGCCGTCGGGCTGTTGCAGATTGTATTGGCTGATCATGCCGCATTCGATCAGCCGGGCATGGTCGTTGGCCTGTAACAGCACCGCGTCCAGCATGGTGCCGCCGACATTATCGAAATAGACGTCGATGCCGTCCGGGCAATGGCTGGCCAGCGCTGTCTCGAACGACGCCGCCCGGCGGTAGTTGAAGCCGTCGTCATAGCCGCATTCCCGGCGGATGAAGGCCACCTTGTCGTCGCTGCCGGCGCTGCCGACCACCCGGCAGCCCCGCAGGCGGGCCAGTTGCCCGGCGACCTGTCCGACGGCGCCGGAAGCGGCCGAGACGAAGACCTGTTCGCCGGCCTTCGGCCGGCCCAATTCCATCATGCCGACCCAGGCGGTCAGGCCGGGTGCGCCCAGGACGCCCAGGTTCCACGACAGCGGCGCCAGATCCGGGTCGACCTTGCGTAGATCCTCGTCGCCCTTGGCGATCGAATATTCCTCCCAGCGCAGCATGCCGAAGACGAAATCGCCGGCGCCATAGTCCGGGTTGTTGGAAGCCACCACCTGACCGACCACGCGGCAGGACAGCACATCGCCCGGCCGCAAGGGCGCGGCATAGGACGGCCGGTCGACCATCATCCCCCGCATGTAGGGGTCGACCGACATGTAGATGTTGCGGACCAGCATTTCGCCGGGCCCCGGTTCGGGGATGGCGGCGCTGTGCAGGCTGAAATTCTCCTCGCCAACCCAGCCGCTGGGCCGGGAGGCGAAGACCACCTGTCGGTTACCGTCGGTCATGGCGTCAGGCCGGCCAGTCGGCGAGCTGCACGACCTGCTTGCCGAAATTCTCCCCCTTCAGCATGCCGATGAAAGCGGCCGGCGCGTTCTCGATGCCCTGGGCGACGGTTTCCCGGTACTGGATCTTGTCGCCGCGCAGCCAGGCCGACATCTCGGCCAGGAAGTCGTCCCTCTGGTCCATGTGGTCGGAGACGATGAAGCCCTGCATCAGCGCCCGATTGGCGACGATGGTCGCCAGGTTCCGCACCCCCTCGGGCCGTTCCAGGTTGTATTGGCTGATCATGCCGCAGGCGACAATCCTGGCCAGCGGGTTGATCCGGGCCAGCACCGCATCCAGCATGGCGCCGCCGACATTCTCGAAATAGACGTCGATGCCGTTGGGGCAGGCCTCGCCCAGGGCGCCGCCCAGGGACGCGGCGGTCTTGTAGTTGAAGGCCGCATCGAAGCCCAATTCGTCCAGCAGGTAGGCGACCTTGTCGTCGGCGCCGGCACTGCCGGTGACCCGGCAGCCCTGTAACTTGGCGATCTGGCCGGCGACCTGGCCGACCGCGCCGGAGGCGGCCGAGACGTAGACCGTCTCGCCGGTCCGCGGCTTGCCGATATTGCGCAGGCCGACCCAGGCCGTCATCCCGGGCATGCCGAGGATACCGAGGTAATAGGAAAGCGCCGCCGCCTTGCCGTCCACCTTGAACAGCTGGCCGGCCTTGGCCACGGAATAGTTTTCCCAACCCAGCATGCCCTGCACCAGATCGCCCTCCGCCAGTTCCGGCGCCCTGGACTCGACGACTTGGCCGACCGCGCCCGCCTGCAGGACCTTGCCCAGTTCGAAGCCGGGGGTATAGGACTTCTGTTCCCGCATGCGGCCTCGCATGTAGGGGTCGACCGACATGTAGATATTTCTGACCAGCGCCTCGCCATCACCGGGCGTCGACGCCGGATTGCTGACGATCTCGAAATGGCTGTCATCGACCCAGCCGGTGGGGCGGGCCTTGAAGATCACCTGGGTGTTCTGCGTCATCTCTGTCGGGTTCCCTTGCCAAGTCTACGGCAGTGGCGAAGCGACCGCCGCAGCCCGCTATATGGCATTCGGCCCTGGGTCGCGCAACCGCCGGGAAGTCCCGGTTAAGGGCAAGTTCATGAATTTCGGCTAAACCGGACATGTCGAGAACCTTGCCTGACTGAGGAGCCATGGCAGACATCGCCAACACAGAGGCCGTAGCCGAAGATTCCGCGGAGGACGCGCCAGCGGAATCCGCCGCCGCCAACCACGCCTTCGACATGGTGTTGGAGGAGCGCGACCGGGATTCCCTGCACGTCCTGCCGTTGGCCATAGTGCCCTTGCAGACCGCGGGTTTGAGCCGCGCCAAGATGATCAAGGACAGCCATCTGCGCAGCGTCGTGGAATTGTTCTCGGATGGTTCCTCCGGCAGCGGTCGCGTCGATTTGGAACAACTGCCCCTGTGTTACGACGAAACCGATGAACTGAAAGCGGATATCGAAATCCTATCGAGGCTGGCGCTGCTGCACAGCTATGATGTCTACAGCCTGCGCATCGAGTTGCGCCATCTGGGGATCAAGATCAACGACGTGGCCTCGCTGCAATTGTCCGATCGCAAAAGCCGCGAGTTGACCGACTACATGACCGAGTTCACCCGGCCCTTGATCCAGCAGATCTATGGCGGCACAGATGCGCAGATCGACGACATGGAACAACTGCTGGCCATGTTCAAGAATCCCAACCGGAACGAGGCGATCACGAACTTGCGGATGATCGCCGACAAACTCGGCATCGGCCTGACCGAGGTGCCTGTATTCCTCGAGGAATATGGCGATGTCTTCCTCTCCCTGGCCTACTACCAGGATGCCCTGGATCAGGTCATCCCCCGGGTCAGCAGCTTCCTGGAGGAGATGGAGGACATCCTGGGCAATCACCAGGTCCGCCAGATTCCGCGGTTCGACGATACCTGCAACCTGCTCCAGCAACGCTTCAACGACATCACGTCGTCGATTACCGGCCGCTTCGAAAGCTTCGACCGCAATTCCAAACGCCTTTGGGACGATATCAACGCCGAGACCTTCCAAGCGATGAAGGACATGGTGGTGGCCCATTACACCACCGTCGGCGGCGTGCTGTGCGGCCTGTTCGTCAAGATCGACGCCTGGGACGAGAAGTTCGCCGATGGCCGCGGCGGCCCGATCGCGAAAGCCGATTTCATCATGTCGGAAATGCGCCAGGGCATGAACCAGATCTTCGAAATCGAGCAGTCGGCGCCAAGGATGAGCAATATCTGATCGTCTCCGGCCGGCTGGTCTTTCGGACGCTTTCAAGTCACGCTGGGTCGGCGGCGGATCGTTCGCCGAGGGAGCCGATCATGACTATCGATAGTATGATCGTCGCCG
>JASLMH010000018.1 GCA_030746635.1 Alphaproteobacteria bacterium | reverse complement strand
CCAGGAATGAGTTCTTGGTCAGCATGGTCAGGGTGGCGAAGCCGCCGATCGCCATGGCCAGGATCGGCAAGGTGATGTGCCAGAAATAGTCGGCGATGCGGGCCGGCCA
Source organism: Alphaproteobacteria bacterium (assembly GCA_030746635.1). Classification (GTDB taxonomy): domain Bacteria; phylum Pseudomonadota; class Alphaproteobacteria; genus JASLMH01. Next base: position 40,221 of record JASLMH010000018.1, on the reverse strand, counting down.
GCTCATCTGCTCCCAGTTTTCCGAGGTCAGGCCGCGCAACGGGAAGACGTCCCAGAACGAGCCGCCGGCGAACAGCACGATCAACAGCACCGCGAACAGGAAGCCCGGAATGGCGTAGCCGACGATGATCGCGGTGGAGGTCCAGACGTCGAAGCGGCTGCCGTCGCGCACCGCCTTGGCGATGCCGAGCGGGATACAGACCAGATAGGTCAGAAGCGTCGTCCACAGGCCCAGCGAGATCGATACCGGCAGCTTGTCGATCACCAGGGCGACCACCGGCTGGTCGCGAAAGAAACTCTCGCCGAAATCGAACTGCAGGTAGTTCCAGACCAGCAGCGCGAAGCGCTCATGGGCCGGCTTGTCCAGGCCGAACTGCCGTTCCAGGTCGCGGATCAGTTCCGGGTCGAGGCCCTGGGCGCCGCGATATTTGCTGGCGATCGCCGCGTCGGCGGCCTGCTGGCCGGCCATCTGCTGTTCGCGGCCGACCTCCGCGCCCTGGCTGCCGGCGACCCGGCTGGTCGCTTCCACCGCCGTGCCGGTCAATTGCGCGATCACCTGCTCCACCGGCCCGCCGGGCAGGAATTGCAGCACGACGAAGTTCAACAGCAGGATCCCGAACAGGGTCGGGATCATCAGCAACAGGCGGCGGACGATATAGGCCAGCATGGTTCGGCTACCGCCTTATCAGCTTCGCTGAAACCGCCGAGCCACCCGCTCCGCCGGCCCAACCACCCCAAGGGTACCATCCATGGGTGGCCGGGGCGCGGCTCATTGCCGGCCCAGCTTGGCCGCCTTGGCGGGGTCGATCCACCAGGTGTCCAGCATGCCCAGGGCGTATTTCGGCTTCACCGTCGGGCGGCCGAACATGTCCCAGTAGGCGACGGTGTGCGAGGCCTTGAACCATTGCGGGATCAGGTTATGGGTCCACATCACCACCCGGTCCAGGGCGTGGGTGGCGGTGCGCAGCTCCTCCCGCGTGCGAGCCTGGATCACCTCCTCGACCAGGGCGTCCACCGCCGGGCTCTTCAGGCCGGTGTAGTTGCGGCCGCCGGGGATGTTGGCGGTCTTCGAGCCCCAGGCGTTGCGCAGGCTCAGCCCCGGGGTCAGCGAGGACGAATTGCGGAAAGTGGTGACGTCGAAGTCGAAATCCTGGATCCGCCGCTGGTACTGGGCCGGCTCGACCAGACGGAACTTGCCGGCGATGCCCAGTCGCTCCAGGTTGCGGATGTAGGGCATGACGATGCGTTCGAAGGCCTTGCCGTAGGTCAGGAACTCGATCGCCAGGGTTTCGCCCTTGGCGTTCCGCAGTTTGCCGTCGCGGACGCTCCAGCCGGCCGCCTGCAACAGCCGTTTGGCCGCGCGCAACTGCCGGCGGATCTTGCCCGAGCCGTCCGTTTTGGGCGCCCGATAGACCGGGCCGAACACCTCCGCCGGCAACTCCGCCCGCCACGGCTCCAGCAGCGCCAATTCGGCGCCCTGGGGGGCGCCCATGGCCTCCATGTCGGAATTCTGGAAGATGCTGTAGGTGCGCTTGTACAGGCTGTAGAACAAATTCCGGTTGGTCCATTCGAAATCGAATGCCAGGCCGATGGCCCTGCGCACCCGCCGGTCGGCGAACTTGCCGCGGCGGGTGTTGAGGAAGAAGGCCTGGAAGCCCGAGGGGTTGTTGTCGGGCAGCACTTCCTTGATCAGGCGGCCGTCCTTGACCGCCGGGACGTCGTCGTACTTGGTGGCCCAGTTGCGCGAGGTGAAGTCCTCGCGGAAATCGACCTTGCCGGCGAACAGCCCTTCCAGGGCGATGTCGCGGTCGCGATAATAGTCCCAGGTGATCCGCTCGAAATTGAAACGGCCCTGATAGACCGGCAGATCGCGGGCCCAATGATCGGCCATTCGGCGGTAGGTGATGGAGCGGCCGGGATCGACCTTCTCCACCCGGTAGGGGCCGCTGCCCAGGGGCGGCGTCATGGTGGTCTTGGTGAAATCGTGGCTGCCGTACCAGGCCTTGGAGATGATCGGCATGCCGGCGGCGGTGGCCGGCAGATCGCGGGTGTGGGCGCCCCGGGCGAACAGGAAGCGCACCTGCCGCGGCGCCAGGGCGCGGACCTCGGTGATGTCCTTGAACAGCACGCGAAACGCCGGATGCCCCTTGGCCTTCAGGGTCTCGAACGAGAACACCACGTCGTCGGCGGTGATCTCGCTGCCGTCGTGCCAGCGGGCCCGGGGCCGCAGATTGAAGGTGATGGATTGTCGATCGTCCGGCAGTTCCACCGCTTCCGCGATCAGGCCGTAGAAGGAGTCTTCCTCGTCGGCGGCGCCCGTCATCAGGCTTTCGAAGGTCAACAGCCGGCCGTCGACGCCGAAGGGATTGCTGCCCGCCGCCCAGCGGCCCTTCAGGATGAAGGGGTTGAGGCTGTCGAAATTGCCCGGGTACCACAGCCGGAGGCGCCCGCCCCTGGGGGCATCGGGGTCGACATAGTCGAAATGCCGGAAGTCGGGGCCGTATTTCAGGCTGCCCAGCACGGCGAAACCGTGCGCCGGCGCCGCCGCGGCCGTGGCGCCCCACAACAGCGGCAGGACCAGGATCAGCCAAGCCATGCGATTCATGGCGGCGATGATAGCAGAACCCTCCCGGCGGTTAATTCATTTGCCCTTTTTCAGGGCCTCGGCCAGGGACGCCTCCTTGCCCTGGTCGATCCACCAGGTATCGATGAAGCCGAGGCCGTATTTCGGCTTCACCGCCGGCCGGCTGAAGCGGTTCCAATAGGCGATGCGGTCGTTGCGGCTGTGCCAGTTGGGAATGACGAAATGGTTCCACAGCAGCACCCGGTCCAGGGCCCGGCTGGCCGCCACCAGCTCGCTCCGGCTGTCGGCGAAGATGATGTGGTCGATCAGCTTGTCGATGGCCGGATCCTTGATGCCGATGTAGTTGCGGCTGCCCGGCCGGTCGGCCGCCGCCGAGCCCCAGAAATCCCGCTGTTCGTTGCCGGGCGAGAGGGATTGCCCCCAGCCGGCGACCATCAGGTCGAAATCGAAATCGCGCACCCGGTTGATGTATTGCGAAGTGTCTATGACCCGCACCTTGGCCGCGACACCCAGGCGCTCCATGGCCCGCACCATCGGCGCCACGATGCGCTCGAACCCCTGCTGCACCAGCAGGATTTCGATTTGCATCGCTTCGCCGCTAGCCTGGTTGGTCAGGCGGCCGTCCTTGACCTTCCAGCCGGCCGCCTCCAGCAGGCGTTTGGCCAGGCGCAGGTTGCGCCGCGACTTGCCCGAGCCGTCGGTCTTCGGCGCCTGGTAGGTCTTGCTGAAGACCTCGTCGGGGATTTGGCCCTTGAGCGGCGTCAGCAGCTTCAATTGGGCGGCGTCCGGCAGCCCGCTGGACGCCAGTTCGGAATTGGAGAAATAGCTCTCGGTGCGGCTGTACTGGCTGAAGAACAGGTTCTTGTTCGACCATTCGAAGTCAAAGGTCTGGGCCAGGGCCTGACGCACCCGGCGATCCTTGAATTTGTCGCGCCGGATGTTGAAGGCGAAGGACTGCATGCCGGTCGGGCTGCCGTCGGGCAGGGCCTCCTTGATCACCAGGCCCTTGCGGATGGCCGGGAAATCGTACTGGGTGGCCCAGACCTTGGCGGTGGATTCCCGGCGGAAGTCGAAGGCGTTGGCCTTGAACGCTTCCAGCGCCACCGTGCGGTCGCGGTAATATTCGTAGCGCAGGCGGTCGAAATTGTAGCGGCCGCGATTTACCGGCAGATCGCGGCCCCAATAGTCCCTCACCCGCTCGTAGGTGATGGAACGGCCGGGATCGACCTTGCCGATGCGGTAGGGGCCGCTGCCCACGGGCGGCTCCAGGGTGGTGCCCTCGAAATCCCGGTCTTGCCAATAATGCTTCGGCAGGATCGCCAGTTGGCCGATGATCATCGGTAATTCCCGGTTTTTCCGGCCCTTGAAGCTGAAGCGCACCCGATGCGGCCCCTCGGCCCGGGCCTCGGCCACGTTGGCGTAGTAGAAGCGGTAGAAGGGCGCCCCCTTGGCCTTCAGCAGATCGAAGCTGAAGACGACGTCATTGGCTGTGACCTCCTGGCCGTCGTGCCAGCGGGCGCCCGAGCGTAGATCGAAGCCGACCCATGACAGATCCTCGGCCACCTCGGCCCGCTCCACCAACAGGCCGTATTCGGCCGAGGCCTCGTCGCGGGCCGATTCCAGCAGGCTGTCGTACATCAGGCCCAGGCCGGTGGCCGAATTGCCCTTGATCACGAACGGGTTGAGGGTGTCGAAGGTGCCCGTCGCCTCCATGCGCACCAGCCCGCCCTTTGGCGCCACCGGATTGACATAGTCGAAATGCGTGAAATCGGCCGGATATTTGAGATCGCCAAACAGCGACAGGCCGTGGCTGGTCCGGCTGTTTTGGGCCTGGGCGGCAAAGCTCGACAGGGCGAGAGCGACGGCGAGGACGGCGCGCATGCTGGCATCTCCGGGCGGGTTTCGTGTCACCTATCCCCGAAAGGGGGTACTAGCTTAACGATGGCGGTGTATCGGGGCGATATCAAGGCCCGTGGCGCGGCGAACAGGTCAGGTCTGCAATAGGTCGAGGGCCTGGGCGTGCAGGGCCTGGTTGGCGCTGGCGAGCGCGGTGGAAATCTCCACCTGGCCATCGAATCGCAATGGCCGGCCCTGCCAGTCCGTGATGACGCCGCCGGCGTTCTCGATGATCGGCACCAGCGCCGCCAGGTCCCATTCGTTCAGGTTGCACTCCACCACCAGGTCGACGAAGCCGGCGGCCAGCATGCCGAAGGCATAGCAATCGCCGCCCATGCCGGTCAGTCCGGCGGCGGCCGACAGCCGTTCGAACGCCCGGGCCTGGTCGGGTTGGTAGTAGCTCATGGCGGTCGTGATCAGGCTGGCCCGGGCCAGATCGTCGTTGGCCGAGGTGTGGATCGCCTCGCCGTTCAGGTTGACCGCGCCATCGGCGCCGGCCAGCCAGCGTTCGCCGATGATCGGCTGCTCCATGACCCCGATCACCGGCCGGCCCCGGTGGGCCAGGCCGATCAGGGTGCCGAACAACGGAATGCCGGTGATGAAGGCCTTGGTGCCGTCGATCGGGTCCAGGTACCAGTGCCATTCGCCGTCGCCGGCTTTGGCCGGGAATTCCTCGCCGCAAATGCCGTGGTCGGGGCAGGCCGCCTCGATCAAGGCGCGCATCGCCCGCTCGGCCTCGCGGTCGGCGATGGTGACCGGGCTTTCGTCCGTCTTGGTCTCGATCTCGACGCCGGCGCGGAAGTAGGGGCGGATGATGTCGCCGGCGGCATCGGCCAGCCGCTCGGCCAGCGCCAGGTAGCCGGCCGCCGGATCGGTCGTCATCGCCTCGGTCGCGTTATTCGCCGGGCAGCGGCGGTGGCGAATCGTGGGCCTGGCGGAGGTAGGCGATCAGATGCGCCCGGTCCGACGGCTTCTTCAGGCCCTTGAAGACCATCTTGGTGCCGGGCATGAACGCCTTGGGATCGATCAGGTAGCTGTCCAGATCGGCGTAACTCCATTCGCCGCCCGCGCTCAACAGGGCCGGCGAGTATTTGAAATTCTCGCCCTGGCCCTTGTCGCGGCCGATCACGCCATACAGGGCCGGGCCGATCTTGTTCTTGCCGCCCTTGTCGAAGCTGTGGCAGGCGGCGCACTTTTTCGCCACCTTGGCACCCCGGTCGGCGTCACCATCCGCCAATAGGGCGGCCAGGCTCGGCTCGTCGGACTTTTCCTCTTCCTTGGCCTCTTCCTTCTCGGCTTCATCCTCTTCCTCGCCGATGGCGATCGCCGGTTTGTCCAACAGCGTCGGCTGCACCATGGCATTGCCGATTTCGTTGAGCACCATCAGCAACAGCAGCGAGCCGAGCACGGCGCCGACAATCTTGTTCAGTTCGTAAAGGTTCATCGTCGCGACCCCGATCAGCGTGGGGAGAAGGAAATTGCCGCTTGCCGGCTTTCCCCGGCAAGCGGCACACCGTATAACACCGGCGCCAAATGATGGCCAGTACCGAAGGCCGAAACGGGGCGCCCCGCCCCGTCGCACGGGGAATGTCGGCGATGGCGAAGGACAAGGCCCTGGTGGTGATCCCGGCCCGCATGGCCTCGCTGCGCCTGCCGGGCAAACCGCTGGTCGAGATCAACGGCGAGGCGATGATCGTGCATGTCTGGCGCCGCGCCGTCGAGGCGGACATCGGCCCGGTGCTGGTCGCCGCCGGCGAACAGGAGATCGTCGACGCCCTGAGCGCCGCCGGTGGCCAGGCGGTGCTGACCGATCCCGACCATCCCTCCGGCTCCGACCGGGTCTGGGAGGCGGTGCGGCGCTTCGACCCCGACGGCGATTACGGCGCCATCGTCAACCTGCAGGGCGATCTGCCGACCATGGATCCGGCCCATATCCGCCTGACCCTGGAATTGCTGGCCGACGGGGAGGTCGATATTTCGACCCTGGCGGCGGAAATCACCGAAGCCTACGAGCGGCGCGAGCCCAGCGTGGTGAAGGCGGTAATCTCGCTGCCGCCGGGCGGCCGGCAGGGCCGGGCCCTGTATTTCACCCGGGTGGCGGCGCCGTCGGGCGAGGGGCCGCTGTACCACCATATCGGCATCTACGGCTATCGCCGGGCGGCCCTGGCTCGCTTCGTCGGGCTGCCGCGCGGCCATCTGGAACAGCGCGAGAAACTGGAACAGTTGCGGGCCCTGGAAGCCGGCATGCGCATTCAGGTGGGGCTCGTTGACAGGGTTCCCTTCGGTGTCGATACTCCGGCCGATTTGCAACGGGCGCGGCGCACCATGGCCCCGTCCTGAGCCGCCTCACCGGTATCCCGACCAGCAACCTAACGCAGGACAGCATGTCCGACACCGCAGCCGCCGACAGCACCGCCGATCCGCGCCGGACCGTGGCCTTCCAGGGCCAGCTCGGCGCCTATTCGCATCTCGCCTGTCTGGAGGGGCTGCCGGAGTTCACGCCGCTGCCCTGCACGACCTTCGAGGATGCCTTCGCCGCAATATCCGAAGGCCGGGCCGCCCGGGCGATGATCGCCATCGAGAATTCCCTGGCCGGCCGGGTGGCCGATATCCACCATCTGATGCCGACCTCGGATCTGTACATCATCAACGAGCATTTCCAGCCGGTGAACCACCAGTTCATGGCCCTGCCGGGAAGCAAGCTGGCCGATATCCGCGAGGTCCACAGCCACATCCACGCCTTGCCGCAATGCCGCAAGCTGATCCGCGAATTGGGTATCGAGCCGATCGTCCATGCCGATACCGCCGGCGCCTGCCAGATGGTGGCGGAAAAGGGTGATCCGGGTCTGGCGGCGATCGGTTCCGGCCTGGCGGCGGAGATCTATGGCCTGGAGATCCTGCGCCGGGACGTCCAGGACGAGGGCAACAACGTCACCCGTTTCATCATCCTCTCGCGCGAGCGCATCACCCCGCATCCCAAGGACGGCGATGTGATGACGACCTTCGTGTTCCAGGTGAAAAGCGTGCCGGCCTCGCTCTACAAGACCCTGGGCGGCTTCGCCACCGCCGGCATCAACATCACCAAACTGGAGAGCTATATCGAACCCGGCAGTTTCGAACAGGCGCAGTTCTACGCCGATTTCGAAGGCCACCCCGAGGACGAGCGGGTGGCCTGGGCGCTGGAGGAGGCGCAGTTCTTCTGCACCAAGCTGCAGATCCTCGGCACCTATCCACGGCATCCCTTCCGCCGGCGGAAGCCCGACCATTACGAGGCGCCGCACGTCAAGGGTTGAGAGGGGGGGCGGCTGATGCAGAGCACCTCCACCATCACCGTCGTCGGCTGCCATGCCGAGGGGGAGGTCGGCCGGGTGATCACCGGCGGCGTGCCGACGCCGCCCGGCGACAGCCTGTTCGAACAGCGGGAATATCTGCGCACCCGGGCCGACGAGCTGCGCAAGTTCCTGCTGTACGAACCGCGCGGCGGCGCTTTCGTGCATGCCAACCTGATCGTGCCGGCGACAACGCCGGGGGCCGACGCCGGCTTCATCATCATGGAGGCCACCGACTATCCGGCGATGTCCGGTTCCAACTCGATCTGCGTCGCCACCGTATTGTTGGAGACCGGCATGGTGGCGATGGTCGAGCCGGAGACCCGCCTGCGCCTGGACACGCCGGGCGGCCCGATCGAAGTGCTGGCGCAATGCCGCGACGGCCGTTGCCTGAACGTCCGCACCCGCAACGTCCCCAGTTTCGTGACGGCATTGGACGCGGCGGTGGAGGTGCCGGGCCTGGGCACGGTGACGGCCGATATCGCCTATGGCGGCGCCTTCTTCGCCATCGTCGATGCGCCGGCCCTGGGTTTCGCCCTGACCGCCGACGAGGCCCGCGAGTTGGTGGAATTGGGCGAGCGGATCAAGGCGGCGGCGGCGGCACAGCACCTGATGGCCCATCCCGAGAACCCGGGTATCCGCGACATCACCTTCACCCAGTTCGCGGCGCCGGTGGTGACCGACGAGCAAGGCCGCAAGGTCGGCCGCAACACGGTGGTGATCTCGCCCGGCAAGCTCGACCGCTCGCCCTGCGGCACCGGCAGTTCGGCCCGGCTGGCCGTGCTGCACGCCCGCGGGCAGATCGGCGAAGGCGAAGCATTCCTCAGCCGCTCGGTGATCGACACCGAGTTTCAGTGTGAGATCGTCGAGACCTGCCGGGTCGGCGATCTGCCGGCCGTCTCGCCGACCCTGCGCGGCCGGGCCTGGATTACCGGCAGCCATCACTATACGTTCGACCCCGACGATCCCTTCCCGCAGGGCTACACCCTATCCGACACCTGGTACCGGGCGCTGGACTGATCCGCGCCGGCGCCCAACCACACAGATCATGAGTAGATGGAAGCCTGGATCTGGATACCGATCTCCGTCCTGGCCGCCTTCATGCAGGCGGTGCGGACGGCCGGCCAGAAACACCTGACCAAGGATTTCAGCGCCGTCGGCGCCTCCTACGTGCGCTTTTTGTGGGGCCTGCCGTTCGCGCTCGGCTACCTCTACCTGCTGCTGCGCGCCGGCGGCCATCAACTTCCCGACGCCGGCTGGCCGTTCTTCGTCTTCTCCGCCCTGGCGGCGCTGTCGCAGATCGCCGCCACGGTGCTGTTGGTGTTCCTGTTCTCCCTGCGCAACTTCGCCATCGGCACCACCTACGCCCGCACCGAGGCGCTGCTGACGGCGCTGCTGGGCGCCACCGTGTTCGGCGAGGTGATCGCCGGCGCCGGCTGGCTGGCCATCGCCATCAGCGTGTTCGGCGTGGTGCTGATCAATCTCGCCCGCACCGGCATCGCCGGCGATACCCTGCTGCGCCGGCTGTTCCAGCCGGCCGCCGGCGTCGGCCTGGCCTCGGGCCTGGGCTTCGCCGGTGCCTCGCTGTTCCTACGCCAGGCCAGCCTATCCCTGGGCCTGGAGGATTGGCTGTATTCGGCCGCCTGCACCCTGGTCATGGTGTTGCTGATCCAGACCCTGTTGATGTCGGTCTACGTGGCGGCGCGCGAGCCCGGGCAGTTCGCCGCCATGGCGCCGAACTGGCGCGGCTGCCTGATGGTCGGCATCACCTCGGTGATCGGCTCGGCCGGCTGGTTCACCGCCATGACCATTGAACGAGCTTCCTACGTCAAGGCCCTGGGCCAGGTGGAGATCCTGTTCACCCTGGGCATCTCGGTGCTGTTCTTCCGCGAACGCTCGACGCCCAAGGAACTGGCCGGCATGGCCCTGGTCGCCGGCGGCATCATCGTCCTGCTGCTGTACGCCTGAACACGGCGACCGCCCGCCCATGCCGCGACTTCGTCGCCGGCCCCAAAACGTCGAGAATTCTTACACTTTTGGCGATCGCGTCATGGCGATCTTCCGATAAGCCATTGATTTCGTTGTCATGCAGAACTCTGGCATGAAATTTGCATAACACAATTCAACGATAAGACCGAACAGTGTGGGAGGGGGCGATGTCGACCCTGCAATTGTCCCGGCGGCCGTTGGCGTCCGCCGTTTGCCATCTATTCGTGATCGTCGGTTTGCTGGCGGTCGCGCCCACGGCCAAGGCCACAGTGGTGCTGTCCGGCGATGCTCAGCGGAACCCAAACGGCAACAACGACCTTTTTGTCGGCATCACCGGCGTCGGCGGTGCGGTGCAATCGTCTGGCGGCGACACTCTTAACAACGTCGATGTCGGAGTTCAGGGGGGCGGCAACGGTACCTTCAATATCCTGGGCGGCAGTTTCACGGCGAACCAGCAACTGAATATCGGTGTCTCGGGTCAGGGGACCGCCACGGTCTCTGGAACGGTTAACGCCGATCGATCGTCGATCGGCGTCACCTTGGGCGGCCAAGGCGAACTCGACGTATCGGGCGGCCTCCTGGAACTCACCGATTTCCTGTCCGTCGGCGCCGATGGCAGGGGCGAGCTGATCATCAGGGACCAGGGCAAGGTGCGATCCACCGTCGGCACGATCGGGGGTGGCGTGGGAGCAACCGGCGACGGCACCGTCACCATAACCGGCGAGTACGCCGAACTGCGATCGGCGGCCGACATGGTGTTCGCCCACCAGGGCACGATGGATGTGACGGTCGAGGACAAGGGCCGCCTGATCGCCGACGCCGACGTCTACCTCGCCAACGACATCGGTTCCATGGGTACCCTGAACGTTCTGAATGACGGCAGTCTCACGGCGAACAACGGCATCATCTATGTCGGCCATGGCGGTGACGGCGTCTTGGATGTCGACAACGCCACGGTCGAGGCGGACAGCCTGGTGGCCGGCGACTTTGCACCGGGCGTGGCCGACATCGTGGTACGCAATGGCGGCCTCGTCGAGACCGCCGGTGACTTCGTTGTGGGTGGCCATGGCGAGGCATCGATGGATCTGCAGGACAACCTCACTCACGCCACCCAGGGCTTGAAGGTCGGCGGCCGCCTGACCGTCAGCCGCGACGGCGATGGTCTGGAAACGATCGATGGCGATGACAACCAGGGTCGCGACGGGACGCTGGGGTTCTCCCGCAGCCGGGTCGAGGCCGACAGCTTGTGGATCGGCGCCAATGTCGGCAGCCATGGCTTCGTGGATGTCAACAACACCCACGAACTGGGTGATGGCACCTTCACCAACTTGACCGTCGCCAACGAACTGATCGTTGGCAATGCCGGCATCGGTCGGCTCGACAGTCACAACACGATCATGACCTCACGGACGGGCGTCATTGGCGTCGAGGAGACGAACACGGGTCTATTGAGTGTCGTCAACCTGAACGTGTTGGCATCGTGGACGGTTCTGGAAGACCTTGTGATCGGCGATCGGGGCATTGGAAGTCTGTATATGGATTCCAACGCCCAGTTGGAGGCCGATAACGCTCGGGTCGTCATCGGCAGCCAAGCCGGCGGAGAGGGTTTCTTGACTCTTTTGCGGCACGCCGAGGTGGAGGCCGGGCAATTGATCGTCGGCAGCCGGGGCGATGGGCTGTTGACCATCGATGGCACCGTGCCATCGCCCTGGGGGCCAATTGGCAAGGCGCAGGTCGTTGTCTATCAGTCGATGACCGTCGGCGAGGATGTCGGCGGTGACGGCGAAGTGATCCTGACCGGCAAGGACGGCTTCCTCAATACCGAAACCCTGACCGTCGGTGGCGGCGGTTCGGGTACGATGTTTCAGGACGCCGGCGCCGATTCCCGCATGCAGTGGCTGAAAATAGGCGACGGCGCCACCGGCGTCGGCCTGGTTTCGGTATCCGGCGCCGGCGCCGGGGTCGGCGATCAGACCGTCATGGATATCGTCGGCTCGACCCTGGACAAATTCGATGCCCAGCTTTCGGTCGGCATCGACGGCCATGGTGAACTGCTGATCGACCAGGGCGCCGTCGTCAACGTCGACGACGGCGTCTTCGTCGGCGAGCGCTCCTCCAACACCGGTATCGTCACCGTCGACAACGCCAATCTGGAGATCGACGATCGGCTGTGGATCGGCCTTGAAGGCGCTGGTGAGGTGCACGTGCGCAACGGCGGCGTCATCAATACCAGCAGACCCGATGGCGAGGGCGTCCTGACCCTGGGCGCGGCGGCCACGGGCGAGGGCGCCTTGTACATCGAGTCCGGCGGCACGGTGCGCAGCAACGACACCATCGTGGCGCAGGCCGGCACTGCCTTCCTGCGCATCGACGACGGCACCCTCTTGAGCGGCGATGCCGTTTCCAGCGGCGCGGTGCAGGTCGGCGCCGAAATCGGCTCCTTCGGTCAGGTGGTGATCGAGGACGGCGGCCAATGGCAGATCCAGAACGGCCAGTTCCTTGTCGGCGTGCAGGGCGAGGCCGACGTGGAGGTCCGTGGCGCCGGCAGCGTCGTCGACACCTACGGCTCTTCCACCGTGATCGCCGATGCCGGCGGCGCCCTGGGATCGCTGCGCATCATCGACGGGGCGGAATTGTACAGCGGCGGCCTGACCATCGGTGCCGGTTACCACGATCCGGGTTACGGCCAGAACGCCCCGGCCCTGGGCGAGCTGATCATCGACGGCGGCACCGTGAACAGTGGCGCCGCAAGTTTGGGCGAAAGGGCGTTGGGCGGCGGTTTCGCCAGCGTCGTCGGCGGGAATTGGTGGATCAACGGCGGCGATCTGCTGGTCGGCAACGAGGGCGCCGGCCTGGTCGAGATCGGCAGCGGCGGCACCGTCGACAGCAACGGCAACGACGTTCAGATCGCCGCCGCCGGCGGTTCCCAGGGGCGGATCGACGTATTGGGCGGCGGCGCGCTGGAGGCCGGCAGCCTGACCATCGGCGGTGGCTACCACGATCCGGGCTATGGCCAGAATGCCCCGGCATTGGGCGAGTTGAACATCGACGGCGGCAGCGTGAACAGCGGCGCCGTGAGCATGGGCGATACGGCGTTGGGCGACGGCTTTGCCAGCGTCCGAAACGGCGATTGGCGGATCAACGGCGGCGATTTGCTGGTCGGCAACCAGGGCATCGGCCTGGTCGAGATCGGCGGCGGGGGCACCGTCGACACCACCGGCAACGTCGTTCAGATCGCCGCCGCCGGCGGCTCCCAGGGTCAGGTCGAAGTGTTGGCCGGCGGCACGCTCGAGGCCGGCGACCTGATCATCGGCGGCGGCTACCTGGACCCGGGCTATGGCCAGAACGCCCCGGCCGTGGGCAACCTGATCATCGACGGCGGTACCGTGAACAGCGGCGGCGTGAGCATGGGCGAAACGGCCCTGGGCGACGGCTTTGCCAGCGTCCGGAATGGCGATTGGCGGATCAACGGCGGCAGTCTGCAGGTCGGTTACGAGGGCATCGGCCAAATCGAGATCGGTGATGGCGGCACTGTCGATACCAACGGCAACGGTATGCAGATCGCCGCCGTTGGCGGCTCCCAGGGACAGGTGGATGTGTTGAATGGCGGCATGTTGCATGCCGGTGGCCTGATCATCGGCGGCGGCGACGGCGTCGGCCCGGATGCCTTCGGCAGTCTGAACATCGACGGCGGTGTCGTGAACAGCACCTCGGCCAATGTGGGTAACCTTTTCAATGGCGTCGGCGATGTCAGCATCGACAACGGCACCTGGAATGCCGGCGCCAACGTCAACTTCGGCCACCAGGGCATCGGCGATGCCCGTATCGGTGCGGGCGGCGTGTTGAATTCGCAGTTCATCAACATCGGTCGCGAGAGCACCGGTATCGGCGAGGTCGACGTGGACGGCGGCACCATCAACCTGACCGGCGATGGCGGCAACGGCGGCTTCGCCAATGTCGGCCGTTTCGGCGACGGCACATTGCGGGTGCGCAACGGCGGGTGGGTGAACCTGACCGCGGTCGGGGTCGATTTCCCCGGCATCAATATCGGCCGCGAAGCCGGCTCGACCGGGCTGGTCGAGGTTACCGGCACCACTTCGCGCATCACCATCGACGGCGATCAGCCGGGGCTGTTCCAGGCCGGCCTGATCCAGGTCGGTCGCGGCGGCGACGGTACCCTGAAGGTTCTGGACGGCGGTCAGGTGCTCAACGACCCAGACGGCATCGTCGTTCTCGGTGCCCGGTCCGGCGCCACCGGCAGCCTGTTGGTCGACGGCACCGGCGCGCTGCTGGATGCCGGCAACACCCTGCAAATCGGTCGTTTCGACGGCACCAGCCTCGGCGTCGCCCAGGTCAGCGATGGCGGCGTGATCCGGGCCCTGACCGTCGAGGTCAACGCCAACGGCCTGCTGATGGGTGACGGCACCGTGATCGGCAACGTCGACAACGTCGGCGGCACCGTGGCCATGGGCAATTCGCCGGGGCTGTTGACGGTACAGGGCGACTACAGCCAGTCCGCCGCCGGCACCATGGAGGTCGAACTGGCCGGCTTCGTCTTCGACCCCGGCAACGGCGTCGTCGAATACGACGTCCTGGACGTCATGGGCGACGTCTTTCTGGACGGCGTGCTGGACCTGCTGGTCGAGACCAACTTCATGGCCTTGTTGCATGTCGGCGACGTCTTCGAGGTGATCCGTGGCCAGTCGATTTCCGGCGCCTTCGCCAACATCCTGAACGCCGATCTGGGCAGCGGCCGCTTCTTCCGGGCGGTCTACAACGCCACCAGCGTGCACCTGGTGGTGGCCGCGGTGCCAGCGCCCGGCGGCATCGCCCTGTTCGGGCTGGCTCTGGCGGTCTTGGCGGTACGACGCCGGCGGCGCGCGTAGACCGCGGCTACGACGCGGCGGATCGGCGGCGACCGGCCAGGGTGATAGCCAGCAGCCGTGCAACCCGGCCGTCGATGGCGGCCAGTCCGAGGCCGATCAGGGCCATGCCGAGGATGTGCGCCGGGGCCAGCCGTTCGGCCAGGAACAGGGCGCCCAGCAGGACGGCGCTGATTGGGATCAGGAAGGTCACCAGCAACAGGTTGGTGGCACCGGCGGTGGCCAGGATGCGGAAATACAGCACATAGGCCAGGGCGGTGGAGAACAGCGCCAGGCCCAGCATCGCCAGCCACACCTCGGCGCCGGGCAGCGGCAGCGTCCAGGGCCGCTCTACCAACAGGGCCACGGGCAGCAGCAGCACCGTGGAGGCGGTGACCTGGCCGGTGGCGGTGGCCAGGGGGCTGATGCCCATGCGGCGGAACCGGCGGCCATAGACCCCGGCGAAGGCATAGGACAGGGCCGCGCCCAGGACCGCGATCTGCCCCAGGGCGCCGAGGTCGAAGCCATCCAGCAGCTCCGGGCCGATCATTGCCACCACGCCGGCGAGGCCGGCGACGACGCCGAGTAGCCGACCCACGGAAAGCCGTTCGTCGACGGTCAGCATATGCGCCACCACCACGGTGAACAGCGGCGTGGTGGCGTTCAGGATGGCTGCCAGGCCGCTGGCGATGTGACCCTGGCCCCAGACGATCAGGCAGAACGGGACTAGGTTGTTCAACAACCCCATGGCGAAGAAGGCCGCCCATGGCCGGCGCCCGTTGGGCAGCCGTACTCGCATGACCAGCAGCAGCAGTTGCAGCGCCACGGCCGCCAAACCGACCCGCAGGACGACGATGGTGAACGGCGGCAAGGCATCGACGGCGACGCCGACGAAGAAGAACGAGCCGCCCCACAGCACGGACAGGGTCAGCAGCAATCCCCATTCCAGCGGCGTCATGGCTTTGTTGATTGCATCGGTCATGGCCTGATCTCCAACGGCTGTCGCGGCACCGTAGGGGAGGTCGGATCGGCTCGATATCCGCCGCTTGCGCCGCAATTCATCCGTTCGCGCCGATGCCCTTTTCGTGGTATGTTAATTGGACATAATCCAAGGAGCCGATGGCGATGACCGGTTGGCTCGATCGTCTGACCTTTTATGCCTTGCTGGCGCTTGGCCTGGTGCTGGCGATGACGCCGCTGGCCCTCTGGCTGGCCACCACCGAAGCGGCAACCGACGTGGTCCGGGCGGTCGCCGCCCTGGCGGCGGTGGGGGTGGGGATCTGCCTGCTGGCCAGTTATCGCAACGCCGTCCTCAAGCCGGGTGGCGAAACCCGCAGGCCCGAACACATGGATTTGCTGTCGGACGAATTCCTCGCCGAAGCCGTGCGCCTGGAACCGATGACCCATCACAATCGGCTACCCGGCGATCCGGTCTACCAAAGGAAAGCCGATCGCCTGAAACGGCTGCTTGGCCGCCGACCGAAATAGCTTCCTGAAGTTTCCCTATATCGTCGGAGGTCGGTGGTGGCGCCGACCGCGCCGGCTGGGGCAAGATGGCGGCGGCTTCTTGAATCCGCGATGGGAGGGACGGCATGGCCGAAAAGATCGGCTTCATCGGGCTCGGCGCCATGGGCCGGCCGATGTGTAGCAACCTGGCCCGCCAGACCGGGGTGGAGCCGCCGCGCCTATGAAGGGGGCGCTTCGCTGGCTGGTTTTGGCGCTGGCCCAATGGTGGGCGGTCGCGGCCGCCTGGGCCGACGAATTGCCGATCTTCGATACCCACGTGCACTACTCCTACCCGGCCTGGCGGGAGTATCCGCCGACCCAGGTCATCGAGCTGCTTCGCCGGAATGGTGTGCCGCGTGCCCTGGTCTCCTCCAGCCCCGACGACGGCACGGTGATGCTGTACGAACAGGACCCGGAACGGGTGCTGCCGGTGCTGCGGCCCTATCACGGCCAGGTCTCGCCCGGCAACTGGTTCGACGCAGCGGCGGTGCCCGGATACCTGGAAGGGCGGCTGCGGCGGCCGATCTATCACGGCATCGGCGAGTTCCATCTGTATGACCCGGAGAACGCCGATGCCGAGGTGGTGCGCCGGACCATCGAGATGGCCAACCGGCGCGGCCTGTTCCTGCACGTCCATTCGGATGCCGAGGCGGTGCGCCGCATCTTCGCCCTGGCCCCGAAGTCGCGCATCCTGTGGGCCCATGCCGGCCTGTCGGAGCCGCCGGCGGTGATCGACGAGATGCTGGCCCGCTATCCCAACCTGTCCACCGAGATTTCCATCCGCGAACAGGAAATCGCCCCCGGCGGTGTCCTGGACCCGACCTGGCGGGCGCTGTTCCTGCGCTATGCCGACCGGTTGATGATCGGCAGCGATACCTATGTGAACTGGCGTTGGCGGAACTACACCTCGATCATGGCCTTCAACCGCGCCTGGCTGAAACAGCTGCCGGAGGAGGTGGCGGCGGCGATCGCCCATGGCAACGCCAGGCGCCTGTTCGGCCGGACATCGAGGTAGAAATTCCGGCCAAGGTGGTGCGTCCGGCCCTTGCGGCGGCGCGTGGCCTCGCCTATTTTCGCCGCCGTTCCGTCTGGGAGAAGCCGATGAGCGATGACATCCTCGATCCGCACAGCGCCCTGATCTACATCATGGTGCTGATATCCGCGGCCGACAGCAATATGACCGACCGCGAGATGAAGCGGATCGGCGATCAGGTGACCAACCTGCCGGTGTTCGCCGATTTCGATCCGGAGAAATTGGTGCCGCTGGCCGAGGAATGCGCCGGCCATTTGGCCCGGGAAGGCGGTCTGGATCAGGTGATGGACCTGATCGTTGCCTCGCTGCCGGCGCGGTTGAGCGAGACGGCCTATGCCATCGCCTGCGAAATCGCCGCCGCCGACCTGCACGTGGAGCAGGAGGAGCTGCAACTGTTGCAGCACCTGCGCGACCGCCTGGAGCTGGACCGCCTGGTCGCCGCCGCCATCGAACGCGCCGTCCGCGCCCGTCACGCAACGGCGTAATTTCGGGGACAGGATACTTAATTACGACGAAGGTCTAGCCAGTTCGGCTCGATCATTGGGCGTAATTAAGTATCCTGTCCCCGAAATTACACACGGCGTCGATGGCGGCCTGCCAATTGCCCTCCTTGGTATGACCGGAGGCCTTGCGAGGTACCAGGTCGTGGTTGCCGTCGGGGCACCAATGAAAGCGGATGGCGTTGGACAAGGCATACTCGGCCACTCGCTCCCGGCTGCCCATGGCGTCGCGTTCCCCCTGCACGATCAGGCTGGGCAGCCGCAGGCTCGCCAGATGTTCGGTGCGCGGCTTCTCCGGCCGGCCGGGGGCGTGGAAGGGATAGCCCAGGCAGACCAGGCCGCGCACATTGGTTTCATCCGCGATCAGGCTGGCCATGCGGCCGCCCATGGACTTGCCGCCGATCACCAGGCGGTCCGGGCCCAGTGTGTCGATCACCTGGTGCCAGCAGTCCAGCAGCACCGGTTGGCGGTCGGGTGGCCGTTTCTTGCCGCCCTGGCGGCGCTGCGCCATGTAGGGGAATTCGAACCGCGCCACGCCATGGCCATGCGCCGCCAGACCCTCGGCGAAGGCGTTCATGAAGGGCGCATCCATCGGCGCCCCCGCGCCATGGGCCAGGACGACGGTCAGGGGCGCCTTGGCGGGGCCGTCGAAAAACAATTCGGCGTTACTGTCGGACAACCAACATCTCCCAATCTTGTAGGATTGTCGCGGCGAAACGATATGGCACCATAGGATGGCCGCCAGCATACTCGAGAATGAAGCACTGGTGCGGCTGGGCGCCTTTCTCGGCGTCTTGGCCCTCATGGCCCTGTGGGAGTTGGCCGGGCCGCGCCGTGTCCTGAGCCAGCATAAGCCACGCCGCTGGGCCGCCAACCTGGGCATCGTCGTGCTGGATACGGCGGTGTTGCGCCTGTTGTTCCCGGTCCTGGCGGTGGGCCTGGCCGTCATCGCTCAGGAGCACGGTTGGGGCCTGTTCAACCAACTGCCCTTGCCGGGTTGGTTCGAGGTCGTCGTGGCCGCGGTCCTGCTGGATATGGTGATCTACTGGCAGCATCGGCTGTTCCATCGCATTCCCCTGTTCTGGCGGCTGCACCGGATGCATCATGCCGATCTGGATTTCGACGTCAGCACCGCCCTGCGCTTCCACCCCATCGAGATCGTCCTGTCCATGCTGATCAAGCTGGCGGCGGTGGTGGTGCTGGGGCCGGCGCCCCTGGCGGTACTGATTTTCGAGCTGCTGTTGAACGCCACGGCGATGTTCAACCACGGCAACGTCCGCCTGCCCATCGCCATCGACCGTTGGCTGCGCTGGGCGGTGGTGACGCCGGACATGCATCGGGTGCACCACTCGGTCCTGACGGCCGAATACAACAGCAACTTCGGCTTCAACCTGCCCTGGTGGGATCGGTTGTTCGGCTCCTACCGGGATCAGCCGCAAGATGGCCACCAGGGCATGCGGATCGGCCTGCCGGCCTATCGCGATGCCGTTTGCGCCAACCTGATCTGGATGCTAGTGCTGCCTTTCAAGCCCCTGGGGGCGGCTTCGGACAGAGGCGAGGATGACGGATAGTGGTGATTTGCTGCCGGTATCGGTGATCACCGGTTTTCTCGGCAGCGGCAAGACCACCTTGCTGAACCGCCTGTTGCGCCATCCCGGCATGGCCTCCACCGCCGTGGTGGTCAACGAATTCGGCGAGATCGGCATCGACAACGCCCTGGTCGAAAGCGTCGACGACAACGTGGTGCTGATGTCCAGCGGTTGTTTGTGCTGCACCATCCGCGGCGACCTGATCGACACCCTGAAGGACCTCTACAAGCGCCGGGCCAAGCTGGAGGTGCCCGACTTCACCCGGCTGGTGGTGGAGACCACCGGTCTGGCCGATCCGGCGCCGATCCTGCATACCCTGATGGCCGATCCCTTCCTGATCGGCCGCTATCGCCTGGACGGGGTGATCGCCACCGTCGACGGGGTGGCGGGCGGCAGCACCCTCGATAAGCAGTTCGAGTCGGTGAAGCAGGCCGCCGTCGCCGACCGCCTGGTGGTGACCAAGACCGACCTGGCCGACGATGCGGCGATCGGCGGCCTGGAAGGCCGCCTGCGGGATTTGAACCCGGCGGCGGCACTGTATCGGGCCGCCCATGGCGAGATCGATCCCGACCTGCTCTTCAACGCCGGTCTGTACGACCCGGAGAGCAAATCCCTGGACGTCCGCCGCTGGTTGCGGGAGGAAGCCTACGCCGCGGCCGAAGGGGGCGAGCATCACCACCACCACGACGTCAACCGCCACGACGAAGCCATCCAGGCCTTCTGCGTCTACCTCGACGAACGGCTGCCCTGGGATCGGGTGGCGACCTGGCTGGAGTTGCTGACCACCTACCGCGGCGACGACGTGCTGCGCATCAAGGGCGTGCTGAACGTCGAGGAAAGCGAAACCCCGATCGTCGTGCACGGGGTGCAGCACATGTTCCACCCGCCGGTGCAACTGGATGCCTGGCCGGACGACGACCGCCGCTCCCGCATCGTCTTCATCACCCGCGATCTGACCCGCGATATCGTCGAAAGCATGCTCAATGCCCTGACCGAACGCTCGGAGTCCGTGGACCACGCGCGCTGAAATTTCCCGCAGTTGAAAAATGCTCTAAACTGATGCCCACATCCGGGCTGCATGGGGGTAGTCCGCAAGGTTAACCGCACGACGTGGTGACGCCCATGCAGATCAAGAATACCGAGGTCCTTCGGACGCCGAATTCACCCACCCCCGGCCGTCCGGTCATCTTCAACCAGGAAAAATGCACCGGCTGCAATATCTGCGTGCACTTCTGCATGGAGGACATCTTCGTGCCGGCGGCCCGCAAGGGCGAGCTGCCGATCATCCTGTACCCGGAGGAATGCTGGTATTGCGGCAATTGCGTCGATGATTGCCCGGTGCCGGGGGCGATCGCCCTGAACCATCCGCTGATGCAGCGGGTGCGTTGGAAGCGCAAGGCCACCGGCGAACATTTCCGGGTCCGTTAGACGATGTCGGAAACCACGGAAACGGCGGTGGGCGCCGAGGTCTGGCCCTATCCGATCAGGTACGGCCAAGTGAAGCGCCATGAAAGCGACGTCGTCGTCCTGGGCGGCGGCATCGCCGGGGTCTGGGCGGCGATCGGTGCCGCCCGCCAGGGCGCCAAGGTGGTGCTGGCGGAGAAGACCGTGACCGCCCGCAGCGGCGCCGGCGGCGCCGGTGTTGATCACTGGCAGTGGGCCGCCGACAACCCCTGCTCCCGGGTCGGCCCGGAGGAATTGGCCCAGGCCCTGATCGACAACCAGGGCGGCTACCGCAACGGCATCTCGACCTATATCCAGTGCGCCTCGGCCTACCAGGCGCTGCTGGAGATGGAACAGATGGGCGGCAAGGTCCGGGACGTCGACGACGAGTTCAAGGGCGCCCCGTTCCGCGACGAGGCCAGCAAGCTGTTGTTCGCCTACGACTATGACGCCCGTTTCGTCCTGCGCGTCTGGGGCAGTAACTATAAGCTACTGCTGCGCAAGGAATGCCGTCGGCTGGGGGTCAAGATCATCGACCGGATCTCGGTCACCGGGCTGCTGACCCGGGACGGCCGACCGGGCAGCCAGGTGATCGGCGCCACCGGGGTCAACACCCGGACCGGCGAGTTCAACCTGTTCAAGGCGCGGGCGGTGATCATGTGCATGAGCCGGCCGCAGCGCAATTGGACCTTTTCCTCCGAGTTGCGGGGCATCACCACCTTCCGGCCGCCGACCAACGTGGGCAACGGCCATGCCATGGCCTGGCGGGCCGGGGCCGAGTTCACGATGATGGAAAAGTCCATGCGCTCGCCGTTCGCCAGCCCCTATTCCTATCCGTCCTATGGGGTCGGCAACGCCATCAACACCTGGTTCGCCTGCAACATCGTCGATGCCAACGGCAAGGAAGTGCCCTGGGTCGACTGCAACGGCGAGGTCATCAGCAATTTCGACGACCGCTACCGGCCGGCCGAAGGACAGAAATTCTTCATCATGGGCGGCGGCTCGTCATCCCATCCGCATCCCGGTTTGAAGGAATATGCCGGCCCGAAGCTGATCCCCGACCTGGCCGAGAGGATGCAGAACGGCGAATTCACGCCGCCCTTCTATGCCGATCTGACCAGCATGCCGGACCACGAACGCCGGGTGATCTGGGGGCTGAACGTGGGCGAGGAGGGCAAGACCCGGGTGCCGGTCCTGCAAACCTATTCCCAGGCCGGCTTCGATCCGGAGCAGGACATGCTGCAGACCTACGACTTCCTGCGCGGCAGCGGCATGCGGGAGCCGGTATCGCCGCAGGAGCGGACCTTCGGCGAGCAGGGGGTCTGCGGCGGGTTGGTGGTCGACTGGGATCTGATGTCGACCCTGCCGGGGCTGTTCGGCGCCGGCGACCTGATCTATGGCAGCCAGGATCATTCCCACGCCGCCGCCACCGGCCGCTACGTCGGCCGGCGGGCGGCGATCTTCGCCGACGGACAGCAGGACGAGCACTGCGATGACGGGCAGATCGCGGACGAGATGACGCGGGTCTATGCGCCGCTGGGCAACGGTGAGGGCAATGGCGGCGGCATGGATTGGAAGGAACTCAACGCCGCCCTGTGCCGGGTGATGCAGAACTACTGCGCCGAGCCGAAGAACGCCGAATTATTGGATCTGGCCGAGATGTGGCTCGACGACATCGCCGAGACCGAGGTGCCGAAGCTGGTGGCCGACAACCCGCACAAGTTGATGCGGGCCCTGGACGTCCTCGATATCCTGACCTGCGACCAGATGATCGTGCATGCCTGCAAGGCGCGGAAGGCTTCCTCCACCCATCTGCATTTCAACCGCCTGGACTACCCCGAGCTGGACCCGCCGGTCTGGCACAAGTGGATCACCATCCGCCGGGACGGCGACCAGGTGGCGGTCGGCGAGATGCCGATCGCGCCCTGGGGTGATTTTGAAAGCAACTACCAGAGCCGGCTATAGCGCGGCTTGTCAGGCCGCCCGGATGTTGGTCAGGAAGCCGTCCACGGCCTCGCGCAGGGTG
Organism: Alphaproteobacteria bacterium; assembly: GCA_030746635.1. Taxonomy (GTDB): domain Bacteria; phylum Pseudomonadota; class Alphaproteobacteria; genus JASLMH01. The sequence goes on along the minus strand of JASLMH010000018.1, from coordinate 17,465 downwards.
GTCGACTGTCGGGCCAGGTCGCCGGCCGCCGATTGCACCTCGCCGGCGACGCCGCCGGTTTGCGCGTTGGCTTCGCTGACCGAGGCGATGTTCTGCGAGACCTGCTGGGTGGCGGCGGCGGCTTCATTGACGCTGCGGCCGATCTCGCCGGTGGCGGCGTTTTGCTCCTCGACCGCCGCCGCGATGGTACCGGCGATCTCGTTCACCTGTTCGATGGTGCTGGCGATGGTGCCGATCGCGGTCACGAAATCCCCCGTTGCCGACTGCATGCCGGTGATTTGACCGGCGATTTCCTCGGTCGCCTTGGCGGTCTGGTTGGCTAGGTTCTTCACCTCCGAGGCAACCACGGCGAAACCCTTGCCGGCATCGCCGGCCCGGGCTGCCTCGATGGTGGCGTTCAGGGCGAGCAGGTTGGTCTGCGAGGCGATGTCGTTGATCATTTCGACGATGTTGCCGATCTTCTCGGCCGTGTCGGCCAGGCCGGTAATCTGCTGATTGGTTCTGCCGGCTTCCTCGGCCGCGCGCTGGGTGACCCCGGTGCATTCGGCGAGCTGCTGGCCGACTTCCTGTAGCGAGGCGGCGAGTTGCTCGGTCGCCGAGGCCACGGTTTGCACGTTGTCGCTGGCCTGCTCGGCCGCCTCGGCGACGGTGGCGCTTTGGCTCATGCTTTGATCGGCGGTGTCACTCATGCTTTTCGCCGACGTCTGCATCGCCTGTACCGCCGATGACACCGTATCGATGATACCGCCGACATGGGCATCGAAATCGTCGGCCATGGCTCGGGCGCCCTGTTGCTTCTCCTCCTCGGCCTGCTGCTGCTGCTGCTCCCGCTCGATCTGCATTTCGGCCACGGCGATGGCGTTGTTCCTGAACACTTCGACCGCCTGCGCCATCTCGCCGATTTCGTCGCGGCGACCGGTGCCGGCGATTTCCAGTTCCGTATCGCCGTCGGCGACCCGCCGCATCACCTGCGTCATTTCGGAAACCGGCTTGCCGACCAGCCGCGCCAACACGTACAGCAGAGCCGCCATCAGCAGGATCGAGACCAGCGTCGCCCAGGCGCTGCCGACCAGGACGCTTTGCGTCGTTTCGCCCTGGATGCGTCCGAAATCCCAGACCACGGCGATGGCGCCGACCACCGTCTGCTTCTTGCCGAACTTGACTGGCGCGGCGGTGATCTGCTGGTTGTCCGCGTAGATGCTCTGGATTTCGCCGCTGCCGATGGCCTGCCCGGTCAACGTCTGCACGGCCTCGCCGTCGGCCACTCGCAGGTGTTCGGCGCGGTACTCGACGATGACCTTGCCGTCGGGTGCGACGGCGGTCACCGCCGCCACGGCGGAATCGTCGCCGGCGATCAGTTCAGCATAGGACCGCTGAATGGTTTCGGCCTTTCTGAATCTGACGCCGCCGGCAACCTGGGCCGCGAGCAACTGGGTCATGGAGAGATTGCTGTCCTGGATCAGCGACCGAAGCCGCTTGCGTTCACCCAGGGCCTGCGATCCGATGACGACGGCAAAGCCGACAACGATGCCGATCGCCACCGAGGCCACGGTCTTGCGACCGATTGTCCATCTAACCATTAGTCGGCTACTCCCAAGAGGCGCAACTCACATCCTCCAGGACAGCAAAGCTGCGGCACTGTTTTTTTGGACTGTCTTATTGGTCTACTGACCGATTACTGCGACAGCATGCCGACATTCACGCCAACGGTAATGGCGCCAATGACCTTGCCGTCGGCGGGATCGACCACGGACAGGCTGATCTGGCTCTGGAAGGTCTGGGTCGACTCATCCTCCTTGACCTTGCCGATATGCAAGGCGTCCGCGCCGGCCGAATAGGTCTTCTTCCACTTCGCTTCGTCGCCCTGCCAATAGTCGGAGGTGACGTCGCTCTGCCCGACGTTCAGGCCGTGGTTGTCCATCACGAAAATCTCGGTGAACAAGCCTTCGCTGCCGTCCTTCTTGCCTTTCAGGAAGCCGGACAGCTGGTTGCTCAGGACCGAGTCGATCAACGGCCGGCTGCCGGCGCTGGTCTCGGCCCGCCACTGCTTGTCCAGGGCGACGATCTTGGTCTCGTTCAGGCCCTTGTTCTTGGCGTTCTGGGCCTTCACCGCCTCGACCACCTGCGGGCTGGACAGCCAGGGCTGGATGGCGGTCTTGGCCAGGTCGCGAAGCTGGGGTTCGAATTCGTTGGCCTGGGCGCCGCTGACGATCAGCAGCGGCAACAGGGCCGTAAGGGCAATCTTGGAAATCCGCATGGTAACCACCTTTGATTGGTTTTGATCCGCGCGGATTCTTGCCAGACAACTATTACGGTTGGGTTAAATCAAACCGCTTATATCGATTTTATTGATGGGGGCCCGGCCGGAGGGTCGTCCGGTCCGGCTCACCTCTGCTGCAGGGCGTCGCGGAAGCGGTCCTTCAGGGTGACGCCGTCTTTCGGCGGCATGGCGAAGGGCAAATCCTCCGCCCGTACCTTGATGCTATGGAACAGCGGCCCGGGCGCCTCCCGGATGATCGGCAGGGCGGCCTTGAATTCGTTGTCGGAGCGAATGGTGTCGGCCCCAGCGAAGCCGGCGGCCACGGCGATGGTGGGCAGGTCGATGGTGCCGGCGGTATGGGTCAGTTGCATGCCGGTCTCGCCATAACGTTCGTTGTCGCAGACCACGATGCTCAGGTTTTCGGGGCGCTGCGCGCCGATGGTCGAGAGCGCCCCCAGGCCCATCAGCATCTCGCCGTCGCCGGTGATCACCAGCACCCTTCGGTCCGGCCGGGCCATGGCCAGGCCCAGTCCCATGGCGGCGGCCCCGCCCATGGCGCCCCAAAGGGGAAAGTTCAGGGGGTGGTCGCCGGCCGCCGTGGTGTCCCAGACCGGCGCGCCCAGGCCCGCGACCACCAGCAGGTCGCCGCGCTCGGCCAGCAGCGCCGCCACCACCTCGCGCCGGCGCAGGGGATAGCCCTCGGCCCGGGCCGCGTCCAGATTGCCCGTCATCGCCTACCTCCCGAAACTCTTGACGCCGATCAGCGATTGGCTCAGCAACACCGCCGCCTGGGTCGGCCCTTCGAAGGCCATGCGCGCCGCCGCCGCCGCCGTCTCCCCGACCCGATCGGGCTCGTCGACCGGAAAGACCAGGCAATCGGCGTCGGCCAGCACCTTCGGGGTCAATTGCCCCATCGGCACCTGCCAGGGATTGAACTCGCCCCATTGGCCGCGCATGGTCACCAGGATCAGCAGCGGAAAGCGGCAGACCCGGGCCAGCGACAGCATGTTGATGCAGTTGCCGACGCCGGAAGATTGCATCAGCAGAACGCCGCGCTGGTCGCCCAGCCAGGCGCCGGCCAGCACCGCGATGCCCTCCTCCTCGGTGGTCAGCGGCACCAGGCGCATCTCGCCATCGCCGTCGCACATCTCGATCAACCGGCTATGGCCGGCATCGGGCACATAGGCAACTTGACGCACTTGCCAGTCGCGCAGCACGGAGAATATTTCGCCGGGCCAATCGATCTGTTTGGGCCCAGCGTCGGTCTGACCTTCTTGCATGTTCATGGAACCTCCGCTCCGCACTATTAACCGAGCCGGAATTATTGGACAAGCAAACACCGTTCGGCCAGTTGATGCAGGGCAGCAGCCAAGACCGTCTCCGGGTCGTCGTTGGCGGCGTCGGTAGAATTGTCGCGCTCGAACTCGCCCATGATCGATATCAATGCCTCGCGCTCCCGGCTGCCATCGAGATAGGGCAGCAGTTGGCGGGTGAACGGGTCTGTAATACTGACGCTGCGATGGCGCAGGTCGGTGACCAGCGCCCCTTGCGTGATCTGCCAGCGGGTCAGGGCGGTGGCCATGGGTTTGGGCCCCGGCTCGGTGGCGAATCCGGCCGGGCGGGGCGACAACTCCAGCCAATTGCGGGGATAGAGGTCAATCGCCAGTTGCGCCACGATATCCCGGTCCCCGACCGTCGCGGCCAATTCCTCGAAGGCGATGAAATCGGGCCAGGTCATGGCAAGGTGGTTCAGCGCGGCGATGGCGCCGGGCGCGGTCATGCCGATGCGCCCACCATCCGGGGTGGCGAAAAACCTCTCGCCGGGCGCACCATTGGAATCCCGCCTCAGGGGCCGCGCACTGGAGGCGAGATACAGGTCCGCCAGCCAGGCCGGATTGATCTGGCGTTGCACATCCAGGCGGCCGGGACATAGCAGGGTCTGACGAAAACTGCGATTGAGCAGGAAGTCGATCCGTTGTTCCCGCGCCGTCAGACCAGCGATCGCCGCCAACTGCTGCTGGGCCTGGGGCGAAAGATTTTCGGCCCTGGAGGCAGCAACGTTGGCTTCGGAGACAAACCGCAGGCCGGCGGCGCTGGCTTGGTCGAGGAACTCGTCCAGATAGATCGGATGGTTCTCCACTTCCAGCAGGTCGTGCAGAAGGAAGGAATCCTCTAATTCGTCGACCCTTGCCTTTTCCTCCGCCAGCAGCTTGGCATAGCTGTCGTCGGTTTGGGCATAAGCGGAAATCAAATCGTCCAACGCTGCCCGTGCCCGGGCGGCGCGCGCCGCGGGTTCGGTGGCATCGCAGGCCGCGCGCAGCATCAATTCGCGCACCAGGCCGCGGCCGTGCCAGCCGGGATAGGTGTTGTAGCTGACATAGACGATACCGTTGTCGGCCAGCAGGCGCCGACACAACGGCAGTAAGGCGTCGCGCACCGGCAATGGCACCCAGGAATAGAGGCCATGCAGGATCACATAGTTGAATGGCGGCCAGTCGTGCTGCTCGGCCAGGACCAAGGCGTCGCCGGCCAGGAATTCGACGTTGGCCAATCCGGCGGCCCGCGCCGCCGCCCGCGCCATTTCCACCTGACGCTCGGACAAATCCAGGCCAAGGAACCGTGCATCCGGTAGGCTGGCGGTCATGGGCAAAAGGTTGCCGCCCGCGCCGCAGCCCAATTCCAACACCCGCGCGGCCGCCACCGGCGCCGGGCTCAACCCATGGACCCGGCCAACCACATACAGGTGATCGGGGTGCGACAGAGGCACCGGGCGGCTGGGATAGGGCGTGTCTTGATAACTTGCACGGAGGGAAGGTGTGTTCATGATTTCAATTTACCATCACAAGGGCGTCGTGCTAGCGTGCCGCCGCTATGATACGGCACGGCAGATCGGCGGAGCGGCATCCGCCCAAATTCATCGCCTTCCTCTGGTGAAGCTCTAGGCTTGCCGGGCGGCCAGGGCCGCCAACCGTTTCCCCATTGCCAATTCATCACTCGTCGGCCTTTTCAGCCGCGAACCAGCCCATCAGGGGTACGTATCATGACCGATTATTCCTTTGTTTCTCCCACCGGCGTGCTGATCGAACGCATCGACCGCCGCATCGATTTCGAACGTGGCATCGAATTCCTGGTCGACGCCCTGGACCGCAAGCGCGGCGCCTATCTGTCCTCCGGCGTCGAGGATCAGGACCGTTACGCGCGCTGGGACTTCGGCTTCATCGATCCTCCGTTGGAGTTGGTCGCCCATCACGGGCAAATCCGTCTGTCCGCCCTCAACGCCCGCGGGGTGCCGATCCTGGCGATGCTGAAGGCGGTGCTGGTGGCGGATGACGTGGTCAGCGTCGAGCGGGACGGCGAACGGGAACTGGTGTTGAGCGTCGCCCCGCCCGGGCGGCTGTTTGCGGAGGAGGAACGCAGCCGCCAGCCCTCGGTGTTCACGCCGATCCGGGCCCTGATCATGGAGTTCCTCGGCCTGCGCGACGACTTCCTCGGCCTGTACGGCGCCTTCGGCTACGACATGATCTTCGAGTTCGAGCCGATGCCGCTGGTCATGCCGCGCACCGAGGGGGACAAGACCCTGCATCTGTACCTGCCCGACCGCATCCTGGTGATGGATCGCCGGCTGGAGGTGGCGCATGCCTACGAGTACGAGTTCACCCGCCGCGACCTGACCACAAGGGGCCTGTCGGACGATGCCTTCGCGGCCTTCGAGCCGGCGGCGCGGCCGGCCGGCGTCGGCGACGGCGAAATCACCTCGGACCACACCCCCGAGGACTACATGGCGAAAGTCGAGCGCGCCCGCGAGCGCATGCATGCCGGCGACATCTTCGAGGTGGTGCTGAGCCGCAAGTACACGACGCCCTACCATGGCCAGCCCTCGGCGGTGTACCGCCTGATGCGGCGGATCAACCCCAGTCCCTACGAGTTCTTCTTCCAGTTCGGCGACGAGCAGTTGATCGGCGCCTCGCCCGAGATGTTCGTGCGGGTCGACGGCGATCGGGTGGAATCCTCGCCGATCTGCGGCACCGTGCGGCGCGGCGACAACGCCATGGAAGACGCCGAGCGGATCAAGGCGCTGTACGATTCGGAAAAGGACGAGGTCGAACTGACCATGTGCACGGACGTGGACCGCAACGACAAATCGCGGATCTGCCGCCCCGGCACGGTCAAGCTGCTCTCGCGCCGGCTGATCGAACGCTACGCCGGGCTGTTCCACACCGTCGACCACGTGGAAGGCCGCCTGCGCGATGGCTTCGACGGCCTGGACGCCTTCCTCTCGCACATGTGGGCGGTCACCCTGACCGGCGCCCCCAAACGCAAGGCGGTGGAGATCATCGAGGCCGAGGAGGTCTCGCCGCGCGGCTGGTACGGCGGCGCCATCGGCGCCCTGATGTTCAGCGGCACCGTCAACAGCGGCATCACCATCCGCACCGTGCACCTGAAAGGCGCCGCCGCCGACTACCGGGTCGGCGCCACCCTGGTTTACGATTCCGTACCCCTGGAGGAGGAGTTGGAAACCCAGACCAAGTCCACCGCCTTCTTCAAGGCGATGGCGGACCTGGGCCGCAGCGGCCCGCGGGTCGCCGCCACCGCCCCGGCGCCGGCCTTCCCCGACGTGCGCATCGTGATGGTCGATAACGAGGACAGCTTCGTCCACACCCTGGCCGACTATTTCCGCCAGACCGGGGCCGAGGTGCGCACCTACCGTCACGGCGAGGCGGCGCGCGCCGCCCTGGCCGGCGGGCCGGACCTGGTGATCCATTCGCCGGGCCCTGGCTGGCCCGGCGATTTCGGCGTGCCCGACCTGGTTCGCCAAGTGGCCGATCTGGGCATCCCGCAGTTCGGTGTTTGCCTGGGCCTGCAGGGCATCGTCGAGGCCTACGGCGGCGAGCTGGCGGTGCTGGAAGTGCCGCGCCATGGCAAGTACTGGCAGCTCGAGCACGACGGCAGCGGCCTGTTCGCGGGCATCGCCCAACCCTGCCGGGTCGGCGCCTATCACTCCCTGCATGCTGTGGCCGAGGGGGTGCCGGACGAGTTGGAGGTGATCGCCCGCAACGAGGCCGGCCTGGTGATGGCGGTGCGCCATCGCCTCCAGCCGATCGCGGCGGTGCAGTTCCACCCGGAATCGATCCTCTCGCTGGATGCCGGGGCCGGCCACCGCATCGTCGAGAACGTGCTGACGACGCTGCTGCCGGATCGGGGGGAGGCGAGCCGGGCGGCCTAAGGCGGTGAGCGCATAATTTTGGGGACAGGAAACTTAATTACGCCCAATGCTCAAGCCAACTGGCCGCGGCCTTCGTCGTAATTAAGTATCCTGTCCCCGAAATTACCTTCAGAACGCCTCATCATCCGGCGTCATCAGCACCTCGGCGCCGGCACTGGCCTTGGCCTTGAGCGCCGCGGTGTCGGGCATCACCCGGCCCATGTAGTAGCGGGCGGTGTTCAGTTTCATCTCGTAGAAGCCCGGATCGTCGGTGCCCTCGGCCAGGCGGTCCAGGGCGATGCGGGCCATGCGGGCCCAGATGTAGCCGATCAGCACCGTGCCCATCAGGCGGAGGTAGTCGGCCGAGGCGGCGCCGGCCTCCTCGCGGTTCTGGCTGGCGTGCTGGGCCAGCCAGCCGGTGGCCGCCATCAAATCGTCGAGGCCCCGTTTCAGGGGCGCGGTGAAGGGCGCCATCTCCTCGCCGTCCTGGTCGGCCAGGAAGGTGGAGATCAGGCCGAACAGGCCGCGCACCGGCCGGCCGTTCTCGTGGCCCAGGCGGCGGCCGACCAGGTCCAGGGCCTGCACCCCGTTGGCGCCTTCGTAGAGCTGTGAAATCCGGGAGTCCCGAACGAACTGCTCCATGCCGTGTTCGCGCACATAGCCGTGCCCGCCGTAGCACTGCATGGCCATGTTGACGCATTCGTAGCCGACGTCGGTGAAGTGGGCCTTGATCACCGGCGTCAGCAGGTTGAACAGATCGCCCAGCAATTGCCGCCGTTCCTTATCACCGCCGTGGCGGCTGACCGTCGCCTCGTGGCTCAGCCACAGCAGCAGCGCCCGCGCCCCTTCGTTGAAGGCCCGCATGTGCAACAGCATCCGGCGGACGTCCGGGTGCACGACGATCGGGTCGGCCGCCTGTTCGGGGTATTTGGCGCCGGTCAGGGCGCGGCCGGCCAGCCGCTCCCGGGCATAGGCGGCGGCGTTCTGATAGGCCACCTCCGACAGCGCGATGCCCTGGTAGCCGACGCCGATGCGGGCGCCGTTCATCATCTGGAACATCCCGGCCATGCCGCGGGAGCTGCCGCCCTTGGCCTTGCCGCTCTTGGCGTCGTCGGCGCCCTCCGTTTTCGCCGGCGGCCGGGCGCCCAGGCGGTGGCCGATGGCGCCCTCGTAGTGCAGCACCGCCGTAGCCGAGCCGCGAATGCCCATCTTGTGTTCGATGCCGCCGCAGACCACGCCGTTGGCCGGGCCCAGGCTGCCGTCGTCGTTGACCTGGTACTTCGGTACCAGGAACAGGCTGACCGCGGCCAGGCCCTCGCCCTCGCCCTCGACCTTGGCCAGCACCAGGTGGGCGATGTTCTCGGCCATGTCGTGATCGCCGCCGGTGATGAAGATCTTGGTGCCGGTGATGGCGTAGCTGCCGTCGGGCTGCTCCACCGCCTTGGTCCGCATCAGCTTCAGGTCGGTGCCGCAATGGGGCTCGGTCAGGTTCATGGTGCCGGTCCATTCGCCGGCCAGCATCTTCGGTAGGTAGATCTGTTTCAACTCGTCCGGCGCGATGGCCATCAGCACGCCGGCCACGCCCCCCGACAGGCCGATATAGGTCGACAGGGAGAGGTTCGAGGACATCGCCATTTCCGATATCGCCATGGCCAGGATACCGGGCAGCCCCTGGCCGCCCCAGGCCGTCGGCGCGGCGATGGCGTTCCAGCCGCCCTGATACCAGGCATCGAAGGCCGCCTTGAAGCCGGCCGGGGCCCGTACCACGCCGTTTTCGAAGCGACAGCCTTCCTCGTCGCCGACCTGGTTCAGGGGCGCCCAGACGTCCTCGGCGATGCGGGCGCCGCCCTCCAGCACCGCGTCGACCAATTCCTCGGTCAGTTCGCCATAGCCCGGAACGTCCGCGTAGTCGGTGATGCGCAGCAAATCGTTGAAGACGAAGCGCATCTCCCGCAGCGGCGCTGTGTAACTCGGCATCTCGGAACTCCCGTTCGCTCAATTCACCAGGGCATCGTCGCCGGCCAGGTCCTCGATCGCCACCGCCAGCCGTTCGAAATCCGCCATCTCGCAATACACCTGGGCCGCCAAGCGGGCCCAGATCCGCCCGGCCCAGGGGGCCAGGTGGACCTCGATCTGCTGCTTGTACAGCAATTCCTCGCGTAACGCCTGAGCCAACTCGCGGTTGGCCGGGAAGCGTTCGGGCAGCGGCGCCAGGGCCATGACGCCGGTCATCGCCGTCGGCGCCCCGACGGTCCCACCAAAACGTTCGGCCAGCATCCGGGCGGCATCGTTGGCCAGTTGGTGGTTGTGGTCGCGCACCGCCGGCCAGCCCAGTTCGGCCATGAAATCCGCCGCCGCCGGGAAGCTCAGGAACGGGCTGGGGTCACGGGTGCCGGTCCAGTCGAACTCGGCGGTGAAGCCTTCGTCCAGGCGCCAGGACACCACCGCCGGATGCAGGTCCGACTGGACGTCCTCGGCCGCCCACAGCACGCCGCAGCCGCGCGGCGCGAACAGCCATTTGTGCAGATTGGCCGCGTACCAGTCCGCCCCAAGGCCGGGGATATCCAGATCGATGGTGCCAGGCGCATGGGCGCCGTCCACCAGCACCCTGGCGCCGGCCTGGTGGCAGAGCTCCACCAGCCGCCGCAGCGGCAGCACGATGGCGGTCTCCGAGGTGATGTGATCCAGGATGGCGAGACGGGTGTTCACGCTCAGGGCCTCGCGGATCGGCGCGATGGCGGATTCTTCGTCGGCCAGGGGGAAGGGGATCTCCGCCGTCCGCAGGGTGGCGCCGGCCTGTCGGCAGGCATAGGCCGCGGCGTTGCGCACGGCGCCGTAGGTATGATCGGTGACCAGCACCTCGTCGCCGGGCCGAAGCGGGGTCGAGCGCAGCACCGCGTTGATGCCGGTGGTGGCGTTGTCGGTGAAGACATAGTCCCGGCCCTGGCCGCCCAGCACCCCGGCCACCCGCTCGGCGGCGGCGCGCAGCCGATCCTTGACCTCGCGCAGCATGAAGCGGGCCGGCTGCCGTTCGATCTCGTCGCGGATCTCCGCCTGTGCCGCCAGCACCGCCCTCAGGGTGACGCCGACGGTGCCGTGGTTGAGGTACACGGCCCCCGCCTCCAGCGGCCACAAGGGCCGCATTTGGTGACCGAACCGCTGATCAGTCATCGCCCACCAGGAAGCCGCCGCGAACGTCGCCGATGATGCCCCACCACAGGCGCGCCAGGTTATCGTTCAGGGCATCGCCGCGATCGATGCTGAAACGCCGGGCCGGTTCCAGAACCGCGCCGTCGCCGCCGTACAGCACCCGGATACCCCATAGCCCCTGGCGCGGGTCGCCCGGCAGGCCGTAGCGGATGTCGTAGGCCTGCAACAAATCACCGCCGGCGGTGGCGGTGACGATGTGGGCCACCTGGTCCATGGCGAACCAGCGCAGCAATTGCCCCTCCGGCGAATCGTCGAACTGCAGGATCAGGGGATGCGCCGCGGGGCGGTAGCCGCGCCAGCGGATCGGCACGTCGTTGAACGGGGTATGGAAGCCGACCCGCACCCGGTCGTCGCTGACGGCGACGATGCGGCGCAGGAAGGTCTGGAAGATCGTCGGATAGGCGGTGACCTCGATCCCTCTGACGCCGTTGGCCGTCAACTGGGCGTCGGCAATTTCCTCCACCCGGTGGTTCCACCACCAGGAATAGGCCAGGAAAGCGTTCGACAGCAGCAGCGCCAGGGCCGCCGCCCGCACCGCCCGCCGCCGCCGCTCCGGCCAGATCAGCCCCAGCAGGCCGGCGATAAGCAGCGGCAGGGTATAGAGGGGATCGATGATCGCCATGGCGTTGAAGGCGAAGCGATGGTCGCTGAACGGCGCCAGCAACTGGGTGCCATAGGGCGTCATCAGGTCGAGCAGGGGATGGGTGAACAGCCCCAGGAGCACGACCCAGATCAAAGCCGACAATTGCCGCCGGCCGTCCGGGTCGGCCTGGTCCCGCCGGCCGGCCCGCCGATCCCGCCAGCGATAGTAGCGCCACAACGCCCAGCCGAGCGGCGGCCCCAGCACCGGCCCGAACCACAGGGAATGGGTGATGCCGCGGTGGTGCCGCCAGGCCGACCATTGATCGACCTGGTAGATCACGTCGATGTCCGGCAGCAGGCCGGCCAGGGCGCCAGCCACGAAGGCGCGGCGGCCCAGGGGTCGGTGAAACACCGCCTGGCCGATGGCGCCGCCCAGCACCGCTTGTGTCAACGGATCCATATTGTCCACCTTTGCCGGGGCGGAACATGGCATGTTGGGGGCATAGGTCAATCAGGGAGTTTTCGGGGGAGTTGCGGCATGACGGATCGACCCACCATCGCCCAGCAGATCACCTGGGTGTACACGGCGGACCTGGACGGCACCGCCGCCTATTACCGGGACGTCCTGGGCCTGGAACAGGTGCTGGACCAGGGAGCCTGCCGCATCTTCGCCACCTCGGCCGACGCCTTCATCGGCGTCTGCACCGCCCGCCCCGGCCGCTGGGTGGAGCCGAAGGGTGTGGTTCTGACCATGGTGGCGCCGGACCCGGGCGGCGTCGATGCCTGGTACGACTGGCTAGGCGCGCGCGGCGGCGCCACCGAGGGGCCGCCGGAACGACACGAAGACTTCAACGTCTACTGCTTCTTCGCCCGCGACCCAAATGGTTACCTGCTGGAGTTCCAGAGCTTCCTGGATCCGGCTTGGGCCGGCGGCGGCTAGGTTGTGGACGCTTAGCGCCTCGCCAAAGGTTCGGTCGAGGTGGCGCTAGACCCGACCTAACTCGATGGCCGCCGAGATTTCAAAATAGACCCGAAAGTCACTATCTCGCACGCGAAAGTCCTTCTTTGAAGATACCTCGGATGCGAGATGTGTCTTTGGCCCGCAGATTCGGTAATCTTGATTGCCATGGACGGCCCTCGGAAGGGGCGGTAAATGGATTATTTCGGGCCTGGAACTGGGGAGTCGTCCCCGGCCGGGCCACGCAGGGAGGCGAATATGGGCGCGAACGCTGGGGTGAGGAAGGCCAGGTCGGAGAGCGAACTCAGGGAGCCGACCGATTTCGGCCAGGGCAGCTATGTGGAAGCGCAGGTCCTCGTCACCAACAGCTGCAATCTGAAATGCAGCCACTGCTTCGTCTTCCGCGACGACAATCCCAACTCACCGCGCGACAAGATGGACGACGCCACCATGCTGCACCAGTTGCGCCGGCTCAGGGACAAGCACGGCATCAGATCGATGCTGTTCGTGGGCGGCGAGCCGATGATCCGAAAGGAACTGGTGCTCAAGGCCATGAAGCTGTTCGAGAAATGCTCCATCGTCACCAACGGCACCTACGGCATTCCTTCGGTGCCGGGCCACGGGGTCACGGTTTCGCTGGACGGGCCGGAAGGCCCCAATGACGCCATCCGCGGCGAAGGCGTGTTCCAGAAGGTCAAGCAGGCCATCTTTGAACGCGATCCGGCCGACGGCACCTCGGTCATCGTGCAGATGGTGCTGACCAAGCAGAACGAGGCGCACCTCGAGGCCTTCGTCGAGGAGGTCAAGGACTGGCCCATCTCGGGTCTTGCCTTCACTTTCTATGTGCCCACCCGTGACGACCAGAGCCCGCTGGTTTGGCACGATCTTGGCGAACGCGACCGCGTGGTCGAGCGTCTCATCGCCCTCAAACGCAGCTATCCCGGCCTGATCAAGTCGCACATCGGGGCACTTGAGATGATGATGTCGGAGGTCTGCATGGACTCTATCGGCGAAAACGGCGGGAAGTGCCAGTTGCGCAAGGCGCTGCCGCTCTACATGGGCGAAAAGAGCAGTTTCGAACGCACCTTTTGCTGCTACGGCAATGACGTCGATTGCCCGCGCTGCGGCTCCTACATGGTCTTCAACCAGGCATATCATTTGGCCCAGGGCAACGAGGGCCATTTGCCGATCACGGGCGGCCGCATCTGAACGGCGTCCCTGCGGCCGCACTGACCCCTTTCCGCACTTTCCGCATGGGCTAACATGGCCTGGGAGTTTGACGGTTTGGAGGTTCGACCGGGATCGGCCGGTCGCGGCGTCCACCAAGGTAACGGGTGAGTTCAGCATGACACATGGCATGGTTTCGGCACCGCAGCCCGAGGCGGTGGAGGCGGGGCTGGATATACTCGTCGACGGCGGCAACGTCGTCGACGCGGCGATCGGCGCGGCCCTGGTGCAGACGGCGGTCGATCCGCAGATGTGCGGCATCGCCGGCTTCGGCTCGATGCAGCTCTACCTGGCCGACAAAGGCGTTCACACCTGCATCGATTTTCACGGCCGCGCGCCCGGTGCCACCCGGCCGGAGATGTGGCAAGACCTGATCGTCCGCGAGTGCGACGACGGTTTCGGCTTCGTACTCAAGGGCGAGGTCAACGAGGTCGGCTATCAGGCGACGACGACGCCGTTGACCATCAAGGCCTTCGACGAGGCCCTGAGGCGCTTCGGCACGGGTTCCCTGGCGCGGATGATCGAGCCGGCCATCGCCTATTGCGAGGACGGCTTTCCCGTGCGGCCGCATGTCTACGGTTTCTGGACCCGGGGGCCGGAGCACGGGCGCATCGCCCGCATTCGCGGCCTGACCGACCATTCCGCCACCGCCAGGATCTACACCAAGGCGGACGGCTCGCTGTACGGCATCGGCGAGATGTTGCGCAACCCGGACATGGGGCGGACCTATCGGCGGATCGCCAAGGAGGGCGTCGAGGATTTCTACGGCGGCGAGATCGCCCAACGGATCGATGCCGACATGCGCGCCAACGGCGGCCTGATCACCCTCGACGATCTCGCCGCCTGCGAGACCGAGGAGGTGGCGCCGCTGTGGACCAACTATCGCGGTCATGACGTGGCGACCAACCAGCCGCCCGGCGGCGGCCTGATGATCGTGGTGATGCTGAATATCCTGGAGAACTTTGACCTGGCGGCGATGGGCCACAACTCGCCCGACTACGTCGCCACGGTGTCCGAGGCGATGAAGATCGCCACCGTCGACAAGGACCAACGGATGGGCGATCCCAGGTTCTTCGACATCCCCTTCGACGAATTGACTTCGAAGGACTATGCCGCGCGCATGGCCGAGCGCATCAAGGGCGGCGAGAAGACCCGGGTGCCGCGGATGAATCCGGGCGGCAGCGAAAGCAAGGAGACCACCCATATCTGCGTCGCCGATACGGCGGGCAACTGCGTGTCGATGACCCATTCGCTCGGCTCCAGCGGCGGCGTCGTCACCGACGGCCTCGGCTTCATGTACAACAACTGCATGATGGTGTTCGATCCACGCCCGGGCCATGCCGGCTCGCTGGCGGCGGGCAAGGCGCGCTTCTCGGCGATGTCGCCGACCATCGTCTTCAAGGACCACCGGCCGTTCTTCCTGGTCGGCTCGCCCGGCGGCACGACCATCACCATGGGCAACCTGCAGGCGATCCTCAACGTGATCGATTTCGGCATGACGGCGCAGCAGGCCGTCTCGGCGCCGCGCTTCACGGCGACCTCGGACACCATCGAGGTGACCAACCGGATCCTGCGCTCGACCGAGCGCGAATTGCAGTCCCGCGGCTACCCGACCCAGCGTCACGCCTTCAGCTACATGATGCCGACGGTGCACGGCATCCGCATCGTCGACGGCCAGCTCGACGGCGGCGCCGACCCCTCCGGCGACGGCATGGCGGCACAGGTTTAGGGCGGTCGCCAGCAGTGCCATGGATTGCCGGATCAAGTCCGGCAATGACGAATTAGGCAAGCAATACAACACGTTATGTCATGCCCGGGCTCGACCCGGGCATCTACCAGTCTGATCAGTCCTCAGCCTCCCGAATCGCCCGCCACACACGCTCAGGCGTCGCCGGCATCTCCAGTTCGCGGATGCCCAGCGGCGCCAGGGCGTCGAGCACGGCACTGGTCAGGCAGGCGACGGCGCCGACCGTGCCGGCCTCGCCGGCACCCTTGATGCCGAGCGGGTTGCGCGGGCTCGGCACCGGGTTGCTCTCGATCTCGAACAGCGGCATCTCGTCGGCCCGGGGCATCTGGTAGTCCATGAACGAGCCGGTCAGCACCTGGCCGCCATCGTCCCAAAGGACCCGCTCGCCCAGGATTTGCCCCGCACCCTGGACGATGCCGCCGTGCAATTGGCCTTTCAACAAGGCCGGGTTCATCACCGTGCCGACGTCATCGACCGAGACGTAGCGCAGGATCCGGACCATCCCGGTCTCGGGATCGATCTCCACCTCGGCGATATGGCAGGCGTTCGGGAAGGTGGGGCCGGGTGCCTTGAAGGTGGCGAAGCCCGACAGGCCCGAATCCATGCCCTCGGGCAGTCGCGCCGGGTCGAAGGCCATGGCGGCGATCTGCTGCAAACTCAGCGAGCGATCGGTGCCGACGACGGTGAAGCAGCCGTCGGCGAACTCGATATCGACCTCCGGCACCTCCAGACTATGGGCGGCGATCAGCCGGCCTTTGTCGATGATCTTGCCGGCCGCCGCCAGCACCGCGCTGCCGCCCAGGGCCGCGACCCGCGAGCCGCCGGTGCCATGGCCATAGGGCACCAGGTCGGTGTCGCCCTGGACATAGCGCATGGCTTCGAAGTCGAGGCCGAGCTGGTCCGACAATAGCTGCCGGAACACCGTCTCGTGGCCCTGGCCATGGGAATGGGTGCCCATCAAGATGGTGGCGTTGCCCTGGCGGTCGAAGCGGATTTCGCTGCCCTCGTCGAACATGCCGCCGGCTTGCTCCACGGAGTTGGCCAGGCCGAGGCCGCGCAGCCGGCCGGCGGCGCGGGCCTCGCTCCGGCGCGCCTCGAAACCGGCGGCGTCGGCCAGTTCCAGGGCGCGGTCCATGTTGCGCTCGAACTCGCCGCAATCGTAGTTGTAGGTCAGGGCGGTCTGGTACGGCATGGCATCGGGCGGAATGATGTTGCGCCGGCGCAGCGCCACCCGGTCGATGCCGAGTTCGCGGGCCGCCAGGTCGATCGCCTGTTCGATGGCCGAGGTGGCTTCCGGCCGGCCGGCGCCGCGGTAGGGCCCGGTCGGGGAGGTGTTGGTGAAGACGCCCAGCACCTCGGCATGGATCGCCGGTGTCAGATAGGGGCCCGCGACGCCGCCCAGGTTGCCGAACGCCGGCAGCGGCCCGAAGTTTGACAGATAGGCGCCCAGGTTGGCCAGATTGCGCACCCGCAGGGCCAGGAAGCGGCCGTCGCCGTCCAGCGCCAGCTCGACGGTCATGATGAAATCCCGGGCCTGTTCGTCGAGGATGCCGTCCGAACGCTCGTTGGTCCATTTAACCGGCCGGCCGAGCTTCTTCGCCGCCCAGAGCACCAGCGGCAGCTCCGGGAAGATATTTGCGCGCAATCCGAAGGAGCCGCCCATGTCGGGGCTGACGATACGCAGATGGCTTTCCGGCACGCCCAGCACCGCTTCGGCCATCCAGGCGCGCATGTCGTGTGGGAACTGGTTGCCGGAATAGAGCGTATAGCGGTCCTCGTAGGGGTCATGGGCGCCCAGGGCGGCCCGGGGCTCCATGGCATTGACGGCGACCCGCGGCATCGGCAGCTCTAGGCGGGTGACGTGGTCCGCCGCCGCGAACGCTGCCTCGACCGCCGTCCCATCGCCCATTTCCAGGCGGAAGCAGATGTTGTCCGGGCAATCGTCCCACACCCCCGGCGCGCCATCGCTGGCGGCGGCGGTGTGGACGTTCTGGGGTAGCTCCTCGTAGTCGACCTCGATCAGTTCGGCCGCGTCCCGGGCCTGGCTCCGGCTTTCGGCCACCACCAGGGCGACATAGTCGCCGACGAAGGCGACCTTGTCCCGCACCAGCGCCGGGCGCGGCGGCTGGAAGATCGGCGCGCCGTCCGGCCTGGCCAGAGGCACCAGGTTGGCGGCCAGACAGGGCATGTCGCCGAGGCCGTCGGCGGCCACGTCGGCGCCGGTCCATACGGCGAGCACGCCGGGGGCCGCGCGCGCCGCCGCGACGTCGATCGATCG
>JASLMH010000189.1 GCA_030746635.1 Alphaproteobacteria bacterium | reverse complement strand
CCGGGCATTCTTCAGCTCCTTTTGTTGGAACTGTCCCCTAATTACCGTGTCTCACTTTTGGGGTTCATTCCAATCCCGGTCCCCTGCGGGGAGCGGGTCATGTCCCCGGCGTCACCATTGTTCGCTCTATCCCACCATGCTGTAGCCGCCGCTGACGGAGATGATCTGGCCGGTGACCCAGGCCGCACCGCCCGAGGCCAGGAAGGCGACGGTGGGGGCGACGTCGTTGGGCTGGCCGATGCGGCCGGTGGGGTAGTTGCGGACGATCTTGGCCATGTGCTTCTCCAGCCAGGCGGCATCGCTGTGGCTGGTCTCGACCAGGCCCAGGGCGATGGCGTTGACGGTGATGCCGTCGCGGCCCAATTCCTTGGCCAGGGTCTTGGTCAGCGCCAGGACGCCGCCGCGGGAGGCGGCGGTGATCGACAGGCCGACCTCGCCGACCCGGGCGGAATCGCCGGCCAGGTTGACGATGCGGCCGGCGCCGCCCGCCGCCAGGTGCTCCACCGCCGCGTGGCAGCAGTGGATCACCCCGTACAGGCCGACGTCGATCTGCTGGTGCCACTCCTCCGGCGTGGTCTCCCGGAACCGGTGGGGCGTGACGTAACCGGCGTTGTTGACCAGGATGTCCAGGCCGCCCAGGTCGGCGGCGATGCCGTCGACCATGCCCCGCACCGCGTCGTAATCGGTGACGTCGGCGCCGTAAGCGCGGGCCTGGCCGCCCCGGCCCTCGATCTCCGCCACCAACTCGTTGGCCTGGGCCTCCGAGCCGCGATAGTTCACCGCCACGGCGGCGCCCTCGTCGGCCAGGGCCAGCACGATCTCGCGCCCGACGTCGCGGGCGCCGCCCGTGACCAGGGCGACCTTGCCGTTCAGTTGCAGATCCATTGTGTTTCCCTCCGATTTTCGAAAATTAAGGAGAATTAAGGGGACACCATGCCGGCCTTGGGTTTGTGGCGCCCATATCTGGAAGAGACAAGATGGTGTCCCCTTAATTCTCCTTAATTTTCGTCCTTGTTGGCTTCCCGGATCAGCCGGAATAGGCGGTCCGGCGTTACCGGCAACTCGTCGATGTCGATGCCGAGGGGCGCCAGGGCGTCGGTGACGGCGTTGGCCAGGGCCGCCGGCGCGCCGATGGTGCCGCCTTCGCCCAGGCCGCGGAAGCCGCCGATGTTGGCCTCGGTCTCGATCTCCAGGTGCAGCACCTCCATCTCCGGGATCTCGGCCGCCGTCGGCACCAGGTAGTCGACCAGGCTGGCGGTCAGGATCTGGCCCTCATCGTCGTAGACCACTTCCTCGTACAAGGCCGCGCCGATGCCCTGGGCGACGCCGCCGTGGACCTGGCCGTCGGCGATCATGGGGTTGATGATACGGCCGCAATCCTCGGCCACCACGTAGCGGCGGATCGCCACCCGGTAGGTCTCGGGGTCGATCTCCACCACGGCCAAATGCGTGGCCGGGGCGGTGGTGCCGAAATAGGGGTCGTAGGTCTTGGTCACCTGGAGGTCGACCTGCTCGCGGAGCTCCCGGGGCAGCCGGCCCATCTCGACGAAGACCGCCTTGGCCAGCTCGGGGAAACTCATGGCCCTATCGGTGCCGGCGACCCGGATGGCGCCGTCGGCCACCTCGATGTCGGCCTGGGCCGCCTCCAGCAGGTGCGCCGCCGCCTCGACCACCTGCTGGCGCAGCGCCCGGGCCGACAGGGTGGCGGCACCGCCCGCGAGGATGGTGCTGCGGCTGGCGTAGGTGCCGGTGCTATGCGCCACGGCGTCGCTGTCGCCGTGTACCACCTCGACGTCCTCGACGCGGACGCCCAGCTCCTCGGCCACCACCTGGGCCAGGGTGGTCTCCAGCCCCTGGCCGTGAGAGGCGATGCCGAAGGCGGCCGTCACCGCGCCGGTGGCGTCGATGCGGATGCTGGCGGTCTCGGTGCCGGTGTTGACCGGCATGCCGGGGGCGGCGGAAATGCGCGAGCCGAGGCCGGTCAGTTCGGCGTAGGAGGCGAGGCCGATGCCGAACCAGCGGCCGTCCGCCCGGGCCCGGGCCTGCTCGGCCCGCAAACCATCGTAGTCGGCGGCCGCGGCGGCGC
This sequence comes from Alphaproteobacteria bacterium, assembly GCA_030746635.1. GTDB lineage: Bacteria > Pseudomonadota > Alphaproteobacteria > JASLMH01. The sequence goes on along the minus strand of JASLMH010000189.1, from coordinate 7,555 downwards.
CGTCCAGGCATTCCATGAAGCCGGCCCGGTCCCAGACCAGGCCGACCGGCGTCTTGTAGGGAAACTCCTCGGCCCGGACCATGTTGCGCCGGCGCATCTCCAGCGGGTCCAGGGAGAGCTCCCGCGCCGCCATGTCCACCAATCGTTCCATGGCGAAGGTGGAGATCGGCCGGCCGACGCCGCGATAGGCGCCGGTCAGCGCCTTCGAGGTGGCGACGCCCTTTACCGCGCCGTGGTAGCTGGGCACCCGGTAGGGGCCGGGCAGGAAGCTGATCACCTGCACCGGCTCCAGGGCGGCGGTGTAGGGATAGATCGAGTAGGCGCCGATGTCGCCGATCACCTCGGCCCGCAGGCCGAGGATGGTACCGTCGCCGTCGCAGGCCAGTTCCGCCTCGACGATCTCGTCGAAGGCCTGGCTGGTGGTGGTCAGGTCCTCCAGGCGGTCGGCGCACCATTTCACCGGCCGGCCCAATTTCCTGGCCAGGTGGCAGACCAGCACCTCCTCGCCATACAGCGGGGTCTTGCCGCCGAAGCCGCCGCCGACGTCCGGGGCGATCACCCGCAGCCGGTTGCCGGGAATGTCCAGGATCTCGGCCAGGGAATCCCGGACGATGCCGGGCACCTGGGTCGACGAATAGAGCGTCAGGGCCCGCCGGCCCTGGTCGTAGTCGGCCAGGTAGGCCCGGTTTTCCATGGCCGCCGGGGTCTTGCGGTGCATCCGGAAACGGCCGGCCACCCGCACCGGCGCCCCGGCCAGCGCCGCCTCGACATCGCCGCGGGAAAAACTTCGCGACAGGATCACGTTGGAGCCGATCTCCTCATGCAGCACCGGCGCGCCCGGTTGGGCGGCGGCCTCCGGGTCGATGACCGTGGGCAGGGGGTCGTAATCGATGGCGACTTGTTCGGCGGCGTCCTCGGCCAGGTAGCGGTTCTCCGCCAGCACCGCGACCACCGGCTCGCCGACGTAGCGCACCTTGTCGGCGGCCAGCACCGGCAGCGTGGTGGGGTGATAGTCGGGCATCCGCGAGGTGGCGCGATAGGGCTTTACCCCATCGGCGATATCGGCGGCGGTGACCACCGCCGCCACGCCGGGCATGGCGGCGGCTTCCTCCGTGTCGATGGCGATGATCCGGGCGTGGCCGTGATCGCTGCGCCGGAAGGCTAGGTGCAGGGTGCCGGGGAGTTGCAGATCGTCGACGTAGGTGCCGTGACCGGTCAGCAGCCGGGGATCCTCGAGCCGCTGCACCCGGGCGCCGATCAGGCCGGGCCTGACTTCAATCTCCATCGCGGGCCTCCACGCTGGCCCGGATGGCCCGGACGATGTGCTGGTAGCCGGTGCAGCGGCAGAGGTTGCCGCTCAAGCCGGCGCGGATCTCCCCATCGCTGGCCAGCGGCTGCTTGCGCAGCAGATCGATGCCGGTCATCAGCATGCCGGGGGTGCAGAAGCCGCATTGCAGGGCGTGGTGTTCCCGGAAGGCTTCCTGTAGGGGGTCCAGGTCGTCCACCCGGCCCAGGCCCTCGACGGTCTCGACCGCGCCGCCGTCGGCCTCGACCGCCAGGCACAGGCACGAACGCACGCTGTCGCCGTTCAGGATCACCGTGCAGGCGCCGCAGACCCCGTGTTCGCAGCCCACATGGGTGCCGGTCAGGCCCAGCTGGACGCGCAGGAAATCGACCAGCAGCAGGCGCGGCTCGACCTCGGCCTCATGGTCGACGCCGTTGACCCGCAGCCGGACGACATGGCCGCCGCTCATGGCGTTTCCCCCTGGGCGCGGCGGAGGGCGGCCCGCAGCACTCTGGCGGTCAGCACGCCGATCAGGTGGCGGCGGTAGTCGGCCGAGGCATGCAAATCGTTGTCCGGTTCGACCGCCGCCGCCGCCGCCTCGGCCGCCGCCCGGACGGTGTCTTCGTCGATGGTCTGGTCCCGCAACAGGGCTTCGGCGGCCGCCACGCGCAGCGGCGTCGGATGGGCGCCCATGACGGCCAGCCGCGCCTCGCTCACCCGGTCGCCGGTCAGGCTGATGATCGCCGCCGCGCCGGCCAGGGCGAAATCGCCCGACCGCCGGGCCATCTCCTCGAAGCCCCAGCCGCAGCCCTCCGCCAGCGCCGGCAGCTCGATGGCGGTGACGATCTCGTCCTCCGCCAGGGCCGTGGTCAGGGCGCCCAGGAAGAACTCGGCGGCGGCCAGCGTGCGTTCGCCGGCCGGGCCTTGGGCGGTGATGCCGGCATCGAGGAGGCACATCAGCATGGGCAGTTCCGCCGCCGGGTCGGCGTGGCAGAGGGAGCCGCCGATGGTGCCCCGGTTGCGGATCGCCAGGTGCGCCACATGCTCCATGGCGGCGCCCAGCACCGGGAAATGCCGCGCGACCAGGGGCGAGCGTTCCAATTCGGCATGCCGGGTCAGGGCGCCGATGCGCAGGCCGCCGCCGTTCTCGGTGATGCCGCCCAGGCCGGGGATACGATTGAGGCTGATCAGCAGGCCCGGCTGCAGCAGCCGGAAATTGAGCATCGGCATCAGGCTCTGCCCGCCGGCCAACAGCCTGGCCTCGCCGTCGCCGGCGGCCAGGGCCGAAATGGCCTCGTCCAGGCTGCCGGCGGCCAGGTAGGCAAAGGGCGGTGGCTTCACGTGCCGAAACTCCGGACCATGGGAAGAACGGGCGGGATAGGTCCGGCTAAGGATAGCGTTCGGTTGTTCGGCGAGTCGAGGGACGACGGCCGGCGCCGCCATCCACCGTGATGGCGGCGCCGAAGCGTCGAATGGCGGTGGTTTGGTGCGGGCTACTTACCCTGGCTCTGCGTGCCGGATTCGTTTTCCAATTGGGAGAGCCAGTCGCCGATGGCGGCCAGCGCGGCGCTTCTATCGAAGTTATCGCGATCGATCTCGAGGCTGACGCCGCCGAGGCGTTTGCGCAGGATGCGGGTTTCCCCGGCGCTTTCGCCGTCGCGGTCGACCACCTCGTAGGTCCGCACCGGCTTGCTGAAGCCCTTGGGCCTGATGGTCTGCCGCTTCTCGGTGGCGATCTCGTCGCGGACCAGGGCGTGGGTCTCGTGGGCCAGCAGGATGCCGTCGGGTTCGGCGTTTTGCTGCAGCCGGGCCGTCAGGTTCACCTCGTTGCCGATGATGGTGTAATCGAGGCGGTCCTCGCTGCCGAAATTGCCGACCGTGCAATAGCCGGTGTTGATGCCGATGCGCATGCGGAACGGCCGCTCCAGGCCGCGATCGCGCCAGCGCTGCTGTAGCTGCGCCATGCGTTGCTGCATGGCGACGGCCATGCGCACGCAGGCCTTGGCGTCGGCTTCCGGGCCTTGGCTTTCCGGGTCGCCGAAAAACAGCACCATGGCGTCGCCGATGTACTTGTCGATGGTGGCGCCGTGCGCCAGGGCGATCCTGGACATCTCGGTTAGGTATTCGTTGAGCAGGTTGCTCAGCTCCTCCGATTCCAGACTCTCGGTGATCTCGGTGAAGTTCTCGATGTCGGAGAACAGCACCGTCAATTTCTTGCGCCGGCTGGCGACCTTGACCTCCTGCCGGCCGGCGAAGATCGATTCATAGACCTGCGGCGAGAGGTACTTCGCCAGTTGGCTGGAAAGCTGCTGCAGGGTACTGGATTTCTCCGACAGTTCGGCCTGCCGCTGCTTCAACTCGGTGATGTCGGTGTAGACGGCGGCAAAACCGCCGTCCTGCATGGGCATCTCGTTGACCTGGACCCAGATATCGCTGCCGAAGCGGATCTCCACCGCCCGGCGCCTCTCATGCTGGCGCCGCCGGCGCTCCGCCAGAAATTCCTCCCTGCTGTCTTGGGTATCGGGAAACATGCCGGCGTCGAAGGCGGCGCCGAGGATATCGAACCGGCTGGTGCCCGGTTCGACTAGGTCCGCGACCTCCCCGCCGGCGGCGTCGATGTAGAACTGGCGGTAGGTGTCGTTGCAGATCACCAGACGGTTGTCCCGGTCGAACACCACGAAGCCTTCCGAGATGCTTTCGATGGTGCCGAATAACTGCCGCCGGACCTGTTCCAGGTCTTCCGATAGACGCCGTTCCTCGGTGATATCGGCGATCGAACCGGCCATGCGGTAGGCTCGGCCATCCTTGTCATGGCGCAGGGAGAGGCCATGCTGACGTGCCCAACGGCAGGTGCCGTCGCTGTCGAAAAACCGGAACTCCTGCACGAACCGCTCAGATTCGCCTTTCAGATGCAGGCGCAATTCATCGAGATAGTTGGGCAGGTCGTCGGGGTGGATTTGATCCAGCCAGTCCTGGGTGGTTCGCACCTGCTCTTCCGAGAGACCGATCGAGGAGCGGACGCCGGGCGAATAGTAGGTCTCGTCGTTTTCGATGTTCCAGTCATAGACGCCTTCGCTGACGGCGGCCATGGCCAGTTCATAGCGCTGCTGGCTTTCCTGTAACGCTGCTTCGGCCTGCTTGCGGGCGGTGATGTCGCTGATCGCCCCGACCAGACGAACGGCCCGTCCCGCTTCGTCGCGCACGGCGACGGCATTGTCGCGGGCCCAGATGTACTGCTCTTCGATATTGAGGATGCGGTATTGCGCCGCCAACCTCTCGTTGCGGCCGCGGAACAGGTCGACCAGGGCTTGGCGGTAGATTTGCCGGTCCTCGGGATGGACCCGTTGGAACCAGGTCTCGGATTCGAAATGACCGCCCGTGAAGCCGAACATCCGGTTCAGCCGGGGCGAGACGTAGAGCTGGTTGTCGGTGATGTTCCAATCGTACAGGCCCTCGGTGGCGGCCTCGTTGACCAGGGCCAGGCGTTCCTCGCTTTCCCATTCGCTATCCCGAGTAGGCGCTGGCGTCTCCGGTTGCCTTCGGGCTCGCCGGGCTGTGTGCAGCGGCACCACGGCATGGTCCATGTCGGCGCCATGGGCGGCCGGCCTCGTGTCGGCAGGATCAGGGTATGTCATGTCGCCAACCTTTCGCCTCTGCGCTCGCTGGCCGCGGGGATCGGCCGTCGTTGTTGAATATGCAGCGGCGGCGTCAAGTGGCCGTTCGAGTTGGCGGCGCCGAAACGTCAAAAATGCGTCAAAAGTGATCTTAGGCCCCATTTGGTCGGCGGGAGTGATCGCCCCGCCCCATTTCTACCGAGACCGATGGCGGGGTATGATGACCCCCTCGGCTTGGCGAAGGGGGCGGGCCAATGTTGAAGCTTGAATTGTTGGGCGGCTTCCGGCTGTCGGACGCCGGCGTGGAAATCCCGCTACGCAGCCGCAAGGCGCGGGGGCTGCTGGCTTATCTCGCCCTCGATCCCGACCGTGTTTTTCCCCGCGAGCATCTGGCCAACCTGTTGTGGGACGATCGCATGGACGCGCAGGCCCGGCAGAGCCTGCGCCAGGCCTTGACGACCTTGCGTCAACGTCTGGCCGACCACACACCGGAGCTGTTGCTAAGCGATCATGACAGCGTCTCCCTGACGGGCGCCGCCGTCGATGTCGATGTCATGAATTTTCGCCAGGCGCTGCGGGAAGACCGCCTGGCCGATGCCGCCGATCACTATCAGGGCAACTTGCTGGACGGGCTGGGATCCTTGGCCGAAACCTTCGATGCCTGGCTGACCGACGAAAGTAGGCGGTTGCGGCATCAGGCCTGCGAGGCTTGCGAAGGATTGGCCGCGGAACAACTGGCGCAGGGGGACGCCGAGGCGGCGTTGGCGGCCGGCGAGCGGGCGGTCGCCCTGGACCCGCTCAGGGAATCGACCCATCGGCTGTTGATGCAGGCCTACCTCAAGGCCGGCAAGCGGGCCCAGGCCCTACAGCAGTACCGGACCCTGGTCGGCGTCCTGCAACGGGAATTGGGCAGCGAACCGGATCAGGCCAGCGCCGAGTTGTATGCCCGTATCCGGGATGCCGCCAGCAGTCTGGCCACGGAACCGTCGACGCCGCCGACCGCCGCGAGCGGCGGCCCGGCCGAACCGCTCGACAAGCCGGCGATCGCGGTACTGCCGTTCGCCAACATCTCCGATGACCCGCGGCTCGAGTACTTCTCCGACGGTATCACCGAGGACATCACCACCGATCTGGCCAGGTCGTGGTCCTTCTACGTGGTGCCGCGCAATTCCGCCTTTGCCTACAAGGGCGGCGGCGTCGATCTGAAACAGGTGGCCGAGGAGCTTGGCGCCCAATACGTCGTCGAAGGCAGCGTGCGGCGCGAGGGTGAGCAGATCCGTATCACTGCCCAGCTTGTCGACGCGCTGGCCGGCAAGCATGTCTGGGCCGAACGCTACGATCGCGAACTGAAGAACGTGTTCGCCGTCCAGGACGAGATCACCCGGGCCATCGCCGGCGCGATCACGCCGGAGTTCCTGTCGGCCGAGATCCATCGCGTGCACCGCAAGGACGATAGGAACCTGGACGCTTGGGACAGCATGATGCACGCCTATTGGCTGCTGACGCGTTTCGACAAGGAGGACAACGCCAAGGCCCGGCATTATGCCCGCAAGGCGATGGACCTGGATCCGACCAGCGCCCGGGCATTGGCCCTATACGCCGTCAGCCACGTGATGGATTCGATTTATGATTGGGGGCCTTCGAGGCAGATTTCGCTGCGCGAGGCGCGCCGGGCCGCCGAGCGAGCCGCCGCCCTGGACGATCACGATTCCCTGACGGCCAGGGTGTTGGGTCTGGTCAACCTCTACGGCAAACGGCTTGATGATGCCGCGCATTATTTCCGGCGGGCCATCGACCTCGACCCGAATGAGGCGGAGAACCATGCCATGTTGGGCGCGGCACTCGGTTACGCCGGCGACTTCGAAGCCGCCCAACGGCTGGTCGAACATGCCCTCCACCTCAGCCCACGCGATATATATCGCCAGTCTTGGTTCAATATCCTGGGGCTGGTGGCGGCGGTGAGCGGGAAATTCGACCAAGCAATCGAATGGGCCCGACGCGCCACCCAGGCGAATCCGGCATTTCCGGGCCCCCATCGCACACTGGCGGCGTGCTACGGTATCCTGGGTCGGGACAAGGAGGCGCGGGCCGCCATGGCCGAGTTGCGGCGACTGCTGCCCGCGGCCAGCGTGGGCTATTTTCGCGAGCAACTGCCGATCGCCGACGCGGCGGCGTTGGAGCGGTACCTGGAGGGCTTGCGCCAGGCCGGCCTGCCGGACTAGCGGAGCGGCCAGAGTAGGCCAGAGTAATGGAGAAGGATCATGCGTGACGCCAATTTCCTGATCGAGAACAACGCCAGGCATTTCTGGCATCCCATGGCCCACCCGGCGGATATGCAGGCGAACCCGCCGAAGATCTTGACCGGCGCCGAGGGCGTCGAGGTGACGGACGTGCATGGCCGGCAACTGCTGGATGCGGTTGGCGGGCTGTGGAACGTCAACCTCGGCTATTCCTGCCAGCCGGTGAAGGACGCGATCCGCGATCAGCTCGAACAGTTGCCCTATTACTCGGCCTTTCGCGGCACCTCCACCGGGCCGGCGATCGAGTTGTCCTACGAACTGCGGGAGTGGTTCGCGCCGGACGGTCTCTGCCGGGCCTTTTTCACCTCCGGCGGCTCGGATTCGGTGGAGACGGCCCTGCGCCTGGCCCGCCAGTA
>JASLMH010000188.1 GCA_030746635.1 Alphaproteobacteria bacterium | reverse complement strand
CGACTCCATTTGCGAAAATAGAATCGGCCCACTCCAGCAAATTACCGGCCTCTCAGCAATACTGTCGTGTAGTGTGGACGGCTGCCATGGGCATGCGGAAAATTGTGCCCAGCCGGGGGGCGGTTTCTGCCGTGACGGCGGTATCGTTCACGAACTATTAACGGCGAGGCAGCATGCTGTTCGGTGCGTAGGGGCTTGCTCCGAGTGGAAGGATCGTTCTTGGTATGAAGATTTCCGGGTCGGGACCCATCGGGACACGCGTCACCCGCCGCTCCGAGCGCAAAAGGTCGGGCGGTGGCCATGCCGAGTTCCCGATCGGCATCAGCGAGGAGCCGGCGCAGGCTGGCCAGGTCAGCACGGCCGCGCCGGCTGGCGGCGTCGGTGCCCTATTGTCCTTGCAGGAAGTTCCCGATCCAACCGAGCAACGACGGCAAGGCCTGAACCGCGGCCGCGATATCCTGCGCGAATTGGAGCAGCTTCGCATTGGTTTGCTGACCGGCGCGGTGCCGCGCGATCGGCTCGAGCGGTTGATGACCATGTTGCGGAACCGTCAGGGGTCGTTTGGCGATCCCAGGCTGAACGAGATCATCGGCGAGATCGAGTTGCGGGCGGCGGTCGAACTGGCGAAGTTCGACCGCACCGGCGAGGGCAACGCCTGACGCCGGTGACTACGACGCCCAGACCGACCGGCTTCGCTATTAACCTTTCTTGATACCGCACGGCCGGATGGCTATATTCCCGGCCGTTTCGTCCATACCTGTTCGTTCGGGTAACAGCACGAGGTCGCTAGGAAATGGCGGTAACGCTTCCAAACAAATACAAGCCGGGCGCCAAGGAAAAATTCATGAACGCCCGTCAGCGTGAGTACTTTCGTCGTAAGTTGTTGGCTTGGAAGGAAGAAATCCTAAGGGAAGCTCAGGAAACCATCCATCACCTGCAGGAAGACGACGGCCAGGCGCCCGACATCGCCGATCGGGCGACCACCGAATCCGAGCGCTCCATCGAGTTGCGGACCCGCGATCGGCAACGCAAGCTGATCGCCAAGATCGATGCCGCGCTGGACCGGATCGAGGATGGCAGCTATGGCTTTTGCGAGGAAAGCGGCGAGCCGATCAGCCTGAAGCGGTTGGAGGCACGGCCGATCGCGACGCTCTCGATCGAGGCCCAGGAACGTCACGAGCGGCGCGAACGGGTCTATCGCGACGACTGATCCCACCGCCTTGCGGGCGCCAGGAAAGAAGGCCGGTCATTGCGACCGGCCTTTTCCTTTGTTGGATGCCCGCCTGGGCCGGCGAAACAATGTCGGTATCAGAAGGGGAAGACCACGTCGAACAGTTGCTGGCCGTAGCGCGGTTGTTGCACGTCGGTAAGCTGACCCCGGCCGCCGTAGGAGATGCGCGCCTCGGCGACTTGCGTGTGCTTCACCGTATTGGTCGCGCTGATGTCCGAGGGGCGGACCACGCCGGTGACCTGCAATATCCGTTTCTCGAAATTCACCCGCACTTCCTGGCTGCCGGAGATCACCAGGTTGCCGTTTGGCAGGACCTGGGTGACGATGGCGGCGACCACCAGCTTTACGGTTTCCTTGCGGTTGATCGAACCGGTGCCCGTGGCGGAGGAATCGCTGCCCAGACTGACCAGGCTGGAGGCGCTGACGCCCTCGGGCAGAATCTTCGACAGACTGCCCTCGTATCCCAGGATGTTGGTCAGGTCCGAATCTTCCGTGTTCGTCCGTGTGCGCGAGGTCTCGTTGTCGATCGTCGCCTCATCGGCGATGGTGATGTTGACCGTCAGGATATCGCCGATCTGCGAAGCCCGCTGATCCTTGAAGAAGGCGCGGGCGCCGGGCCGCCACAGCGAGTTCGCCTTGTGCGCGGTCGGCCGCTGTCGCGGCATCGGCAGCACCACCGGCTTATAGCTGCGCTGCTGCACCGGGTTCTGGATCTGGGTCAGTTTCGGCTCGGTGCCGATATCGCCCAGGCGATCGACGACGTTGCAGGCACCAAGCAGGATCGCCGCGGCCGCTAGAGCGACGACACGTTTCGGATTCAACGTTTGGCAAATGGTGGTCATGGTTATTGACTCCATTACCTGGACGCGGCCGCGGCGATCCGCCGGTGTAACGCAACACGTACAAGATTCTTCGCAATGACGGTGGCCTCCACCGTGCGTTTGCTTTGCATATTGATCACCCGGATCATCTCACCGTCGGCGCCGTCCTCGAGGGCGCGGCCGGTGCTGGTCAGGCGAATTCCGGGAGAATTGAGAACGATGGTGACCAGTGCCCCCTTGTCGATCACGATCGGTGCCCGCAGGTCGGACGACCGAACCGGCTGGTTCAGGCGCAGCGTGCGGCGGGCGGCGCGGCCGACGATCTGGTCGGCGCTGTCCACCGGATCGGCGGCAAGCTGGCGGAGGTTGATTTCCCGCCATTGGATATCGTCCCGGGCGACGGTTTCACCGCGCCGGATCATGCGCGCCGGCACCGGCACCCGGATCAGGAACTCGACCCGGCCATGCACGGTGCGCTGGGCCGCGTGATCATTGTCATCGAGTCTGATGTGGGCCGTGAAGGCGCCGCCGGCGCGGTCGTGGATCAGGCTTTCGACGCTGGGCGCGGTGCCGGGCCGTGGCAGCGGGATACCGTCGCCGCCGCCGGTCAAGTTGATATTCATTCTTTCCGGCGCACCCTGGCGCCGGAATTCGCCGCGCAGCAGCGCCAAAACAGCGGCGTGGCCAAGGGTCGCGGCGTCTCGGCTGACCACGGCCTGGACCATTTGATCCGACGGCTGCCAAGCGATGCCATGGGCCCGGGCGATCGCCGCCAGGTGATTGGCCCGATAAACCGCCCGGCTGCCCGGGGCCGGAGCCGGGCCGACCTCGCGGCCGGCCAGATCGCCGATGCCATCGAACAGATCGCCCAGCCTGATCACCGCATCGGCAACGTTGGCTTCGGCCTTTGGGCGGGGCTCCGCCTGGACGATGCCGGCGGCGCAGCCGATCGCCATGAAGGCGACGATGAATGCAATGCGGATCACGTCAATTCCCCTAGCGTAGCGCGGCCATGGTGCGCAGCATCTCGTCGGATGCCGTGATCACCCGGGAGTTCATCTCGTAAGCCCTTTGCGCGGTGATCAGCGAGGTAATCTCGGACACCGCGTTGACGTTCGAGGTTTCCAGGAAGCCCTGCAGCACCGAGCCGTAGCCGGGGCTGCCCGGGATGCTGACGGAAGCCGAACCGGAGGCCGGCGTTTCCATGAACAGGTTGTCGCCCTTGGCTTCCAGGCCGGCGTCGTTGAAGAAAATCGCCAGTTCCAGCTGACCGACCACCGAGGGATCGACCGTACCGTCGACTTTGACCGATACTTCACCATTGGGGTTGATGGTCACGTCGATGGCGTCGGACGGGATGGTTGACCGAGGCGATGGCGGCGGCGCAATAGCCCCGGCCCGGTGCAATACCCCCCTTAAGGGCGGATTAACCCTTTTTCTTTAGCTTTGTCCGCCTACTAGCGGGGATTTGCAGCGCCGGTCCCGACGATCCATGGGGCGGCGCGTTGGAGGTCAGAGATGCAGGCACCGAGCGTCCTTCCGAGCCTGGTCGAGACGATCGAGGAAATTCGTCGGGAGAATGGCGACGAGGTCGCCATCGAGGAGGTCGCCGACGTGGTGGCCAGCTTGATGACGTCGATCAAGGGCGATCTTTCGGCCGCCGATTTGAGGGTGCATCAGGAGCTTGACGAACTGGTGCAATTCGTCCGGCGGGCTCGGGCCGAAATCGCTGCTATTCGACCCGAGAGTATCCGGGACGATCAAATCGCCACCGCCACCAATGAACTGGGCGCCGTTGTTCAGGCGACCGAGGCTGCCACCGATACCTTCCTGGACGTGGCCGAGAAGATGGAGACCATCGCCGACGGCGTCGGCGGCGAAACCGGCGAAAGCCTGTACGAGTTGTCGACGCGGATTTTCGAGGCGTCCAACTTCCAGGACATTACCGGCCAACGCATCACCAAGGTGATGGATGCTCTGTCCCATATCGAAAGCAAGGCCGAGCATCTGGCTCGGATCATCAACGGCGACGATATCCCGGTGGAGACGTCTTCGGAGGTCGCGGCGGATGAAACGGCTGCGGCCAAGGACGATCTCCTGCACGGGCCGTCATTGCCCGAGGAAGCCAACAGTCAGGCCGAAATCGATGCCCTGCTGGCGAGTTTCGATTGATGCATCATGAACCAGGCGGCACAGGTCGATAGATCGCCGGACGCGCACCGCGGCACGTTGATTCTGTTGTCGCTTTACCTGCTGCTGCTGGCATTTTTCGTGCTGCTCAACTCGGTGGCGCGGTTCGAGGACACCCGGGCGCGGCAGGCCATCGGCAGCGTCAACGCCGAATTCCGCGCCCTGCTTCCCTTCACCAAAACAGGCCGTACCAGCGGTACCAGCGACGGGATCTTCCGAGGCGCCGACGCCTTCCGGCGGGAGCTGCGGAAACTGTTCGAGGATGCCTTGCCGCTGGCCGTGTTCGAACCGGCCAAGGGCGGCGAGGCGCTACGCCTGGAGGTTGCGGCGGAGGATCTGTTCCGCCCCGGAGAGGTCGACCTGCGGCCACGCAGCCGGCCATTGATCGACAAATTGGCGGCCATCTTGGCGCGAGACCGGCCGGGCCTGCGGGTCGAGGCGGAGTTGGTGTTGGGTGCGGGCGCCAGCCTGCCCAGCGGCCGGGATATCGGTACCGCGTTTTCGCTGCGGCGGGCCGGCAGTCTGGCCCACGCCCTGCGCCGCCGCGGCGTGCCGGCGGAAGGGATCCGGGTCGGCCTGTTGCCCGGCGATCGGGACAACGTCTCGTTGAGTTTCCAGCTTCGGGATCTGGCCCAGGCGAAGATCACCTTCGAGGAAGCGGTGGCCAGGTGATGATCGAGCAGTTCGCCAGCCTGCCGCGCCGGCAGCCGGACAAGGGTTGGATGATTACCTTCGCCGACCTGATGGCCTTGCTGCTGACCTTCTTCGTCCTGCTGTTCTCCATGTCGAAGGTCGAGACCGAGGCCTGGCAGGCGTTGGTCGACGCCCTGGCCAATCGCCTCAATCCCTCGCACGAGTCGAGCCGGCCGCTGCTGGAGAGCGAGCGCAACGCCCCGCAGCTATTCGCGAGCCGGGCGATCGATCTGGATTACTTGGCCGGTGTCATGCAGGACAAGATCGCCGACGATCCGACCTTGCGCCGCGGCTTGCTGCGCCGTCTGGATGACCGCCTGGTGTTTTCCCTGCCCGGCGAACTGGTTTTCGAGCCTGGCCAGGCGAGCCTGCATGCGGCCAGCGAACCGGCGATGGTGGCGTTGGGCGCCGCCTTGCAGTTGGTCGGCAACAGCGTCAGCCTGATCGGTCACAGCGATCCCTCGCCACCGCCGCCCAACTCGCCGTTTACCTCCAACTGGGATCTGTCGCTGGCCCGCGCGGTGGTGCTGGCGAATGCCCTGACAGCCTCGGGTTATCCCCATCCGTTGCGCGTGTTGGGCGCCGCCGACGCCGGCTACGCCGATCTGTCACCCGGTCTTTCCGAGGGGCAGCGGCAAAGACTGTCCCGCCGGGTCGACATCGTGATCCGCGAGACCGGCATCGAAGGGGGCGGTGATGGGCAATAGGCTCCGCCTGATCGGCCTGGGCATGTTGATCGCCCTGCTGGCGGTTCCGGCCACCGCCGCCTCGGCTGTCAAGGTCAAGGTGCGGGCGGGCGCCCACAAGAGCTTTGCCCGGATCGTCTTCGACTGGCCGGGCAAGGCCGAGTACACGACCAAGGTTTCCGATCAACGCATCGTGATCACTTTCGCCGAGCCGTTCGAGGCCGACCTCGGGCCGGTCCGCCGCCACCTGCACAAGTATGTCGCCAAGGTGTCCAGGGTCGACGACGGCCGCGGCATGGAGTTGCAACTGCTGCGGCCGGTCCGCCTGCGGGCGCGGCGGATCGAGGGGGTTCTGGCCTTCGATCTGGTGGTGAAACCAAAGGCGGCTGCAGGGAAAACCGAGCCGGCCAAGCAAACGGCGGCGACCAAGACAAAACCAAAAAAAGCCGTCAAGGACCGACCGGCCGGCCGGTCCGAACGGGTGGCCGTGCGCGCCGGCGAGCATGGCAAGCATAGCCGCCTGGTCTTCGATTGGCGCCGCAATGTCGGCTACTCGGTGGTCCTGGGCAAGGATGGTCTGACCGTGGCGTTCGCCCGCCCGGCCCGTTTCGATCTCGGCGAATTGCAAAAGGATCCGCCGAAATTCATCAGCGGCGCCACGGCGCTGAACGGCCAGGATGGCGCCCGGGTACAATTGCGGACCCAGACCGGCGTGCGGTTCCGGCATTTCCGGGCCGGCACGAAGGTGGTGCTGGACATCTTCGCGCCGCCGCGTAAACCGAAGGCAAAAAACCCGGTGCTGGCCGCCAAGGGCAAATCCGGCGCCAAGGACAATCCCAAGCCCAAGGTCAAGCCGCCCGGCGGGAAGAACGGCAAGGCCGGCGGCAAAAGCCGGTTGCCGGCCAAGAAAACGCCAAGACCCTTGATGCCGACATCGAAGCGCGGGGCCGAGGCTACCTCGCTGGCGGCGGTCGACGAGGCAATGGATGCCGATGCCGCGGCCGCCAATGCGCCGCGTGGCCTGCGGATCGACGTCGCGGAAGCCGGCGAGGATCTGCGGTTGACCTTCGCCTGGTCGAAGCAAGTGCCGGCCGCGGCGTTCGAGCGTTCGGGGTATGTCTGGATTATCTTCGGCGCGTTGGCCGATTTCGACGGCCGAAGGCTGGCCGGCAACCGTTGGATAGCCGCCGCCAATCGGGTGCGGCACCACGAAGCCACGGTGCTGCGCCTGAAGGTGCATGCCGGCCTGTTCCCGGTGATGAAACGCCAGGGGAGCCACTGGACCCTCACCCTCACGTCCGCCCGTGGCGGCCCAGGCAAGCTGATCGTGCCGGTTTCCCAGCCTTTTCACAAGGATGGCCCGCGTGTGTTCATTCCGGCCAAGGAGTCGGCGCGGCAGGTGCTGGTCTACGACCCCGAGGTTGGCGACGAGTTGTATGCCGTGCCGATGCTGGGGTCCGGCGCCGGGGTGCCGATCCGCCACGGATTCGTGGAATTCCAGCTTCTGGCCTCCGCCCAGGGTCTGGCGATCCGTTCCAACATCGACGATTTGGCGATCCGGCCGGTGCGTCACGGCGTCGTCGTCACCAGCGGCAACGGCTTGGCGCTATCCACCCTCGACGCCACCTCCGAGCAGGCGGAACGTACCTATGCCGCGTCGATGAAGCGGCCCATCACCAAGCTGTATCGCTGGCGCGGCGGTCGAGGTGCGACGCCCGGACAGATCGAGAAGCGCCGCAAGGCGTTGTTGGAAAAGTTGGCCCAAGCGCCGAAGGGGGGCCGTAATCGGGCGCGATGGGAGTTGGCCAAGTTCTATATGAGTCAGAATCTGACCAGCGCCGCCGGCGGCGTTCTGCGCTTGATCGAGGAAACCGATCCCGGCGCGCCCAAGGACCCACAATTCCGCACCCTGCGCGGATTGGCGTATTTGTCCAAGGAACGCCTTTACGAAGCCGAAACCGACCTCTTCCACCTATCCCTGCGGCTCTATCCGGACGTCGCTCTGTGGCGCGGCAGCGTGTTGACCCGTCGCGGCAAGTATGACGAAGCCAACCGCCAATTCGCCCTCGGCGCGGCGATCATCCAGGAAATACCCGAGGAATACCGGCGCGAACTATATCGCGATTGGGCCCTGGCGGCGGCCATGACGGACGACAAGGCAGGCCTGCATTCGGTCAGCCAGGATTGGCGCAAGATCGAATCCGGGTCCCGGATCACCGGACATCTGGAATATCTCGGCGGCGATATCGCCCAGCGCGAAAAGAACTACGAAGCGGCGGAAAAGCACTTTCGGAAGGCGATCGCGGCCGACTATCGGCCGCATGCCGCGAAAGCTCGATTGGCGTTGGTCAAGACCGAACTGGAACAGGAAAAGATCGACCACGAGCAGGCCATTCAACGTTTTGGGAAGTTGCGCTTCGCTTGGCGCGGCGACGACCTGGAGCTGGATCTGGTCAACCGGGTGGTGGAAATCGAGCTGGCCAACGGCAACTACCAAAAGGCCCTGGGGCGGCTGCGCGAGGCAGTGTCCTATTTCCCCGAAAACGCCACCACGCAGGAGATGGCGCAGCGCATGAACCGTACCTTCGTCGACCTTTTCCTCAACGGCAAGGCCGATGAATTGCCGCCCATCAGCGCCCTGGCGCTGTACTTCGAATTCAAGGAACTGACGCCCCTGGGCCGCCAGGGCGATGCGATGATCCAGCGCCTGGCCGATCGATTGGCCGATGTCGATCTGTTGGACCGGGCGGCCAAGCTGTTGGAACATCAGGTTACCTATCGCCTCAGGGGCGCCGAGCGGATCAAGGTGGAAACTCGCCTGGCCGTGATCTATCTGCTGAACGCCGAGCCCAACAAGGCGTTGGAGATCCTGCGCCGCGGCAAGAGCCAATCCCTCTCCGAGGCGCTGCTTGCACAACGGCGCTACCTGCAAGCGCGCGCCCTGGCCGAACTGGACAAGATCGACGAGGCCCTGGCGTTGTTGGCGGCCGATGACAGCGGCGCGGCGGAACTGCTGCGAGCGGACATCTACTGGCGAGGCCATCGCTGGTCCAGGGCCGCCCAGGCAACGGAGAGCCTGTTGGGCCAGCGCTGGCAGCACGCCGATGGCTTGAACAGCATCGAACAAAGCCAGGTCGTGCAACTGGCGGTCTCCTACTACATGGCGGGCGATTCCAAGGCGCTGGCGGGCATCCGTCGCCGCTATGGCCAGAAGATGGTCGACGGCCCGCATGCCGAGACCTTCCGCGTGCTGACCCACAAGCTGGACCCGGCGCGCACCAAGTTCCGGGAACTGGCCGGCGAGATCGCCCGGGTGGCCGACCTGGAAGCCTTCATGACCAGCTATCGCAACAAGCTGAAGAACGGCGGCCTGAGCGCTCTCAACTAGACACGGTGCCGCCCTGGTGTTGCGCGCCCGTCCGGCGCGGCCTATGACAGCCAACGCCCCGTCGCTGGAAACGGATCCCGCCATGGCCGCCGGCCCGACCGCGCCTGTTCGCATCTATCCCGGCTGGCCGATCGTCGGCGCCTGTTTCGTCATGGCCTTCTTCGCCTGGGGCATCGGCTTCTACGGCCACGGTTTCTACATCGCCGCGCTGCGGGCACGGCATGGTTGGCCGACCGGCCTGCTGTCCGCCGCCGTTGCCGCCTTCTGGCTGGTCGGCATTCCGGCGGCCCTGGTGATCGGCCGTCTGATCGATCGCCATGGGTCGCGATGGATCGTCGTCCTGGGCGCCGTGGCCATGGGTCTGGGTAGTATGGCGCTGGGCCGGCTGGGCGAGACCTGGCAGGTGTTCGCCGTGTTCCTGGTGATGGGCTCGGCCTATCCGGCGCTGGCCACCGCCGCCATCAGCTCATCCCTGGTACCCTGGTTCGAACGGCGCCTTGGACTGGCCCTGGGGATCGCCCTGACCGGCGCCAGCGCCGGCGGTGCCGTGATGCCGCCGACCATGGTGTGGCTGACACAGACCCATGGTTTTGGGTATGCCATGACCGTGGTCGGCGTGGCGGTGATGGCGGGAACGATCCCGATCGTCCTGCTGATCGTTCGGGCACCGCGCCAACCATCCGAGACCGCCGGCGAAAGGGGCGATGGGCAGGCCTCCGGCCGGCCGGCACGGCGGCTGGCGGTCGCCGAACTACTGCGATCCGGGCAATTCTGGCGGATCGCGGTCGCCGCTTCCCTGGCGCTCGGT
>JASLMH010000187.1 GCA_030746635.1 Alphaproteobacteria bacterium | reverse complement strand
GAGGTAGAGATACAGCGTCAGGGATGGAATGGAGGTCGAAGCGGGTGCATAAAGCACGTTCGCAGGGATCTGGTATTGCGTGCCACCAGCGGTGGGCGCCGAGCCGAGCAGGTCCGCAATTCCAGCTGTCTTGCTGCCACCAGCATAGTCGCTGATAAATGCCAACGCCGCCGGCGCTCCGGTCAGATCGAGTGGCATGCCACGATAGACCTGGTCGCCGCTCGAGGCACTGCCGTCCCGGTTTGAGGATTCCGCCTTGAGGCGCATCCGTGACAACCTCGACGCGGAGGATATCCTTGGAGCGATCGGTGGCGTCCATGGCGGGCAACGATTTCTCATCAGGATCAAGGACAACATTTTGCTGAGGAAAGAAAAGGCCATCCTGGCCGACGCGACACGCGACTATAACGTTGCACGGCGGGTGCTTAGCCGCCAGAGGCTACTTACGCTGACACGTTGGCACTGACGCGTTCTTTGGGACTAGGTATGGGATCAAATACTCATTTCCATATTTTTGTTATTAAATTCAATTGCATACAAGGAAAAAGTGGCGGAGGGAGTGGGATTCGAACCCACGATACGGTTTTGCCGTATACACACTTTCCAGGCGTGCGCCTTAAGCCACTCGGCCATCCCTCCGTGGGCGGCGAAAGCCGGCCGGCCAACATAGTAAGGAAGGCGCCGCGCGGCAATATCCCCGGGCGGGAAACGGCCGGCTTGCGGTTCGCCCCGAATCCGGCTTTGCTCGCCAGCGGCGGGCACGGACGCCGGACCGACCGATCGGACACGGGCAGGACCTTTGAAACCGGACGCGACGACAACGCTGGAGACGACCGCCGCCGGCGCCGTGGCCCGCGCCGCCGGCTGGATGGCCGGTGCGCTTTTGTCCTTCACCGCCATGGCCTTCGCCGGCCGCGAGATCTCCCACGAGTTGAATACCTTCCAGTTGATGACCTATCGCGGCGCCCTGGCCCTGATCCTGATCGTGGTCATCGCGGCGGCCGTGCCGGGCGGCTTGCGCCGCTTCCGAACCCGCCGGCCGTTCCTGCATATCCTGCGCAACCTCAGCCACTTCGTCGGCCAGTTCGGCTGGTTCTACGGCGTCGCCCTGATCCCGCTGGCGCAGGTCTTCGCCCTGGAATTCACCACGCCGATCTGGGTCGCCCTGTTGGCGCCGCTGCTGTTGGGCGAACGGCTGACCCTGGCCCGCCTGGGCGCGGCGGCCATGGGCTTCGTCGGCGTGATGATCGTGCTGCGGCCGGGCACCGGGCTGTTCAATACCGGCTCGGCGGCGGTGCTGATCGCGGCCGTCGGTTTCGCCGGTTCGCTGCTCGCCACCAAACGGCTGTCGGCGACGGAGCACCCGATGGCGGTGCTGTTCTACATGGCCCTGGTGCAGACGCCCCTGGCGCTGGGGCCGACCATCCACGATCTGCCGCTGCCCAGCCCGGTGGGCTGGCTCTGGCTGTTGCTGGTGGCGCTGTGCAGCCTGAGCGCCCATTTCTGCATCACCCGCGCCTTCAGCCTGGCCGACGCGGTGGTGGTGGCGCCGATGGATTTCCTGCGCCTGCCCCTGATCGCCCTCTTGGGCATGGCGGTCTATGGCGAAGCCCTGGAATTATGGGTGTTCGTCGGCGGCGCCATCATCCTGCTGGGCAATTGGGGCAACCTGCTGGCGGAAAGCCGGCGGTCCTGAGGTCACGGCAGTTCGGCGGCCACGGTGGCGCTGGAAGCGGGAAATTACCTTGAAGACTGAGGCGGCCCGTCAGGCGGGGAGACCGAAGCGGCGACGCAAATTGGCCTCGTCCGGCATCTCCGGCGTGCCCAGGAAGACCAGGCGGGTGGTCGCGGCTGGCGGTGCCGCCAGATCATCCGGCGCCTCGATCCGGTAGCGGCGGCCAACCATCTGAAAGACCCAGGGCCCCGGCCGGCCGCGCAGGTGGACGAAGCCCTTGCCCCGCAGCACCGCCTCGGGCAGCGCCTCGACCGCCCGGCGAAAGGCCGCCTCGTCAATAGGTTCTTCGCCACCGACCACGGCGGCACGGAACTCGGCATGATGATGATGGTCGTGAGCCGACGGCGCCGGCCCATCGGCGCGTTCCGGTGTAGCGCCGAGTAGCAACTCGGCGGGGATGTCGCCCTGGCGGGCCGGCAACACCGCCGCCTCCGGCACAATCTCCGTCAGCCAGCGGCGGATCTCGGTTTGGCTCGCTGCGTCGACCAGATCGCATTTGTTCAACACCACCAGATCGGCGGCGGCCAGTTGCCGGCGCACGGTCTCGCCCACATAGCGGTCGTCGGCCCGTTCTTGCACCCGTTCGGCATCGGCCAGCACCACCACCGCATCCGGCGTCAGGTCCGGGTGCAGCACGGCGACATCGGCGATCGGCTTCGGATCGGCGACACCAGAGGCCTCGATCAGGATGTGTTCGGGCGGCTGGTCAAGCTGCAGCACCCGCATCAGCGCCAGCAGCAGATCATCGCCCATGGAACAGCAGATGCAGCCGTTGGCCAGCGTGATGGTGTCGCCGCCATGTTCGGCCACCAGATCGCCGTCGATCGCCAGATCGCCGAAGTCGTTGACCAGCACCGCGAAGCGCAGGCCGGTATCCTGGGCCAGCAGCCGATTAAGCAAGGTGGTCTTGCCGGCGCCCAGGAAACCGCCGATCACGGTCAGGGGGATCGCCGCCGCCTCGCTGTCCATGGCGCCCGGCTGCCTAGCCGCCGGCGGCGGCGAACACCCGGCCGCCCAGCACCGTGCCCCAGACCGGCACGTCCTTCAGCTCAACCGGCGGCACCGCCAGGGGGTCTTCCTCCAGCACCGCGAAGTCGGCCCGCTTGCCGACCTCGATGCTGCCGACCTGGTGATCCAGCTTCATGGTGTAGGCCGCGCCCTGGGTAATGGCATACAGGGCGTCCGCCACCTCGATACGTTCGGCGGGTCCGAGTATCCGGCCCGAGGCGGTCTGCCGGTTGACGGCGCACCAGGCAGTGAACAGGGGCCCCAGGGGCGTCACCGGGGCATCGGAGTGAATGGCGAAGCGTACGCCCAGGCGCTGGGCCGTGGCCGTGGCATCCATGCGCTTGGCCCGGTCCGGTCCCATGGTCTTGGCCGCGTGCTCGTCGCCCCAATAGAACAGGTGGTTGGCGAACAGGTTGACGCAGATGCCGAGGGCGGCCATGCGCCGGAACTGGGCTTCGTCGGCCATCTGGCAGTGCTGCAGGGTGTGCCGGTGATCGCGCCGCGGGCTTTGCGCCAGCACCGCCTCGATCGCATCGATGGCGACCTCGGATGCCTCGTCGCCGTTGGTGTGGATGTAGACCTGCAGGCCGGCGTCGTGATAGGCGCGGACCAAACCCTCCAATTCGTCCGGGCCGGTGTTCCAGACACCGTTCGGCGCACCGTTGTGATAGCCGGGCCATTTCAGGCGGCCGGTGAAACCCTGGATCGAGCCGTCGGTCATCAGTTTGACCAGGCCGAAGATCAGTTTGTCATTGCTCAGCTTCTTCAGTTCCCTGACCCGCTCGACGCCCTCCGCCGCCGGCACCGAGCTGCCGCCGAAGGCCGGCGCGACACGGAAGCGGAAATCATCCTCGGCGGTCCAATTGACCAGGTTGCGCACCGCCTCCTCGGGCAGGCCGGCGTACAGATCGGTGGCGGTGGTGACGCCGGTCTGGCAGGCGATGCGGCCGAAATTGTCCAGCGCCATTTTCTCGCTGGCTTCGGTGAAGTAGTCCAGGCCGATGGTGTTGAGGGCCATGAACTTGGCCGCCATCTCCTGCAGTTCGCCGGTGGGCTCGCCGTTTGCATCCTTGGCGATGCCATCGACGTTGGTGGCGGCGGTGATCTTGGCGCCCCGCAGCACGGCGCCGTTGGCGTTGAGAATGTGGCCGTTGGAATGCAGCACGACCACCGGCCGGGTCTCCGAGACCTGGTCGAGGTCGCCGCGGTCCATGCGCCGGCCGCCGAAGTAAATCGGATCGAAGCCCCAGCCGACCAAAGGGGTTTCGGCGGCCGGCATCTCCGCCTCGATACGGCTCAGATTGCCGACCACCTCGTCGATGCTGGTCAGACCGGGCCGGCGGATGCCGTCGGGGCCGGTGCGGGCATGGTAGCCGACGTAGTTGTAGCGCCAGATCGAGCCTTCCATCAGGTGGCAGTGGCCCTCGACGAAGCCGGGCATCAGGACCTTGCCGGCGAAGCGATCGTCCAGGCGATGCTCGCTCCAGGCGGCCAGCTCGTCCAGGGAACCGACGCCCAGGATGCGGCCATCCCGCACCGCCACGTGGCTGGCCTCGGGCTGGTAATTGTTCATGGTGATGATCTTGCGGGCGGCAAAGATCGTGGTTTCGCCGGTCATCGGGGCCTCCTGAAAATGTCGCCCATCGGTAGCCTAGAAACACCCCCAAGTCCACGCCGCCCGGATTTCAGCCGCCCCGGCGTCCGGCCTGGACTGCCGCCTCCAGTGCCTGCAGGAAATTAGAGCGGTCCTGTTTCGTGAAGCCTGGACCGCCGCCGCCGATCTCGCCGCTATCGCGCAGATGGGCCAGCAGATCGCGCATCGCCAGGGCCATGCCGATGCTCTCTTCGGTGAACGGTTTGCCGCCGGGACCGAGGGCCTGGGCGCCGGCATCGAGGCAGCGGGCGGCCAGGGGAATATCGGCGGTGACCACGATATCGCCGGGGCCGACATGCTCGGCGATCCAATCATCGGCCGCGTCCAGGCCCTCGCCCACCACCACCATCCGGACCATCGGTTCGTTGGCCTGGCGCAACCAGGCATTGGCCACCAGGTGGACGGTCAGGCCGTGGCGGCCGGCCACCCGCAGCACCTCGTCCTTGACCGGACAGGCATCGCCATCGACATAGATTTCCAATGCGTCCATCTCTCCCACTTCGGCCCATGGTGTCCGCACCCCGGGCAGCGGCGATAATAGCGCCTTGCCCTGATCCGTGGTCCCGGTTACATGCCGGGCATGGCGCCCCCGATCCTGACCCTGCGGGACATTCATTTGAGCTTCGGCGACGGACCGCTGCTGGCGGGGGCCGAGCTGTACCTGTCGGCCGGCGACCGGCTGGGCCTGGTCGGCCGCAACGGCACCGGCAAATCGACCCTGTTGCGGATCGCCGCCGGCTCGATCGAGCCGGACCGCGGCGAGCGTTTCGTGCAGCCCGGGGCCACCATCCGCTACCTGCCTCAGGAACCCGATCCCACGGGCCATGATAGCGCGCTCGACTACGTGCGGGCCGGCCTCGGGCCGGGCGACGACGCCTTCCGGGCGCAATATCTGCTGACCCAACTCGGGCTGCGGGGCGATGAGGATCCGGGCCGGCTGTCGGGTGGTGAAATGCGGCGCTGCGCCCTGGCACGGGCCCTGGCGCCCCTGCCCGATATCCTGCTGCTGGACGAGCCGACCAACCATCTCGACCTGCCGGCCATCGAATGGCTGGAGGATGAACTGCGGCGGCTCGGCGCCGCCCTGGTGCTGATCAGCCATGATCGGCGGCTGTTGCAGAACCTCACGGCGGCAACGATCTGGCTGAGCGGCGGCGCCTGCCACCGGCTCGACCGCGGCTTCGCCGACTTCGAGGCTTGGCGCGACGCGCGGCTGAACCAGGAGGAACGGGACCGCCACAAGCTGGAGCGCCAGATCGTCCGCGAGGAGGATTGGCTGCGCTATGGCGTCACCGCCCGCCGCAAACGCAACCAACGCCGCCTGCGTGCCTTGCAGGATCTGCGCGAGGAGAAACGGCGGCGGCGGCGGACGCCGGACCAGGTGCGGCTGCGGGCCGACGGCGGCGAGGCCTCGGGCAAGCTGGTGATCGAAGCCAAGGCGATCGGCAAGTCCTACGGCGGCGCGCCGGTGATCGAGGATTTCTCCAGCCGCATCCAGCGCGGCGACCGGGTCGGCATCGTCGGGCCGAACGGCGCCGGCAAGACCACCCTGTTGAACCTGCTGACCGGCATCCTGGTGCCGGACCGGGGCAGCGTTCGCCTGGGCGCCAACCTGCGCCTGGCGGCCCTCGATCAGCGCCGGGACAGCCTCGATCCCGGCTGGACCCTGCGCCAGGCGCTGACCGAGGGCGGCGGCGACCGCATCGAGGTGGCCGGGCGGAGCCAGCACGTGATGGGCTACCTGCGGGATTTCCTGTTCAGCCCGGCCCAGGCCGACACGCCGATCGAGGCGCTGTCGGGCGGCGAACGCGGCCGCCTGATGCTGGCCCGCGCCCTGGCCCGGCCGGCCAACCTGCTGGTCCTGGACGAGCCCACCAACGATCTCGACCTGGAGACCCTGGATCTGTTGCAGGAGTTGCTGGCCGACTATCCGGGCACCGTGCTGCTGGTCAGTCATGACCGGGATTTCCTCGACCGGGTGGTGACCTCGACCATCGCCGCCGAAGGCGGCGGCCAGTGGCTCGAATATCCAGGCGGCTACAGCGACATGGCGCGCCAGCGCGTCGGCGCCGGCGAGACCGCCACGAACGGCACGCCGGCCCGGGCAACGACCGCCGCCAAGCCGACGCCGGGCACCGCACCGCCAAGCCGGCGGAAGTTGTCGTTCAAGGAAAAACACGCCCTGGAAACCCTGCCCGGCCGGATCGACGCCCTGCAGACGGAAATCGCCGCCCACGAGGCGGCGCTGGCCGATCCGGCGCTGTACCTCGCCGACCGCGCGGCCTACGAGGCGGCGACCGCCGGCCTGACGGCGGCCCAGGCGGACTTGCAGGCAGCCGAGGAAGAATGGCTCAATTTGGAACTTTTGCGCGAGGAACTGGAGCGGATCTAACCAAGGGCCAGGCACCGGCACACGACGTCACCAACCGGGAAGTTGAAATTTCCACTTTTCCAGACACGAAAATTTGATCCGCCATGATATCAGGATTCAAGTGATTGCCTGCTTAGATAGTAGTATTATAGAACCACTCTCTGGTTGTTTGTGGTCTTATTGGTCATCGCTTTGCGCCGAGGCGCCGGCCAATCGTCGGACCCAAGTGCAGGACAACAGTCATGACGACAGTCGAGGCCGGCGCGGAAACCTGGCCGAAGGTGTTCCTGGTCGGACCGGCGGCGCAACGCATATCGGCGGCGTGGAACGCCCGCGCCACGCAGGTTTGCCTGGACCACGGGTTGCAGGGCCTGCATGCGGAATCGGCCGAGGGCGCGGTGGCCGCGGCGCAATCAAAGTTCGCATCCGACCGCCTGTTGCTGTGGCGGGCCGACGCGGTGATCGCCGATCTCACCCCATTTCGCGGCCGCGCCACCGACGGCGCGGTCTATTGGCAGTGTGGCTTCGCCGAGGCGCTGGACAAACCGGTGTTCGGCTGGTCCGGTTCGCCGGATGACGCCGCGGCCGATGACGGCGGCCGCGGCGATGTGACGGCGCGCGACGATGTGGCCAACGCCTCGTTGTTGATTGCCTCCCTGGCGGCGCCGGTGGCGCCCAGCCTGGAGGCCGCCGTGCGGGCCTGCCGCGCCTGGTTCAACGGGCAATTCGCCTAGACCATATCCTCCGACGCCACCGACCATCCCGCAGGGGGGCCGGTCAAGAAACCTTTTTCACGAAATAATGCTAGAATAACCTAACGTTTGTTCGGCAACTTGTCGGGCGCCAGCCATTGGTGCCCGGACCGCGTAGCGTGGAGGAATTGTGACGATGGGTAGCGAGGAAGTGCCGGCCGGTCCGTTGAGCGGCATCCGGGTGCTGGATTTTTCCATGTTCATGGCCGGCCCCTATTGCACCCGGCTGATGGCCGACGCCGGCGCCGAGGTGATCAAGATCGAGCCGCCGGACGGTGACTACCTGCGCGGTGCCAACCCGATGCGGGGGCCACACAGTGGCTTTTTCGCGCATATGAGCTGCGGCAAGAAAAGCGTCAAACTGGATTTGAAAAGCGCGGCCGGCAAGGCGGCAATCCGTCGCCTGATGCCGACCATCGACGTGGTGCTGGAGAACTACCGGCCGGGCGTCATGGATCGCCTGGAACTCGGCTACGAAGCGCTGTCGGCCCTGCAACCGAAACTGGTCTTCTGCTCGGTTTCGGGCTACGGCCAAACCGGCCCGGATGCCAAGTTGCCGGCCTATGCGCCGATCATTCATGCCGCCAGCGGCATGGACCTAGCGCTGATCGAATTCGAACGACGGCTGGACCGGCCGATAGCCAACCGCAGCACCGCCGCTGATATCCTGGCCGCCACCCACGCCTTCGGTGCCATTTGCGCAGCCCTGGTCGGTCGTGCCCGCACCGGCAAGGGCGAACGCATCGACGTTGCCCTGATGGATACCATGCATCACATGCTGGCCTATGAAGTCCAGGCCGCTCAACTCGAGAATCCGCCGAAGCCGCCGGTCTTCGAGCCGATCGAGACGCGCGATGGCTTTATCGTCGTTGCTCCGGTCAGTCTGTTGAATTTCCAAAGCCTGGCCCGCGCCATCGGCCGCCTGGAATGGCTGGACGACGAGGGCTACGCCACCACCCAGGGCCGGATTCGCGACTGGGACCATCTGATGGGCGAGGTGGCGAAGTGGGCGGCCGGGCGCGACGCCGACGACTGCGTCGCCCTGCTGACCGAGGCGGGCTGCCCCTGCTCCCGCTACCGGACCGTCGCCGAATCGATCCACAGTCCGCACGTCGTCGAACGCGGCTCGATGATCGAGATGGATCAGGGTGCCGGCAGCTACCTGATGCCCAACAGCCCGTTCAAGTTCGCCAACGCCGACGTGCGGGCCAGGCCCTGGGTGCCGACCCTGGGCCAGCACAACGACGAGGTTCTCGGCGACCTGGGCCAAGCCGCCGAATAGGGCCGCCGAAGCCCGCTTCAGACGAGGCCGTGGGCGATCAGGCTGTCGGCGGTGTCCAGGACGGTCTCCTTCACCGGCCGGGCCTGCCAGTGCAAGTCTTCCTGGATCCGCGTGGTGTCGAAATCGTTGCGCAGCCCCAACTGGTCGGTGACCAGGCGCACCGTCGGATCGAACAGCGCCGCCAGCCGGACCGCCCAGTTGGGCAATTCGCGCCTCGGCACCCGATAGCCGCGATCGCCGTACGCCTCGGCCAGGATGCGGGCGATCTCGCCCAGCCAGACGAACTCGCCCGAGCAGATGTAACGCCGGCCCGCCGCCGCCGCTTCGGTCATGGCCTCGACGTGGGCCGTGGCCACGTCGCGCACGTCGACGATGCCGAAGCCGATGCGCGGCAGGCCCGGCATGTCGCGGGCCAACATCTTGCGCACTGCCTCGACCGAGGCGCTGCCGTCCGGGTCCAACAGCGGACCCAGCACCAGGCTGGGATTGATGGTCACCAGTTCCATCGGTCGCTCGGCCGGCAATTCGTCCATGAAGGCCCAGGCGGCGCGCTCGGCCAGGGTCTTGCTTTTGGCATAGGCGCCGATGTCCCGCGCCGGGTCGCTCCAGCTGTCTTCGTCGAAGGGCGGCTGGCGCGAATTGTCGTAAATAACGGCGGCCACCGACGAGGTCATCACCACCCGTTCCACCCCCGCCTCGGCCGCCGCCCGCAGGGCCCGCACGGCGCCGTCGCGGGCCGGTGCGATCAGCTCGTCCTCCTCCTTCGGCGGCCCCAGCGGCAGCGGCGAGGCCAGGTGCAGCAAATATCGGCAATCGGCGACGGCGGCGCCCCAGCCGTCGTCCGCCAGCAAATCGGCTGCGACGAATTCCAGCCCCGTTGGTTCGACATGCGCGGCCAGGGCCTGTTTGACCTGCTCGCCCCTGGCCAAATCCCGCAGGGTGCCGCGCACCGGATACCCCCGTTGCAGAAGCTCCCGGATGACGTGCAGGGCGATATAGCCCGACGCCCCGGATACCGCCACCAGAGGTTTATCGGTCATCACTGTCCCCCATCAACCGGCCGCAAACCGGGGCGGCAGGCTAGAGCATGTCGGGGGTAATCTGAACCATTTGACCGGCCCTCCAGGCCCCGTGGGTAGGCGCGGTTCGCAGGGCGATGTGGGACATCGGC
>JASLMH010000186.1 GCA_030746635.1 Alphaproteobacteria bacterium | reverse complement strand
CGCTCGCAGATGCCGAACCCGGCCGACCATGTCGTGCTGCCGGACGTGATCTCCAAGGAGCCGCTTGGTCCGCTGGTTCGCCATGGCGACCACCAGTGGGGCGACGTGGTGCGTTGGTCGCTCAACGTAATGATCATCGCCGAGGAAAAAGGCCTGACGTCGGCCAACGTCGACAGCATGAAGGGCTCGACCAACGACCCGGAAGTCAAGCGTCTGCTGGGCGTCGAGGGCGAATATGGCAAGCGTCTTGGGCTGTCGAACGACTTTGCCCTCAACATCGTCAAGATGGTGGGCAACTACGGCGAGTCGTACGAGCGCAACATCGGTCCCAACACGCCGGTCGGGCTGGCCCGTGGCGTGAACGCGGCCTGGAACAAGGGCGGTATCCTTTATTCGCCGCCGTTCCGTTGATCGCGTCGTTGACTGCTTGAAGCAAAGGCACGTCCGGCCCGGCCGGGCCGGGCGTGCCGCGCTTCGACATTCTGGCGCCAAGGGCAGGCACGGGGGAGCGGATGACCGCCGCTGATGTAGGGGTAAAACCCGGCAAGGCCAATTTTCTTTACGATGCGCGCGTTCGCGCCATCGCCTATCAGATCATCACGGCCGCCGGGCTGGTGATTTTCATCGCCTGGCTGACCAACAACACCCTGGAAAACCTGGAAGCCCGCGGCATCGCCAGCGGCTTCGAGTTCCTCGGCCACCCGGCCGGTTTCGGGGTGCCGTTTTCATTGATCGATTATTCCGAGGCCTCGCCTTACAAGACGGCCTTCTATCTGAGCGTACTGAACACGTTGTTCGTCTCGATCGTCGGCATCGTTCTGGCCACCATCGTCGGCTTCGCCATGGGCGTCATGCGGCTGTCGAAGAACTTCCTGATTTCCCGCATCGCCGCCATCTATCTGGAAACCTTCCGCAACGTCCCGCTGCTGCTGCAGATCCTGTTCTGGTACATCGGCGTGTTGCAATTGATGCCGAAAATTCGCAGCTCGCTGATCTTCTTCGACAACGTCTATGTCAATAACCGCGGCATCTTCTACCCCAGCTTGACGGCGGAAACCGGGTTCAGTGCCATACCCGTCGCCTTCGGCCTCGGCATTCTCGCCACCATCGCGATGCGCATCTGGGCCAAGCGGCGCCAGGAGGCGACCGGCCAAAGCTTTCATACCGTTTGGGTCGGCCTGGGACTGATCGTCGGCGCGCCGGTCATGGCGGCGATCGTCACCGGGTTCCCGTGGACTTGGAGCATACCCAAGCTGGTCGGCTTCGGCTTCAACGGCGGCGCGGTAATCGTGCCGGAATTCCTGGCTCTGCTGCTGGCCCTGACAATTTATACCGCTGCCTTCATCGGCGAGATCGTGCGGGCCGGCATCCAGGCGGTCAGTCACGGCCAGACCGAGGCAGCGCATGCCCTGGGCCTGCGCCACGGTGTCACCTTGCGCCTGGTGATCATCCCCCAGGCCATGCGGATCATCATTCCGCCCTTGATCAGCCAGTATTTGAACCTGACCAAGAATTCCTCGCTGGCGCCGGCCATCGGCTATCCGGAATTGACCGCCGTCTGGGCCGGCACGGTACTGAACCAGTCGGGCCAGGCCCTGGAATGCATGGCCATGGTGATGGGGGTCTATTGCGCCATCTCGCTCAGCATCTCGGGGGTGATGAACTGGTACAACAAACGCGTCGCCCTGGTGGAGAGGTGACGTCATGAGCCATACCGACTTCGGCCAAACCCCCGCCGTGTTCGAGCCAAAACCGGATCTGCCGCCGCCCGCCAGTACCGTCGGATTGATCGGCTGGTTGCGCGGCAACCTGTTCCCGGACTGGTTCAATTCCGCCCTGACGCTGGTGGCGATTTTGGCGCTGTTCATGATCATCCCGCCGATCGTCAATTGGGCCTTGCTGGATGCGCATTTCGCCGGCGACAGCCGGGCCGCCTGCAAGCCCAACGTACAGATCGTCAAGGACAAGGTGATCACCCAGGGCGAACTGCCCGACGGCAGCACCATGGAGTTGGAGGCGACCGCCGATCGCGTGGTGGTGCCCGAAGGGGTGACGCCGAACGTGCGCTGGACGCGCAAGCTGATCGAAGGCACGGTGCGCGCCACGGGGCGGGAATATGCCAAGGTCGAGATCGAACAGGATGTTATCATCGAGGGCGCCTGTTGGGTCTTCATCGGCATCCGCTACGATCAGTTCATCTATGGCTTCTACCCCAAGGAGGAGCGCTGGCGGCCGACCGTGGTGATCGGCGTCGGCCTGCTGCTGATCATCTACATGCTGACCGACGGCATGCCCCATCGCGGCCGGGTGGCGATGTTCCTGTTGATCCCGTTCCCGATCATCGCCTTCTTCATGTTCTCGGGCGGCGTGCTGGGCATGCCGCACGTGGACAACGCTAAGTGGGGCGGCCTGGTTCTGACCATCATCATCTCGGCGGTGGCGATCACCGGCGCGCTGCCGCTGGGCATCGCCCTGGCCCTGGGCCGGCGCAGCCAGATGCCGATCATCCGGTTGTTCTGCGTCATATTCATCGAGTTCCTGCGTTCGGTGCCGATGATCACCATCCTGTTCATGGCCATGGTTGTGCTGCCGCTGTTCCTGCCGCCGGGCACCACGTTCGATCAATTGGCCCGGGTGCTGATCGGCGTCACCCTGTTCATCGCCGCCTACACGGCGGAGGTGGTGCGGGGCGGCCTGCAGGCACTGCCGAAAGGCCAGTACGAGGCCGCGGAGGCCCTTGGCCTGGGCTATTGGAAGATGATGCGCCTGATCATCCTGCCGCAGGCCCTGAAGATCATGATCCCGGCCATCGTCTCCCTGTTCATCGGCATTTTCAAGGACACCACCCTGGTGCAGATCGTCGGTCTGAACGACCTGCTGACCATGGTGCAGTTGGCGGTGACCGATGCCCAGTGGATCGGCCTGTCGAAGGAAGGCTATTTCTTCTGCGCCTTCATCTTCTTTGTCTTCTGTTTCAGCATGTCGCGGTATTCGATGTACCTGGAACGCAAGCTCCACACCGGCCACTGATGATGTCGGCCAAGGAGGATACGAGATGAGCGAAGCCACGTCGGACCTCAACGGGGAAGTCGCCGTCGATCGTTCCAAGATGACGATCTCGGACGAGGTGGCGATCCAGATCGTCGGCATGCACAAATGGTACGGTACCTTCCACGTCCTCAAGGACATCGACCTGACCGTCAATCGCGGCGAGCGGATCGTCATTTGCGGCCCTTCGGGGTCCGGCAAGTCGACCCTGATCCGCTGCATCAACCGGCTGGAGGAACATCAGCAGGGCCAGATCTTCGTCGACGAAATCGAGTTGACAAACGATCTGAAAAACATCGACACCATCCGCCGCGAAGTCGGCATGGTGTTCCAGCATTTCAATCTGTTCCCGCACCTGACGGTGCTGGAGAATTGTACCCTGGCGCCGATCTGGGTGCGCAAGATGCCCAAGGCCGAGGCCGAGGAAGTCGCCATGCGCTACCTGGAAACCGTGCGCATTCCCGAGCAGGCCATGAAGTTCCCCGGCCAACTCTCGGGCGGTCAGCAGCAGCGGGTGGCGATCGCCCGTTCGCTGTGCATGAACCCGCGTATCATGCTGTTTGACGAACCGACCTCGGCCCTTGATCCGGAGATGATCAAGGAAGTGCTGGAGGTCATGATCACCCTGGCCCAGGAGGGCATGACCATGCTCTGCGTGACCCACGAAATGGGTTTCGCGCGGCAGGTGGCCAACCGGGTGATGTTCATGGACGCCGGCGAAATCGTCGAACAGAACGAGCCGGAGGAGTTCTTCCATAACCCGAAGAGCGACCGCACCAAACTGTTCCTCAGCCAGATCCTGACCCACTAGGTATTCACGGCCGCCGCCGACGCCTGTCCACCAGCGTCGTTCGCTTGTAGCGGTGTTACACGTAACGCCTATATGTTACATGTAACGACAGATGATTTGCTTGAGACCAAAACCATGACCACCAGCACGGAACGGCAGCGGCGACGGCGGCAGCGCTTGCGCGAGCAGGGTTTCGTAGATGTTACGGTATCCGTGCCGCGCCAACGGCGCCATGCCGTGCGAAAGTTCGCCCGCAGCCTGCAGGACGAGGCGCCGCCGATAGCTGGCGGTGATCACCTGCGGAATGCGATCCGGGCCCTAAAATCAATGCGGCCCAGGTTGCGGGCGGCGGGCGTTACGCGCGCCGGCGTTTTCGGCAGCACCGCGCGCGGTGATGGTGGGCCCGACAGCGATATCGATATCGTGCTCGAACTGGATGTCAACAAGGTCGGCGGTATCTTGAAGTACATCAAAATCTGCGAGTCGATCAAAGCAGAGGTGATGGCGGTTTGCCCTGGTGTGAGCGTCGACGTCGCCGACCATGGGGCCATGAAGCCCAGGGTGCGGGCGGCGGCCGAACGGGACGCCATCTATGCCTTTTGAGGATCCGGCCCAGCGCCTCGACGACATCATCGACAACGCGGGGCGACTTCGCGCCTACACCGCGGGCATGAACCTGACGGACTTCCTGGCGGACCGGAAGACCATCGACGCCGTCGAACGCTGTCTGCAACGCATCGCCGAGGCCGCAAGAAAGCTTGGCGATCGCTATGATGCGGGCTACCCCGAGCTTGAACTGCCGGAGTTGCGGAAGTTAGGCAGCATCCTGCGCCGTGACTACGACGAGGTCCGCCCCGGCCTGCTTTGGGGTTTCATACAGGATCGACTGAACGGTCTGGAAGCGATGGCCAAGGCGGAATTGGAAGAACTTGACGCCTGACCCATCGCCTCAGGCGAAATCCAGGACGTTGTCCTCGGTCTGCCAGGGCGCCGGCACTTCCTCGCGGTCGTAGGGTTTGAAGCCGAAGCGCTGGTACATCGGCAGCGCCGATGGGTGGTCCAGGGTGCAGGTGTTGACGGTCAGGCGCTTGGGCTCCTGGTTCCAGGCCGTTTCGATCGCCGCCTCCAGCAGATAACGGCCCAGGCCCTTGCCGATATAGTCCGGCAGAATGCCGAAATAGGCCAGTTCCAGGCGCGGCATCCCGCGGCCGTCCAGTTCGAAGAAGCCGGCCGGTGCGCCGTTGGCGTAGAGGACATAGACCTCGACCGCCGGGTCGCCGAGGATTTCCGCCAACTGCTCGTCGGACAGTTTCTTGCGGTCGGTCCAGTACCAGGGGCGGCCGACGGCGTCGTAGAGGTAGCGGTAGAACTCGGTGGTGATGTCGTGGGCCCGCATCAGGGCATGGCGTTTGACGCCGGGTTCGATGCGGGGCAGGGGCGGCCGTTCGGTCATCTCCAGGTAGGTGATGATCACCGGCTCGTCGTCCATCTGATGGCCCAGGGGCCGGGCGATGCCGTCCAGCCGCCGGCTCATCAGGGTCGCCGGTTCCCGGATATAGCCCAGCCGTTGGTAGTAGCCGATCGCCTGGCTGTTGCTGTCGCGCACCATCAACTGCATCTTGGGCACGCCTTGCTGCCGCAGGCGGTGTTCCGCCGCCTGCATGAGACGCCGGCCCAGGCCCTCATGCCGGCGGTCCGGTTCGGTGGCCAGGTAGTAGACCCAGCCGCGATGGCCGTCCTGCCCCAGCATGGCGGTGGCGAGGACGGCGCCGTCCTCCTCCAGCACCAGGATCTCGCCGTTGCCCTCGCCGAGACAGAAATCGATGTCGCGGCCGGGATCGTTCAAGGGGTTGCTCAGCAACCCGCAGCGCCGCCAAAGATCAATCACCGCCGCGCGGTCGTCGGGCAGGAAATTCCGGATTTTCAAGGCACTGCTCGCTTAGGTGACGATGGGCGTGTCGTCGCGGCTGCCCCATTCCGACCAACTGCCGTCGTACAGGGTGCCCTGGTCGTGGCCCAGTACCCGCAAGCCCAGCAACAGCACCGCCGCCGAAACGCCGGAGCCGCAGGAGGTGACCACCGGGCGGCCGAGGTCGATGCCGGCGCCTTCGAACAAGGCGCGCAGTTCCGCCGCCGGCCGCAGGGTGCCATTCTCCCGCAGCAGTTGATCGTAGGGCAGGTTATGGGCGCCCGGCATGTGGCCGGAACGCAGGCCGGCCCGCGGTTCCGGCGTGCTGCCGTCGAACCGGCCGGCGGCGCGGGCATCGAGGATCTGTTCCGGGCCGGCCTCGATCAATGCCAGCATCTGTTCCACCGAGCGGACCATGGCGGCATCGTACGTTGCCTCGAAAGTGGCCGGTTCGGACGCTACCGGTTCGGCGGAAACGGGGCGATCCTCGGCCCGCCATTTGCCGAAGCCACCGTCCAGCACCGCTACTTTGTCATGGCCGAAGGCGCGGAACATCCACCAGACCCGGCAGGCGCCGGTCAGCTTGCCGCCGTCGTAGGTGATCACGGTGTCGTCGTTGCCGATGCCCATGGCGCCGACGGCGTCGGCGAACTGCTCGGCGCTGGGGAACATATGCGGCAGGGACTGGCCGGGGGCGCAGACCACGTCGATGTCGAAGCGGCCGGCACCGGGGATGTGGCCGGCCCGGTACTCCGCATCCGCGTCGCGGTTCTCCGCCGGCAGATAGAACGAGCCGTCCAGCACCTTGATTTCGGGCTGGTCCAGATGGTCGGCCAGCCAGTCGGTCGACAGGATGGGTGCATTATTCATCTCAAACCTCAATAAAACTACGTAACCATTTGTTTTTATTCATCAAGAACGATCGACACACGCCGATTCTGCCGCCCCTTCTTCTCGATCTTGCGCACCCGGACGGGACCGATTTCGGCGGTGTTGGCGACATGGGTGCCGCCGCAGGGCTGCAAATCACAGCCGGCCACCTCGATCAGGCGGACCTGGCCCTGGCCGCTGGGCGGCTGCACCGACATGGTCTTGACCAGATCCGGTTGCGCCGCCAGCTCCGCGTCGCTGATCCACCTCGCCCGGACCTCGTGGCCGCCACCGACCAGCTCGTTCAGGCGGGCGGTGATCTCCTCCTTATCCATGTTCAGTTCCGGCATGTCGAAGTCCAGCCGGCCCTTGCCGTCGCCGACCGAGCCGCCGGTCACCGGATAGGGCAGGATCGCCGACAAAAGATGCAGACAGGTGTGGATGCGCATGCGGCGCTGGCGCTGCGGCCAGTCGATTTCCGCCCTGACCGTGGCGCCGATGGGCGGCGGTGTCTGGCCCTCGGCCGGGACCAGCACCACCTCGTCCGGGGCCTCGCCCTTGACGGCGGTGGCGATGGTGATGCTGTCGCCGCCGGCGACGTGCAAATGCCCGGAATCGCCGGCCTGGCCACCGCCCGTGGGATAGAACACGGTGCGGTCCAGGACGATGCCGCCGCGATCGTTGACGGCGGTCACCGTGGCCTCGCAGTCCTTTGCATAAGGGTCGTCGCGGAACAGCAATTCTGTCATTCGGGCCTCGCTGGCGCTGCTGCCTCAGCCCTCCATCCAGCTCGGCGTGGGCAAACCCAGCTCGCGCAGGAAGGGCGGATTGAACATCTTGCTTTGATACCGCTGAGCGCCATCGCAAAGCAACGTCACAATGGTGTGCCCCGGACCCATTTCCCGGCCCAGGCGGATCGCCCCGGCGACGTTGACGCCGCTGGAACTGCCCAGCACCAGGCCTTCCTCGATGATCATGTCGAAAGCCACCTGCAAGGCGTCGGCATCCGGGATGTGGAAGGGATGATCCACCTCCAGGCCCTCCAGGTTGGCGGTGACGCGGCCCTGGCCGATGCCTTCGGTGATCGACGAGCCCTCGGCCTTCAATTCGCCATGGGCGTAGTAGTGATACAGCGCCGCGCCCGGTGGATCGGCCAGGCCGATCTGGACCGACGGCTTCTGCTGCCGCAGATAGTCGGCGATGCCGGCCAGCGAGCCGCCGGTGCCGACGGCGCAGATGAAGGCGTCAACCGTGCCGTCGGTCTGGGCCCAGATTTCCGGCCCGGTGGTGCGGAAATGGCCGTCCCGGTTGGCCACGTTGTCGAACTGGTTGGCCCAGATCGCGCCCTCGGCGTGGCTGGCGGCCAGTTCCTCGGCCAGGCGGCCGGAGTATTTGACGTAGTTGTTGGGATCCTTGTACGGCACCGCCGGGACCTCCCGCAGGTCGGCGCCGCACATCCGCAGCATGTCCTTCTTTTCCTGGGTCTGGGTTTCCGGAATGACGATCACCGTCTTGTAGCCGCGGGCGTTGGCGACCAGGGCCAGGCCGATGCCGGTATTGCCGGCGGTGCCCTCGACGATGATGCCGCCGGGCTTGATGCGGCCGTTGGCCTCGGCGTCCTCGACGATGGCCAGGGCGGCGCGATCCTTGACCGAGCCGCCGGGATTGAGGAATTCCGCCTTGCCCAGAATTTCGCAGCCGGTGATCTCGGAGGCCTTCTTCAGGCGGATCAGCGGGGTGTTGCCGATGCTCTCGATGAAACCGCTCTTGACGTCCATGCTCGCGCTCCGCTCGTCAAACTCACCATTGGCCGGAGATTAGGCGGAACCTCCAGTTTCATCAAGGGAATCGCGGATTTTCACCGTTTTCGGATGTGGATCAGCCGACCGGGTCGGCCGCGAGCCAGCGGCGGCGCAGTTCCTCGCGGTGCAGGGCCAGCCATTGCGCGGCGACGATCACCGGTCCGGCGTTGATGGCGCCTGTTTCCATTGCCGCCATCACCTCGTCGAAGCTCTTCACCACCACCTTGATGTCCTCGCCTTCCTCCGCCACGCCGTGGATGCCGCTGGCGGTCGAGGCATCCACCCGGGCACAATAGACCGAGATCTGCTCGGTGACGGCGCCGGGGCTGGTATAGCAATCCAGGGCGTGGGTGATGTCGGTCAACTCGATGCCGGCTTCCTCGCGGGCTTCGCGGCGCACCACGTCTTTCAGGTCCTCGCCGTCCTCGACGATGCCGGCGACCACCTCCAGGCACCAGCCGTCGTCGCCCCGGGCATAGGGGCCGATGCGGAACTGCTCGATCAGCACCACTTCGTCGCACACCGGGTCATAGGGCAGCACCAGGATGGCGTGGCCCCGTTCCAGCACCTCGCGGCGGATCTCCGCACCCATGCCGCCGCCATACAGGCTATGGCGCAGCCGATAGACGTCGACCCGGTAGTAGCCCTGGTAGGCGGTTCGTTTCTCGATCACCTCGACCTTGCGTTCCTGGTCGGTCAATCTTCCGCTCCCAAATCCTGCGGCACCACCCGGCGCGCCAGGCGGCCGATGGTCAGACCCTGGACGACGATGGAAAACACCACCACGGCATAACAGACGGCGACGATGGCGTCTTTTTCCGGCGAGGCC
The DNA here is from genome assembly GCA_030746635.1 of Alphaproteobacteria bacterium. GTDB lineage: Bacteria > Pseudomonadota > Alphaproteobacteria > JASLMH01. The sequence continues at coordinate 885 of JASLMH010000186.1, read as the reverse complement.
GGCAGCGATAGCGCCAGGGCGACCGAGATACCGCCGCGCAGGCCGCCCCAGGTCAACACCGGAATGGCGCCCGGCGTGAAATCGCGGCGCAATCCCAACAGGGTGATCGGGATGCCGACGCTGATGAAACGGGCCGCCAGGACCAGGGGTATGGCGATCAGGGCGACCCAGAGCAGGGCCGGCGAGGCGGTGATCACCACCACCTCCAGTCCGATCAGCAGGAACAGCACGGCGTTCAGGATCTCGTCCGTCAGGGTCCAGAAATTCAGCAGGTGTTCGCGGGTGGTCTCGCTCATCGCCAGGCGGGTGCCGTGATTGCCGATCAGCAGCCCGGCGACGACGACGGCGATCGGCCCCGAGGTGTGCAACAGGTGCGCCACTTCGTAGGTCACGGTGACCAGGGCCAGGGTGATGATGACTTCCAGGTTGTGTTCGTCGATCGATCGCAGGGCCCAGAAGGCGATGCCGCCGGTGATCAGGCCCAGGACGGCGCCGCCCACCGCCTCGCGCAGGAACAGCACGGCCACCTCGACGATGCCGGTATCGCCGCCGCCACCGGTCGCCAGGGCCAGGATGATGATGAACACCACCACCGCGACGCCGTCGTTGAACAGGCTTTCGCCGGCGATCTTGGCCTCCAGGCTGGCCGGTACCTTGGCGGTCTTCAGGATGCTCAGCACCGCCACCGGATCGGTCGGCGAAATCAGCGCCCCGAACAGCAGGCAATAGATCAGCGGCAGCGGCTGGCCGAACAGATCGAAAGCCAGCCAGATGCCCAGGCCGATCAGCACCGTCGACAGCAGCAGCCCGCCGCTGGCCATCGAGGCGATGGCCCAGCGCCGCCTCGCCAGTTGCGCCAGGTCGACGTGCAGGGCGCCGGCGAAC
>JASLMH010000185.1 GCA_030746635.1 Alphaproteobacteria bacterium | reverse complement strand
AGTTGCGGAACCCCCACACGCGAGCCCCTTGTCATAAGCTATGCACAAATCATGCCAACTTCTTAATTATTATAAATTCAATTGATTACGCCGCGGTCAGTGCCGCAAAGGCCAAAGAAGTGTAAATTTCTCCGACACTTTGGGCGATGTATTAGGACGACGGGCGCCTAAGGGGCGTTCCAGCAGGTCGGCGCCACCATCCACCCAAGAATGATCGCGGCCGCCCGCTCAAGCGATAAGGGGCGGATGGCCTTGCATCAAGTTTTTCTGCCGGGCCGCTTTCGGCTACGACCGTCGGCCAGTGGGCAAACCGACTGACGCTCGCCATCGAGGGTAAAGCGGAGATGTGCCCGCCCTGTGACACGCCACGACCGCAGCTCCTCCGATGGCTGCCTGCAACCCTGCGCAAATGGCCCAAGGCACGAGCGGTTTTCGCCACGCTGGTCGACAAACTGCCGAACCATCCGGTTGCTCGCAACAATCTCGCCTGGGCGCATTTACATCTCGGCAATTTGGACGCGGCTCTGGAACAGGCGACGCGCGCTCGCGAACTCGCGCCGGACAATGCGGGCATTAAAGATACCTTCGACAAGATCGAAACAACGCGGCGCGACCAGGCGGCGCCAAAGCGGCAGTGACGCGCCCAGCGAGGCTCGTCATGACCGAAAGTGTGGGTTCACCGTTGATGTCGCCGACCGCCGCTTCCCAGCAAAAGGCGGATGCCCGGACTTTGAAAGCCGAATTTGGCGTAAGCCATCGATTCGCGCTTTCATCGCCTCCAGCACTTCCAACCACATAACCAGGCAAACCTTAGTCATGGCCGGCGGTATAAGCTTGTAGAGTCCTTCGCACCACCTTGCCTGATCCGATGCCGAGGCCTAATGATGCTGGTCGCCCTTCGCCAACGAGAAAGCCTTGCCGCCAGATGAAGTACGATTTCGACCGTATCGCCACGCCGCGCGGCATTGGCTCCGTCAAATGGGAGCACCGGAAAGGCGAAAACGGGCTGGAAGCCTGGGACGCCACCGAGGAGAAGAACGGCCGCCGCCAGGTGCTGCCCATGTGGGTGGCCGATATGGATTTCGCCATCGCCGAGCCGATCCGCCGGGCCCTGGCGGCGCGGGCGAACATACCCAGCCTCGGCTATACCTATAGGACCGATGCCTATCTGTCCGCCGTGACCGGCTGGATGCGGCGCCGCCATGGCTGGACGGTGGAACCCGATTGGATCGCCATGGCGCCCGGCGTGGTGCCGTCCCTGAACATGCTGGTGCGCACCTTCACCCAGCCGGGCGACGGCGTCATCCTGCAGCCGCCGGTCTATCATCCGTTCTATATGGTGATCGACAACAACGACGCCCGCGTGGTGCGCAATCCCCTGCGGCTGGTCGACGGCCGGTATGAAATGGATTTCGACGATCTGGAGGCAAAGGCCGCCGATCCCGCCGTCAAGATGCTGCTGTTGTGCAGCCCGCACAATCCGGTGGGCCGGGTCTGGAGCGAAGCGGAACTCAGCCGGCTGGGGGAGATCTGCAACCGCCATGAGGTTCTGGTGGTGGCGGATGAATTGCATGCCGATCTGATGCTGTACGGATCGGTGTTCCAGCCCTACGCGGCGCTGGGGCAGGCCTTCGCGGACAACACCGTCGTTTGCAGCGCCGCCTCCAAGACGTTTTCCCTGGCCGGCATGCATACGGCGAACATCATCACGCCCAACCCGGCATTGCGGGAGCAGGTCGCCGCCGGACTGCGAAAGGCGGCCATGTTCGGCAGCAATCCCTTCGGCGCGGCCGCCGTGCAAGCGGCCTACGACGAGGGGGAAGACTGGCTTGAGCAAGCGTTGGCCTACATCCAGGGTAATGTGGATTTCATGGCCGAATTCCTGGCCGAGCATCTGCCGCAAATTCGCCTGATCAAACCGCAAGCGACCTACCTGGTCTGGCTGGACTGCCGCGCCCTGGGCCTGGACCAGGCGCAATTGGAAGACCTGACGTTGAACAAGGCCGGGCTGTACCTGGATGAAGGCTATATCTTCGGCGAGGAGGGCGCGGGCTTCGAACGGATCAACGTCGCCTGCCCCCGCGCCATCTTGGCGGACGCCATGCACCGGTTGGCCAACGCGGTCGGGCCTTGACCCCTCTCATGAAACTCGAGTCGGAAGTGTAGACTCCCCACCGACTCGATGGGCGCCCACGCCGGCTTGAGGAGATGATGCTTACATCACAACGCGACCTTTTCGACATACCGCGAGACATTTGCTACCTCAACGCGGCGGCCTGGAGCCCGTTGCCGATCGGCGCGGTGGAACTGGGCCAGGCGGGCGCGGCCAAAAAAGCCCATCCGTGGGAGATCCCGGAGGACTTCGGCCGCCAGCAGTTCGAGCGCGCCCGCGCGGCGGCGGCGGGCCTGATCAACGCCGAGATCGACGACATCGCGCTGATTTCCTCCGTCGGTTACGGCGTCTCCACCGCGGCGAAGGTCCTGGACTTGCCCCGGAACAGTCGCATCCTGGTGCTCGAAAACGACCATACCGCGCCGGTTCTCGAATGGCTGGCGCGGGCCGAGGCGCAAGACCTCGAGATCGAGACCGTCCGTCCCGGCGACGATCACGACTGGACCTCGGCCCTATTGGAGGCGATCGCCAAAAGGGCGGAGCGGCCCCTTGCCCTGGTTTCGATCTCGTCCGTGCATTGGTCGGACGGCGGGCTGGTCGATCTCGACAGGGTTCAGGAAGCCCTTCGGGCACAAGGCGCCGGCTTGTTGATCGACGCGACCCACGCGGCGGGGGTCCTGTCGTACGACGTCGCGAGCCTCGATCCCGATTTCATGATTTTTCCGACCTACAAATGGCTTCTCGGCCCCTACGGGCGGGCCTTCATCTACGTCGCGAAACGGCATCAGGGCGCCATACCGCTCGAACAGACGAGCTATGGGCGGAAACGGGTCCAGGCCGAAGACGAACGGTATTTCACCGATCTGGACTATGTCGACGATGCCCGGCGGTTCGACATGGGCGAACGCGATTTTTTCGTCTCCATGGATGTCGCGTCCTACGGCATCGAATTGTTGCAGGCCTGGGGTCTCGATCGGGTTCGTGAACGTTTGGAAATGTTGACGGAACGCATTGCAAGCGGGCTGGCCGAGCGCCGAGTACCGGTGACCATGCCCAGGGCGGATCTGCGCGCGCCGCATGTTCTGGGATTGGGCTTCCCAAACGGCATGCCGGAAGACCTTGCCGGGAAGCTGGCGGAACATCGGGTTTACGCGGCGCCCCGGCTGGGCCGATTGCGGATCAGCCCGCACGTTTACAACGATGAAACCGACTGTGACCGTTTCGTCGAGGTCCTGGCGAACGTCGTGCAATAGGCACGACGTCGGCCTGGGCTAGATCTTCTCCCAAAGATCGTCCTGGTGTTCGAGTTCGTCGATCTCGTGACCCAGGAAGTCCCGGCGCGAGAGCACGCCGAGGAGCTTGCCGTCCTCGACGATCGGCAGATGCCGGAACCGGCCGTCCTGCAGGCGGTGCAGGGCCTCGATGGCATTGGTATCGGGGCTGACCGTCTGCGGGTCCGGCGTCATCACCTCGCGCAGGACCGTGCGATCGGGATCGAGGTTCGCCGCCACCACCTTCTTGACCAGGTCCGTGCCGGTGAAGATGCCCAGCAACTTGCCGTCTTCGGTGATCAGCACCGAATTGACATCGCGCTCGGCCATGCCGCGCGCCGCATCGCGAACCGTCGCGTCGCCGGCCAGTGCGAATATGTCGCCCTCGGAGACGATATCGGGGATGAGCTTCCTGACCATATGACCTACTCCCCTCGGAAGCGGTGAACAGAACATCCTAGGCACCCTTCGCCCCAGAAGGTTTGATCCACATCAAGGAATGGGCCGCTGGCCCACATCGAACGTCGCCAAACTGACCGCTATCGACCAGGAGCCGGAGGCGGTGCCATGCGCCCCGGCTGGCTAGGTCATGGCCGGAACTACAGCCATGACTTGCTCAACCTGATCGGCGGTCGACAGGGTGCCGTCGAGACGTAGGATTGAGCATCGCAAACTACCGAGCCAGGCCTCGTGGCGTGCCAGGCTATGCTCTTCGAGGCCGCCATCGTCGTAGCGTGCCGCCCATTCGATCAAATCCTCGGACTCCCGGTGCCGCCAGCCACCGGGGGCGACGGCGGCGGCGGCGTAGCGGCGCACCTCGCGCTCGCGCAGCCGCCGCAACCGAACCTCGGTCGGCGCACGCAGGAACACCACCAGATCGAACAGCGACAGAATCGGATCGCCCCAGCTCACCAGCGAACCACTCAACACCCAATCCGATCGGCCCAGGAACAATTCCTCCAAAAGGCGCAGACGATCGGCCGCCGGCCGCGCTTCACGGTAGGGCGGATCGGTCGGGCGCCAGAAGAAATCGTCGGTGTCGTGGTGCGGGATGGCGAGAGCGCCGGCAAGCGCCCGACCCAACGTGGTGACACCCGTGCCGGAGGCGCCGGTGATGTGAACGCGGCGGGATTTCATGGGTCGTCATAGCACCGCCCGTCAACGCGGTGAAACCAGGGCCGGCCAGACAGCCCCGGCCCAGACCCTTCCCCTACGTCCGGTTCAGTCGGCCTGGCCCGCCGGGTCCATGTGCCGCTCGGTCTCGCCGACGTAAAGCTGGCGCGGCCGGCCGATCTTCATGGCCGGGTCCGCGATCATCTCCTGCCACTGGGCGATCCAGCCGACCGTGCGGCCAATGGCGAACATGGCCGTGAACATCGAGGTCGGAATGCCCAGGGCCCGGTAGATGATGCCGGAATAGAAATCGACGTTGGGGAACAGCTTCCGCTCGACGAAATAGTCGTCCTCCAGGGCGATCCGCTCGAGCTCCATGGCCAGGTCGAGCAGCGGCTCGTTCTCGATGCCCAGTTCCGCCAACACCTCGTGACAGCTGGCCTGCAGGATCTTGGCCCGCGGGTCGTAGTTCTTGTAGACCCGGTGGCCGAAGCCCATCAGGCGGAAGGGATCATCGTCGTCCTTGGCCCGCTCGATAAACTCGGGGATGCGGTCGCGGCCGCCGATCTCCGACAGCATGCGCAGCACCGCCTCGTTGGCGCCGCCATGGGCCGGCCCCCACAGGGAGGCGATACCGGCGGCGATGCAGGCGAAGGGGTTGGCGCCCGAGGAGCCGGCCAGCCGCACCGTCGAGGTCGAGGCGTTCTGTTCGTGATCGGCATGCAGGATCAGGACGCGGTCGAGCGCCCGCGCCAGCACCGGGTTCACCTCGTAGTCCTCGCAGGGGTTGGCGTACATCATGCGCAGGAAATTGGCGGCGTAGCCAAGCTCGTTCCGCGGATAGACGAAGGGCTGGCCGAGGGAATACTTGTAGGCGACGGCGGCGATGGTCGGCATCTTGGCGATTAGCCGGAGGGCCGCCACCTCGCGATGCTCGGCCGAGTGGATGTCGGTGCCGTCGTGGTAGAACGCCGACAGCGCGCCGACGGCGGCACACATCACGGCCATGGGGTGGCTGTCCCGGCGGAAGCCGCGGAAGAAATTGTAGAACTGCTCGTGCAGCATGGTGTGGTGGGCAATGTCGTGTTCGAAGGCCTGTTTCTGCCCGGCATCGGGCAGCTCGCCATAGAGCAGCAGATAGCAGACATCCGTGAACTCGACGTTCTCGGCCAACTCCTCGATGGGATAGCCGCGGTGACGCAGGATGCCCTGCTCGCCGTCGATGTAGGTCAGGCCCGACTGGCAGCTCCCGGTCGAGGTGAAGCCGGGGTCGTAGGTGAAGCAGCCCGTCTCGCGATAGAGCGCACGGACGTCGATGACGTCCGGACCAACGGTGCCATGCAGGACCGGCAGCTCCCAGGACCTGCCGTTGCGATTGTCGGTCAGCGTGAAGGACGGCGCCTCGGCCGTCGTCTGGGTCATGGTCATTGTCGCTCTCCCTCGGGGCCGCGGCGGTGGCGGCCCGATCCTGATTTCCAGTCCGGCCAGGTGGGGCAAAGCGGACGGAGGCGCGCCCGAGAGCAGTCGGCCCGCCACACTTCAGCGGTGCCGGCGACACAGGTCTTGGCGGTCATGGGTCGGGTCACGGGGCGCCTCGATCCAATTGCTATCGGCGCCACCAGGGTCCGCGAAACCCCGGTGGAGTGGCCCGAGGCGAAACTTCTTCGGACACCGCAGTGCCCTGCCCGCCGCGGGCGTCGGCATCCCCTTCGTCTGATTCAATTGTCACATAAGACGCGGCCTGGGCAAGATGACATATCGCCACACGGACGAAGGATCGCGGCCTGTTTGTTGTTAAACCCGCAACCGCCGCCGGTGCCACGCCAACCCCACCAGGCCGCTCAGCAGCAGAAGCAGCGGCGCCGGCGCCGGAATGACCAACGCTTCGCTGTTGTAGGTCAGGTTGTCCCAGGCCTCGGTGTTGGCGACCGGGCTGTACAGGCGCAGTTTGACGATGCCGGCGCCGGCGACGCTGAGCAGTTTGAACTGCAGGGTCGGGTCGGCCTGCAGGTCGGCGTCGACGCTGGCCCAGTCGATCAACTGGTCGCCGGCGTCATAGGCCTCGATCAGGGTGCCGGCCGACAGCGGGTCCGGGCCCGGGCCGGACAGGGCATAGATCGACAGCGCGGTTTGCGCCGTGGCGAAATAGATGAACCCCTCCAAGCTGCCGCAAGGGCCGACGCAGATGCCGTAGGGCTCGCTCACCGGGCCGCCGTAATGGGGCGGCGGCAGCACCGAGCTGCCGCCGGACCAGAGGCCGATGTTGGCCGAGAAGGTGACCTCCGGGGCGTAGCTGGCCAGGTTGGCGCCGCTATCGAAATCCAGCGTCACCGGCGCCGCCAGGCTGGGCGCGGCCATGCCGAGGCTGACCACCAGGGTGGCGAAAAACCCGCGAGGGAACATAAGGAGACCTCGGTGCATGGCCCGACTCCTGTAGCGGTTGTGCGCACTCGCCGTTAACCATGCAAGATTCGTGCCATCATTTCACGACATGTAGAATCAATCGGTTAGCGGGCAGCACCGGCGAAACCGCCAAAAAACTGTAAAGATCACCGACACTTATGGGCCAAATTCGCATTTTGGCGGTGCCGTCGCGCCGGCCGCGCCGACGGTTTCATCCCGCTCCTATTTGCCCTAGGCTTGGCGGCATCTGAGGCATGGCATTGGCGGCCTGAAGGAACGGATCGGTGAGCGAGCCGGCGGGCGTTCGGGGACGCGGGGAACAGGCGGGGATCGAGGACGAGGTGGCGAGCCGCCTCCTCCCCCTGGTGCATGACCTCGCCGTCGAACTGCACCCCCGCCTGCGGCAGCGGCTGGTGGTCGAGCTGGCCAGCGATCTGGACCGCGACCTTGGTTTCGACAGCTTGTCGCGGGCCGAACTGCTGGTGCGCATCGACCAGGCCTTCAGTATCCGCCTGCCGGACGAGCTGATCGGCGAGGCCGAGACGCCGCGCGATTTCGTCCGGGCCATCGTCGCCGCCGGGCCGGCTGCGGCGGCGGCCGCGCCGGCCGGCCGGGTGGCGGTGCCGCTGGCCGACCTGGCGGCGGCGGCGGAGATGGTGCCGACCAGCGCCGAGACCCTGCTGGAGGTCGTCCAGGCCCATCTGCGGGCCCATGGCGAGCGGCCGCACGTAATCCTGCGCCACGGCGAGGACGACGAGGAAGCGATCAGCTACGCCGATCTGGACCGGGCCGCCCGCGCCGTCGGCCATGGCTTGCTGGAGGGCGGCCTGCGGGCCGGCGACCGGGTCGCCATCATGCTGCCGACCGGGGCCGAGTTCTTCCACGCCTTCATGGGCATCCTCTATGCCGGCGGCGTGCCGGTGCCGATCTATCCACCGTTCCGCAAGGCCCAGGTCGAGGACCACCTGCGCCGCCAGGCCGGCATCCTGCGCAACGCCGGCGCCAACGTCCTGATCACCAATCCGGAAATCCGCCAGGTCGGCAGCCTGCTGCACGGCCTGGCCGAGGGCCTGCGCAAGGTCGAGACGGTGGCCCGCCTGAAGGCCGGCGGCCGGTTGCGCGGCCCCATCGCGGCGACCGCCGGGACCACCGCCCTGATCCAATACACCTCCGGCAGCACCGGCGATCCCAAGGGCGTGGTGCTCAGCCACGCCAACCTCCTGGCCAATATCCGGGCCATGGGCGAGGCGCTGGACGCCGACGCCTCCGACGTCTTCGTAAGCTGGCTGCCGCTGTACCACGACATGGGCCTGATCGGCGCCTGGCTGGCCTGCCTGTACTACGCCGTGCCGACGGTGATCATGTCGCCGCTGTATTTCCTGGCCGATCCGGTGCGCTGGCTGCGGGCCATCCATCAGCATCGCGCGACGCTGACGGCGGCGCCCAATTTCGCCTTCGAATTGTGCCTGCGCGGCGCCCGGGACGATGACCTCCGGGAACTCGACCTCGGCTCGCTGCGCATGGTCGCCAACGGCGCCGAACCGGTCAGCCCCGGCACCCTGGCCGGCTTCGCCGAGAGGTTCGCCCCCTTCGGCTTCCACCCGGAGGCCATGGCGCCGGTCTACGGCCTGGCCGAGAACGCCGTCGGGCTGGCCTTTCCCCCGGTCGGCCGGGGGCCGGTGATCGACCGGGTCGACCGCGAGGCGCTGTCGCGCGGCGGCACCGCCAAGCCGGCCAGGGCGGACGACCCGACGGCCCTGGAATTCGTCACCTGCGGCCGGCCGATCCCCGGCCACCAGGTGCGCATCGTCGACCCGGGCGGCCGCGAACTGCCGGAACGGCAGGAGGGCCGGCTGCAGTTCACCGGGCCGTCTTCGACCGTGGGCTATTTCGAAAGCGAGGAGAAATCCCGCGAGCTGTTCGACGGCGAATGGCTGGAAAGCGGCGATCGGGCCTACATCGCCGGCGGCGATATCTTCATCACCGGCCGTATCAAGGACATGATCATCCGGGCCGGCCGCAACATCTATCCCCACGAGTTGGAGGAACTGGTCGGCAAGATCGACGGCGTCAGGCGGGGCTGCGTCGCGGCCTTCGCCAGCCCCGATCCGAACACCGGCTCGGAGCGGCTGATCGTGGTCGCCGAAACCCGCCTGAAGGAGGCCGACGAACTGGACGAATTGCGCCGGCGTATCGCGGCGGCGGCGGTGGACCTGCTGGCGCAGCCGCCCGACGACATTGTGCTGCCGCCACCCCACACCCTGCCGAAAACCTCCTCCGGCAAGCTGCGCCGCTCGTCGGCCCGGGCGCTGTTCGAAAACGACGCCCTGCGGCGCCGGGGCCACGCCTTCTGGTGGCAGCTCGCCCGGCTGATCCTGGCCGGCGGCGGGCACCGTGTGCGCCGTGCCGGACAGGCCCTGTCGGCGCTGGTCTACGCCGGCTATTGGTGGTCGGTGCTGGCGCTGTTCGTGGCCCTGGTCTGGCTGCCGGTGCTGGGACTGCCGCGGCGCGGCTGGCGTCATGCCATCGTGCGCCTGGCGGCGCGCGGCTTCCTACGGTCGGTCGGCATGCGGCCGGCGGTGACGCGGGAAGCGGCGGTGCCGGATGGCGGCTTGGTGTACGTCATCAATCACGCCAGCTACCTGGATATGGTGGTGTTATCGGCGGTGTTGCCAGGCGCCCTGTCGTTCATCGCCAAGGGCGAACTGACCGGCCAGATCCTGGTGGCGCGGTTCCTGCGCAACCTGGGCACCCTGTTCGTCCGCCGCATCGACCCCCGGCACGGCATCGAGGACACCGCCCAGATGCTGGCGGCGGCGGCGGCCGGCGAGCGCCTGGTCTGGTTCCCCGAAGGTACCCTGACCCGCATGCCGGGCCTGCTGGGCTTTCACCTGGGCGCCTTCATGGTGGCGGCCGAGGGCGGCGTGCCGGCGGTACCGGTGGCGCTGCGCGGTACCCGCTCGATCCTGCGGGACGGCCAATGGTTCCCCCGCTTCGGCACCATCGAGGTCCGCATCGGCCGAGCGCTGACCGCCCGCGAAGGTGGCTTCAGCGAAGCCATCCGCCTGCGGGATTCAGCGCGCGAGTTCATCCTGGAACACAGCCACGAGCCCGACCTGGCCCACGAACAGGTCGATTTCAGGACCTTCGCAACCGAGTAGCCCGCCCGTAGAAGCCGGGGCCGAACGGCGGCCTTGACAGGCCGCCGTTCCAGGTTGCCCGAGCTAGCGCATGTCGCGCCTAATCCAAGCCACCCGCTCCCCCGTCCCAACCACCCCGAGGGTACCATCTATGGGTGGTTGGG
>JASLMH010000184.1 GCA_030746635.1 Alphaproteobacteria bacterium | reverse complement strand
TTGTTGCCTTGGTCGCCTTGGGCGTGGCGTTCACGCCCCGTGGCGCGGTCGCGGTCCCGACGATCAGCATTTTCGGATCCAGCGGTACGGAGTCCGACAGCAACAATCAGTCGTTTTCGTGGTCGGTCTCGAATTTCAATACCGCCGACGTGACCATCACCCAGGACGCGTCGACGATCGCCTCCTTTGGCGATCCTGGACCGGGCTTCTTCGATTTTAACAACTTCGGACTCGGCACGTTCAGGATCGATATCAATGCCGAAGACGGCGGACCTCCCGTTTCCGACTTCCTGGAGGTGAACGTGTTTGACGATGATCCGACGCCGCCGAGTATCGTCATCATCGATTCCGCCACCGATTTTCAATGGTTCATAAGCGATGCCACAGGCCTCGCCAGCGTTAGCGTCGAGGTCACCCAGGATGCCGCACTGATTTTCTCCAATTCCAGCGACAGCGGTTCTTTCGACTTCAGTTCCTACGGCGATGGTCTGTTTCTCATGAGCATCATCGCGGTCGATGCTGATCAGGACTGGCCGGGTGACGGGGCCATGGGCACCGCGCAGCGGCAGGTGCAGGTCGGTGACCCGCCGCTGGTGATCCGCGAGCCCGCGGCCCTGGGGCTGTTCGCCTTTGGCCTGTTGGGCCTTGGCGCGGCAAGACGCAGGAAATGGCCGGCCTGAGCCGACCTCACATTGAGCGAATTCAAGCGGCGGCCCTTCGGGGCCGCCGCTGTTCGTCCCTGACCTAACTCTCATTCGCCTCGGCCAGCCGGCGCATGGCGTCCAGGTGCTGGGCGACCTCGGTGAATCCCGATTCCGAGGTGCGGAAGGTGACGGAGGTGGCGCCCAGGCCGAGCCAGGTCTCGGCCTCGGCCAGCCATTCATCCGGCCCGCGATCCTGGGCGAACACCGTGGCGTCGATGCCCAGGGCGGCCGGGTCGCGGCCGGCCTGGCGGGCGGTGTCGTGGAACATCTCGATCTGCCGGGCAATTTTGTCGTCGGGGTCCTGGCGCGGGCTCATCAGCCAGCCGTCGCCGATCCGGGCGGCCCGACGGATCGCCGGGTCGACCATGGCGCCGAACCAGATCGGGATCGGCCGCTGGATCGGCAGCGGGTTCATGCCCATCTCCGACATGCCGTGCCATTCGCCCTCGAAGTCCACCAGTTCCTCGCACCACAGCCGGCGCATGAGCGCCACCTGTTCCTCGATGCGCCGGCCGCGGTTGGTGAAATCCATGCCCAGGGCGGCGAACTCCGAGGCGCTCCAGCCGACGCCGACACCCAGGGTCAGCCGGCCGCCGGAGAGGATATCGACCTCGGCCGCCTGCTTGGCGACCAATTCGGCCTGCCGTTGCGGCAGCACGACGTTGGCGGTGACCAAACGGAGGCGGCTGGTGAAGCCGGCGATCCAGGCGAACAGGGTCATCGGCTCGTGGAAGCCGTATTCGATGGTGTAGTGGACGGCCCAGGGGGCATCGCGGGCGTCCTTGGCGCCGAGGATGTGGTCGACCATGGTCAGGCGGTCGAAGCCGAGATCCTCGGCCGTCCGCACGAAGTCGCGGATCACGACGGGGTCGTTGCCGATCTGGGTCTGCGGAAAGGATAGGCCGAAGCGCATGGTCACCTCTCGGGGCTGGGTTGAACCGATCATAGCCCGGCCACTGGCCGTCGTTCCAATTGTCGTCGCTTCGGGGCAGAATACCCAACCAGCGAAGCAGGGGAGTGTGCGGATGGCCAAGTCCAACCGTCTGGTGACCGTCGGCGCGGCGCAACTCGGCCCGATCGCCCGGGAGGAGAGCCGGGCCCAGGTGGTCGACCGCCTGATCGCCCTGTTGGATCGGGCGGCGGAACGCGGCTGCGATCTGGTGGTGTTCCCGGAACTGGCCCTGACGACGTTTTTCCCACGCTGGCATTTCGAGGCGCAGGCGGAGATCGACGCCTTCTTCGAGACCGAGATGCCGGGGCCAGAGACCCGGGCCCTGTTCGACCGCGCCGCCGAGCACGGCGTCGGCTTCTGCCTCGGCTATGCCGAACTGGTCGAGGAGGCGGGCGAAAGGCGGCATTTCAACACCTGCATCCTGGTCGACAAGATGGGCGAGATCGTCGGCAAGTACCGCAAGGTGCACCTGCCGGGCCATGCCGAACACCTGCCCGAACGGCGCTGGCAGCACCTTGAGAAGCGCTATTTTGACGTCGGCGACCTGGGCTTTCCGGTCTGGCGCACCATGGGCGGCATCGTCGGCATGTGCATCTGCAACGACCGCCGCTGGCCCGAGACCTACCGGATGATGGGCCTGCGGGGGGTGGAGATGATCTTACTCGGCTACAACACGCCGTCGACGGAGCCGCCCTGGGGCTTTGAGCCGACGCATTTGGCCGGCCTGCACAACAACCTCAGCATGCAGTCCGGCGCCTACCAGAACGCCACCTGGGTGGTCGGCGTCGCCAAGGCCGGCCGCGAGGAGGGCTGCGACATGCTGGGCGGCACCTGCATCATCGCCCCGACCGGCGAGATCGTCGCCCAGGGCCGTACCCTGGCGGACGAACTGGTGATCGCCGATTGCGATCTCGACGCCTGCAATCACTACAAGAGCACGGTGTTCAACTTCGCCGAACACCGCCAGCCCGACCAGTACGGGCTGATCACCGGCACCGCCGGCGCCATCCTGCCGCCGGAATGAACCAGCACCTACAGACGGGGATGACGGGTAGAGCATGAAACTGATCGGGGTCGACGTCGGCGGCACCTTCACCGACGTGGTGTTCACGGACACCGAAAGCCAGGCCGTCGCCATCCACAAGGTGCCGACGACGCCCAGGGATCCCTCCGAAGGCGTGATCCGCGGCCTGGGCGAGATCTGCGAACGTTTCGGGATCCCGCGCGGCGAGGTGCAGCACGTCCTGCACGGCACCACCATCGCCACCAACGCGGTGCTGGAATACAAGGGTGCCGCCACCGGCATGGTCACCACCGAAGGCTATCGCGACATCCTGCACATCGGCCGGCATCAGCGGCCGCAGCATTATTCCATCATGCAGGAAGTGCCCTGGCAGGACCGCCCGCTGGTCCGCCGCCGCCACCGCAAGACCGTGCCCGAACGGCTGGTCCCGCCGGACGGCGAGGTGCTGGTGGCCCTGGACGAGGAGGCGGTGCGCCAGGCGGCCCGCGAGTTGAAGGAGGCCGGCGTCGAGGCCATCGCCGTCTGTTTCCTCTATTCCTACATCAACCCGGACCACGAGGCGCGGGCCCGGGAGATCGTGCTGGAGGAATATCCCGACTGCTTCGTCACCACCTCGTCGACGGTGTCGCCGCAGTTCCGCGAGTTCGAACGTTTCACCACCGCCGCCATGAACGCCTTCATCGGCCCCAAGGTGCGGACCTACGTCGAGGACCTGGAGGCCGCCCTGGCGGCCAACCATTTCGCCGCCGACCTGCACGTCATGGGCTCCAACGGCGGTGTCGCCACCGCCGCCATGGTCGCCGAACGGCCGATCCTGACGCTACTGTCGGGGCCGGCGGCCGGTGTCCTGGGCGGGGCCATGAGCGGCGAGCGCTCCGGCCGGCGCGACCTGATCACCCTGGATATCGGCGGCACCTCGGCCGACATCGGCCTGATCGTCGACGGTCGCTTCGCCGAGGCCACGGCCCGGGATACCTGGATCGGCGGCTACCCGTTGATGGCGCCGATGATCGATATCCACACCATCGGTGCCGGCGGCGGCTCGATCGCCCATGTCGACGCCGGCGGCGCCTTCCGGGTCGGGCCGCAATCGGCCGGCGCCGAGCCGGGGCCGGCGGCCTATGGCCGGGGCGGCGAGGCGCCCACCGTGACCGACGCCCACGTGGTCCTGGGCCGGCTGCAGCCGGGCAATTTCCTCGGCGGCGAGATGGACCTGGACGCCGCCGCCTCGGCCGCCGCCATCGACGGCCTGGCCGCCGAGCTGGGCCTGGGGCGGGAGGAAGCGGCCGAGGGCATCCTGACCATCGTCAACGCCAACATGGCCAACGCCATCAGCTCCCGCACCGTGCAGAAGGGCCACGACCCGCGCGAATTCTCGCTGGTCGCCTTCGGCGGTGCCGGGCCGCTGCATGGCGTCGAGGTGGCCCGCGATCTCGGCATTCCGGAGGTCATCGTGCCGCCCTATCCGGGCATCACCTCGGCCGCCGGGTTGCTGACCACGGATCTGAAATACGACGCCATTCGCACCGAGTTCCAGGTCAGCGGCAGCGTCGACGGCGACCGCCTGAGCCGGGATTTCGAGGCCATGCGGGAGGGCCTGGCGGCGCAGTTCGCGGCCGACGGCCTGGCCGCCGACCAGGTCGCCTATCAGCGCGGCGGCGATCTGCGCTACGTCGGCCAGGGCTACGAATTGCGGGTGCCGTTCGCTGACGGCCCGGTCGACGCCGCCAACCTGGCCGGCGTCTTCCAGGCCTTCGAGGACATCCACACCACCGAATACGGCCACGTGTTCGAGGACAATCCGATCGAGATCGTCAACATCCGGGTCACCGGCATCGGCCAGATGCCGAAGATCGACCCGCCGGAGGTGACGACGGAAGGCGATCTGGCGGCGGCGCTGCTGGAAACGGTGGATTGTCATTTCCGCTGGAACGGCGAACTGCGGGCGCTGCCGACGCCGCTGTACGCCCGCGAAGGGTTGCCCGTGGGGGCGATGGTGGCCGGGCCGACGATCGTGCTGCAAAAGGACACCACCACGGTGATCCCGCCGGGGGCCCGGGCCAGGGCCGAGGCCGGCGGCAATCTCCGTATCGAGACGGGAGGCTGAAATGAGCCAGGCGAGCAAAGACGGCGCGGCGCGCAACGCCCCGGCGGTGGACCACGTCACCGCCAGCGTCATTCAGGGTGCCTTGGAGAACATCGCGGTGGAGATGGGCTACAAGCTGATGCGCATGTCCTATTCCTCGATCATCCGCGAAAGTGAGGATTTCGGCGCCGCCCTGGTCGACGCCGAGGGCCGGGGCCTGGCGGAGTCGGCCCAGTCGACGCCGCTGCAATCGGGGCCGATCCCCGGCTACGTGCGCGGCATGCAGCGCATCCTGGCCGAGCGCGGCGAGACGCTCAGACCCGGCGACGTGGTCATGCACAACGATGCCTATGCCGGCGCCAGCCACGGCCCGGACGTCGGTTTCATCGTGCCGGTGTTCCACGGCGGCGAGCTGGTCGCCTTCGCCGCCACCACCGCGCACCATTTGGATATCGGCGCCCTGACGCCGGGCAGTTGCGGCATCGTCGACGCCATCGATGCCTATGCCGAGGGATTGCAGTTCAAGGCCATCAAGGTCTATGACGGCGGTGAGGCGGTCGAGCCGGTCTGGCATATCCTGCGCGACAACATCCGGGTCTCCGACCTCGTTGTCGGCGACATGCAGGCGCAGATCGCCGCCGCCAGGATCGGCGCGGAGCGGCTGGTCGAGCTGATCGACCGTTACGGCCGGGAGACCTTCCGGGCCGCCTGCGACAACGTCATGTCCCATGCCGAACGGCTGATGCGCCAGGCCATCGCCAAATTGCCCGACGGCACCTATGCCGCCACCACCTATATCGACGGCTATTTGGACGATCCGGAGCCGAGCCGGCGCGATCTGCCGCTCTGCGTCGCCATCACCGTCGACGGCGACGAGATGGTGGTCGACCTCACCGGCACCGCCGCGCAGGTCCCGGATCGGCCGATCAACATGCCCTTGGAGGGCACCGTCGACATCGCCATCTGGCTGACTATCCGCTCGGTGCTGCTGGACACCGCCGTGCACGGCCACATCCCCGTCAACGACGGCCTGGTGCGGCCGATCCGCATCGTCGCGCCCGAGGGCTGTTTAGCCAACCCGACCTTCCCGGCCCCGACCATCGCCCGCTTCTGCCCCGGCAACCAGCTCGCCGACACGGTGATGAAGGCCCTGGCCGAGGTGGCGCCGGGCCAGGTGTCGGCCGGCATCGGCAATCTCCGCGTGATCGCCTTCTCCGGTATCCGCGACAGCGAACATTGGGTGCACATGGAGATCTTCGAGGGCAGCTACGGCGGCCGCGACGGCAAGGACGGCATGGACGCCGTCGACACCCTCTACGCCAACACCCGCAACAACCCGATCGAGGACATCGAATCCCACCTGCCGCTGCGGGTCGACCGCTACGAATTGCGCGAGGACGTCTGCGGCGCCGGCCAGTGGCGCGGCGGCCTGGGCTCGGTGCGGGAGTTCGTCTACCTCTCCGACGGCGGCGCCTCGATCGAGGGCGAGGGGCACCGCTACGCCCCCTGGGGCTTCGACGGCGGCACCGACGGCGGGGCCGCCGGCCTGCGCCTGGATCGGGCTGACGGCAATGGCGGCGAACTCCCGTCCAAGGTGCCGCACACCCCCGTCCGCGCCGGCGACCGCTTCGTCTGCGTCGGCCCCGCCGGCGGCGGCTACGGCGACCCCCTGAAACGCGACCCGGCCCAGGTCCAGGCGGACGTCGAGGACGGCCTGATCAGCCCCGAGACGGCCGCCCGCGACTACGGCGTGGTGCTCACCGAAGAGGGCGGGTTGGACGAGGCGGCGACGGCGGAACGGCGGGCGAACGGGGGCGAGTAGCCTAGGTTCGCTTGTCAGGCAGGCGAAACGGCGATACCGTCAAGGCGCAATAGGATTATCGACGGCGGCGGCCGCCATGGGTCGCGATGAATGCCAGAATGTCGGGGCCCAGGGATTGGTCCTTGGTGTTGAAGTGCCTGGTGATCGAAATATGGTTATGGCCAAGAACCTGCTTGATCGTCGGCAGCAATTTGTCGCGCTTGAATAGCCCCTTGATCAACAGCATGTTTTGCGCCTGGATCGGCGGCGGATCCAGTTCGGCGTAGACGACGAACAGAGGTATTTTCCGACCCGGTAGCTGTCGGATCAACGACATGTCGTCGTATTTGGAGGTATCCGCGCCGAAATAGCCGCGTTCACCCAAATGCCACAGCTTGCCCTCAGGCGTCAGTTTGCTCTTGAGTTCATAGGCCGATCCGGACACCAGTATGGCGCCGCCAACGCCGTCATTGTTGACGTGAAAGCGTTCGAAAAAGACATAGGTGGCGACATGGACCGCCCCGGCGGAGTTGCCCATCAGAAAAACCCGCCGTGCATCCCCGCCAAACTTGGCGCCGTTCTTCCGGATCCACTTGATCACAAGGGCGATATCTTCCGCGCCCGAGGGCCATTTGTTTTCGGGCGCGAACCGGTAGTTGGCGATCATGCCGATGACGCCGTGGCGGGCGAAGTAGGTTCCCAAGTTTGCATACCGTCTTTTGTCGCCGCGGGCAAAACCGCCGCCATGCAGGAAGACCACAATAGGCGCGCGCTTCGCCCGCCGGCGTTCCGGCCGATACACGTCAAGTTTGTTGCGCGTGTCGGGACCGTAAGCCTGATCGGGTATGACCTTCACGCCGTCGGTCGGCATTTTCGCGAGCAAAGGGGCGTAAAGCTTACCGGTGGCGATCGCGATATCACGATTGAGCCGCGGTCCCATCTTCCGAATAGCCGCGCCGATCTCGGGCGGATTGGCTGACATCTGGGCCGGCACCGGACGATTGAACAAAACGGCTATCGATATCAAAACCACGAAAGTCACGTTCCGCACGGCGCTCAATACCCCCCATTCGATCGTCAGCCCATGACGGACGGCAACCATAGTGTAATGGACGGCAGCAAATTTGGGATCGCGAAAAGGGATCACGCGAAGAGGGGGCTTGCATGCTTGCATCCTTGCAACAAACCTGGAGGTTATTCGGGAAACCCCAGATCGACGGTCGTTCGAGAACCGCTGACCGAGAGGAAACGCCATGATCAAACGCATCTCCTTGCTGACGCGCAAGCCCGGACTGTCGCGCGAGGAATTCAACGACCATTGGCTGAAAGTCCACGCGCCCTTTGTCGATAAGCTGCCGGGCGTTATCCGGTACGTGCAGAACCACATCGCCGACGATGCCCATCGTCATGATCTGCCGAGTGGCGGTCAGGCGGTCGACGGCATCGTCGAGCTCTGGTTCGAGGATGTCGAGAGCATGGATGCGGCCTTCGCCACCAAGCAGGCGAAAGAGGCCTGGGCCGACGGCGCCCTGTTCATCGGCAGCGTCACCACCTTCGTGATCGAGGAACATCTGCTTATCGACAACGGTTGACCCCCATCTTTTCGATACGGGATGTTAACCCCGCCCGTACGACAATCGCCGCGGCGGTTATTCGAGGAGGGGGTCAACCGGCGGGTGCCGGAGACCCTGGATGGCCGCCGGTGATGCGCATGCCGGGTTGCAGCCGGCAGGCCGGAGGGCGAGGACGGCGCATGAGGGCGCGAATTCTGCTCATTGACGACGACGATCTGGTGCGCAACGTGCTGGCCCGCATGCTGGCGGCGGCCGATTACGAGGTCATCGAGGCCGCCGACGGCGACGAAGGCACGCGGATGTACCAGGGCGACAATGTCGATCTGGTGATCGCCGATATCGTCATGCCGAACATGGAAGGTGTCGAAACGATCGGGAAATTGCGTCAGGCCGATCGAAAGCTGAAGATCATCGCGATCTCCGGCCGCAGCCGTTTCGGCAACCAAATCAATCCCGAGTCGGCGGAAGCGCTGTGGGTCGACGCGATCCTCGCCAAACCCATCCGACAAAAGGACCTGTTGGCCAAGGTCGACGCCGTCCTCAACGCCTGAATTACGCTCGGCCAAAGATCAGATTGCAGAGAGATTGACCTATGCACATGCTTCGAGACGGGCGCTCCGCGCCCTCCTCAGCATGAAGATAACCTATTGAAAATACTCAGCTTTTCTCATCCTGAGGAGAGCCGCAGGCTCGTCTCGAAGGATAATTTGGACGAGGCATGTCTTTTGCATCCCGGTATGACATTTTTTCTCCGCAATTTTTGCGATGAATATCCTTGTTTCTGCGGAGATTAGCCGGTAGCTTATCCGCAAAAATTGCGGAGAATGGTCATGTATATCTGGGAATTGCCGGATTGGCCGCGCTTCCACTGGGACCAGGGCCGTTTGGCGACCGTGCTGGCCCAGGTGCGCCATGATCAGGGGCGGCTGCTGGGGCGCATGGATGCCCTCGGGTTCCGGCTCCGCGAACGGGCCGTGCTGCAAACGCTCACCGAGGACGTCCTCAGATCGAGCGAAATCGAAGGCGAGATCCTGGATCCCGAGCAGGTGCGATCATCCATTGCCCGGCGCCTCGGCCTGGACATCGGCGGTCTGACGCCGGCCGATCAGGAGGTGGAGGGCGTCGTCGAGATGATGCTGGATGCCACCCGCCACTACGACCGACCGCTGACGAAAGACAGGCTGTTCGCCTGGCATGCCGCGTTGTTTCCGACCGGGCGCAGCGGCATGGTCCGGATCAGGGTCGGTGCCTGGCGCGACGAGGCCACCGGTCCGATGCAGGTCGTCTCCGGCCCCGTCGGCCGGGAGCGTGTTCATTACGAAGCACCACCGGCGAACCGGCTCGATGCCGGGATGGCCGCTTTCCTGGATTGGTTCAACGGCCGCCAGGAAACCGATCCGGTCCTGAAGGCCGGTCTGGCGCATCTTTGGTTCGTCACCCTGCACCCGTTCGCCGACGGCAATGGCCGCATGGCCCGCGCCATTGCCGACATGGCGCTGGCCCACTCGGAACAGAGCACGCAACGCTTCTACAGCCTGTCGGCGCAGATCGGCCTTGAACGGAGCGCCTACTACAACATCCTCGAAGCCAGCCAGAAGGCAACGATGGACGTGACCGACTGGCAGGTTTGGTTTCTCGGCTGCCTGTCCCGTGCCGTCGCGGCCGCCCAGGACACCTTGTCCCTGATGCTGTCCAAGGCGCGGTTCTGGGAAAGGTTCGCCACCGAGGCCCTCAACCAGCGGCAGATCGATATGCTCAATCACCTGCTGGACGGCTTCGAAGGCAAGCTGACCTCGTCCAAATGGGCCAAGCTCGCCAAATGCTCGCAGGACACCGCCTACCGGGATATTCTCGATCTGATGGCGCGGAACATCCTGAAGAAGAACCCCGGCGGCGGCCGTAGCACCAGCTACGACCTGGCGGATTTCTGACGCCGGGTGGGGAGGCCACCAAATCCATGGATCTCGATCGAGTTCCCGTTGTTCAGTGCCGCAAGCTCGTCCGTCACCGAGGAAGGCTCATCCACCGATCCGCTCGACGCGATGGACAGCCCGGCCCATGTGGCATATGCTTAGGCATATGCTTATGGAGGCGACCGTGATCCCTGAACGACACGTCAAACTGTTCAAG
>JASLMH010000183.1 GCA_030746635.1 Alphaproteobacteria bacterium | reverse complement strand
GCGACTCCATTTGCGAAAATAGAATCGGCCCACTCCAGCAAATTACCGGCCTCTCAGCAATACTGTCGTGTAGTGTGAGCATGACATAAGAAATGATCATAATTACTTGAAATTATTATATTTTTTGATTTTTCGCCGGAAAACTTATCCACAATTGCGATATCTTGTATCGGTCCACCCGTCAACCACAAAATATTCTTGCGTCGCCGGGTGGAGCCGCTAACATTCTGTGGTCGGTCGCGACTGAAACACATCATATTGTGTCGCGGACCTTGCCGGGGCAGAAAAATCGGAACGCCGAATGAAGTTATCCACAGGGTCATGGGACAGCGACAATTTCGCTTGACCGAAAAGAAACGCTATGGCTACATATCGTCCCTCCGCAGCCAAGGGACACAAGATATAGCGTATCAAACGGCTTTGGCGGCGACGCGGCGGAAAATTCGGCCGCATAGGCGAAATCGGGGAGGTTAAGAGGGGCAGAATGCGTATCTCGCGGCGGTTCACGGAAACGGGCGGCTCCCCCTACGCGGGCATTGAATTTCGCACGGCCAGCAGCGAAATCCGCAATCCGGACGGCTCGGTGGTGTTCAAACTGGACGACATCGAGGTTCCGGCCGCCTGGTCGCAGGTGGCCTGCGATATCCTGGCCCAGAAGTATTTCCGCAAGGCCGGCCTGCCGGCCGCCCGCAAACGCCTAGCCGAGGACGACGTGCCGGTCTGGCTGTGGCGCGAGGTGGCCGACGAGGAGGCGCTGGCGGCCCTGCCCGAGGACCAGCGCACGAGCCACGAGACATCGGCCAAGGCCGTGTTCACCCGACTGGCCGGCACCTGGACCTATTGGGGCTGGAAGGGCGGCTATTTCGACGGCGAGGAAGACGCCCATGCCTTCTTCGACGAGATGAGCCACATGCTGGCCCGCCAAATGGCGGCGCCGAACTCGCCGCAATGGTTCAACACCGGTCTGCATTGGGCCTATGGCATCGACGGCCCCTCGCAGGGCCATTACTACGTCGACCACCGCAGCGGCGAACTGACCGCCGCCAAGACCTCCTACGAGCGGCCGCAACCGCACGCCTGCTTCATCCAGTCCGTGGCCGACGATCTGGTCAACGAAGGCGGCATCATGGACTTGTGGGTGCGCGAGGCGCGCCTGTTCAAATACGGCTCGGGCACCGGCTCCAACTTTTCGCGCCTGCGTGGCGGCGGCGAGAACCTGTCGGGCGGCGGCAAATCCTCCGGCCTGATGAGTTTCCTCAAGGTCGGCGACCGCGCCGCCGGCGCCATAAAATCGGGCGGCACCACCCGGCGGGCGGCCAAGATGGTGGTGGTCGACGCCGACCATCCGGACATCGAGGAATACGTCAACTGGAAGGTCCTGGAGGAACAGAAGGTCGCCGCCCTGGTGGCCGGCTCGAAATTGACCGCCAAACATTTGCAGGAAGTGATGGCCGCCTGCCACGCAGAGGTGGTGGAAGCCGGCGACGCCCTGGATCCGAAACAGAACCTGGCCCTGCGCAAGGCCATCAAGGCGGCCCGGGGGGCGATGATCCCGGAGAACTATATCCGCCGGGTGCTCGACTTCGCCCGCCAGGGCTATCGCGAGATCGAGTTCCCCAGCTTCGATACCGATTGGGATTCCGAGGCCTACCTGACGGTGTCCGGCCAGAACTCCAACAATTCGGTGCGCCTGAACAACGATTTCCTGCGGGCGGTGGCGGAGGACAGCGAGTGGAACCTCTATCGCCGCACCGACGACGCCGTGGCGAAGACCGTCAAGGCCCGCGAGCTATGGGATAAGATCGGCTATGCGGCCTGGGCCTGCGCCGATCCCGGCCTGCAATTCCACACCACCATCAACGATTGGCACACCTGCCCGGAGGGCGGCGAGATCCGCGCCTCCAATCCCTGTTCGGAGTACATGTTCCTGGACGACACGGCGTGCAACCTGGCCTCGCTGAACCTGATGGCGTTTTTGCGGCCGGACGGCAGCTTCGACGTCGACGGTTTCGCCCATGCCGTCCGGCTGTGGACCATAGTCCTGGAGATCTCGGTGCTGATGGCGCAGTTCCCCTCGCGGGAGATCGCACAGCTGTCCTACGACTACCGCACCCTGGGCCTCGGCTATGCCAACATCGGCGGTCTGTTGATGGCGCTGGGCCTGCCCTATGACAGCGACCAGGGCCGCGCCATGGCCGGCGCCATCTCCGCCCTGATGACCGGCACCGCCTATGCCACCTCGGCCGAAACGGCCCGGGAGATGGGGCCGTTCAAATATTACCAAGACAACGCCGAAAAGATGCTTCGGGTGATCGCCAATCATCGACAGGCGGCGCACGGTGCCGCCGACGGCTATGACGGGCTGGAGATCCCGCCGGTGCCGTTGCGCCCGACCGATTGTCCGGACGCCGCCCTGGCGAAGGCGGCGGCGGCGGCCTGGGACGAAGCGCTGGAATTGGGCCGCAAGCACGGCTACCGCAACGCCCAGGCGACGGTGGTCGCGCCGACCGGCACCATCGGCCTGGTGATGGACTGCGATACCACCGGCATCGAGCCGGATTTCGCCATCGTCAAGTTCAAGAAGCTGGCCGGCGGCGGCTACTTCAAGATCATCAACCGGATGGTGCCGACGGCGCTGCGACGGCTGGGCTATGCGGCGACGGAAATCGACGACATCGTCGCCTATGCGGTCGGTCACGGCACCCTGGCCGAGGCGCCGGCGATCAACCACGACAGCTTGCGGGAGCTGGGTTTCGGCGATGCCCAGATCGCCGCCGTCGAGGCGGCCCTGGACAGCGCCTTCGACATCCGCTTCGTGTTCAACAAGTTCACCCTGGGCGCGGCGTTCTGCCGCGACGTCTTGGGTTTCGAGGATGGGCAACTGGACAGCCTGTCGTTCGACATGCTGGCCGAACTGGGCTTCGAGAGCCGGCAGATCGAGGACGCCAACATCCATTGCTGCGGCGCCATGACGGTCGAGGGCGCGCCGCATTTGCGGGACGAGGACCTGCCGGTGTTCGATTGCGCCAACCCCTGTGGCCGCACCGGCAAGCGGTACCTGTCCGTGGACAGCCATATCCGCATGATGGCGGCGGCCCAGCCGTTCATTTCCGGCGCCATCTCCAAGACCATCAACATGCCCAATTCAGCCACCGTCGAGGATTGCAAGGAGGCCTACCAGCTGTCCTGGAAACTGGGCCTGAAGGCGAATGCCCTCTATCGCGACGGCTCGAAACTGTCGCAACCCCTGTCGGCGGCGCTGCTTGACGCCGACACCGAGGACGCGGACGAAGAGGCCCGCCTGGCCGTGGCGATCGTCGAGCGGGCGGAGCCGCGGGTGATCGCCGAGCGGGTGGTCGAACGCATCGTCGCCCAGCGGCGCAAGCTGCCGCAGCGGCGCAAGGGCTATACCCAGAAGGCGGTGGTCGGCGGCCACAAGGTCTATCTGCGCACCGGCGAATACCAGGACGGCAACCTGGGCGAGATCTTCATCGACATGCACAAGGAGGGCTCGGCCTTCCGCAGCCTGATGGACAGCTTCGCCATCGCCATCTCGCTGGGCCTGCAATACGGCGTGCCGCTGGACGACTATGTCGACGCCTTCACTTTCACCCGGTTCGAACCGAACGGCATGGTCGAGGGCAACGACGTCATCAAGATGTCGACCTCGGTACTGGACTATCTGTTCCGCGAACTGGCGGTGTCCTATCTGGGACGCAACGATCTGGCCCACGTCGACCCGGAGGACCTGCGGCCCGACACCCTGGGCGCCCGGATCGACGAGGACGAGATCGAGGATCCGGTCGACGACGGCGCCATCGCGGCGGTCAGCAACCTGGCTTCGAAGGGCTTCGTGCGTGGCCAGCTTTACGTGCTGACAGGCGGCAACGGCGCCGATACGGCGGCCACGGCGACGGCCGCCGGCGAGGGTGACGGCACGGTCATGGCGGCGGCCATGGTGGCGAGCAGCGGCGGCGGCGCGGCGGTGGCGGTCAGCGCCGAGGTCCAGGCCGACGTCGACGACCGGCTGGACCGCATCCGGGAAGCAAAGATGAAGGGTTACGAAGGCGATGCCTGTGGCGAATGCGGCAACTTCACCCTGCTGCGCAACGGCACCTGCCTGAAATGCGATACCTGCGGGGGCACTTCGGGCTGCAGCTAGCCCGCCCGCGGTACCGGCACGCGCCGAGGCGTGACCGGTGGTTTGTAGCGTAGCCGAGTAGAGTATTGTCCTCCCTGTTGGAACTTGGGCGCGGCCCGTGACCGCGCCCTTTTTTTTGTGTGTTCAAGGGCCTAAGGGTGAATTAACCGCTTTTTCAGGCAATTGCGCCATCTTGCGGGCGTGGACAAGGCTATCGACAGCACAACCGAAGCACCCGAGGCGGTCGCCAAGGCCGAACCGGCCGAGCGCCGAGCGCAGTTCCAGGTGCACGTGGCCGGCAACGATCTGGAGCGCCGACGGCTCTACGAATTCCGCTATAAGGTCCTGGTCCAGGAGCTGGGCCTGGGCGGCCCCAACGTCGACAGCGAGCGCCGCATGGTCCGTGATCAGCGGGACCAGCGCGCCCAGCACTTGTTCGTCACGGCCGACGGCGAGATCGCCGGCTGCCTGCGCCTGGTCACGGCCGAGCGGACACCGCCGACCGAGGACATGCGCATCGCCTACGACCTGGACGCCTTCCAGGATCTTCCGCCGAAGCGGCTGACATTCAGCGACCGCCTGGCGGTGGCCGAAGCCTGGCGCAGCAGCCGGGTGCCGGCGCTGTTGACCGCCGCCGCCTTCAAGCTGGCCCGCTCGAGCGGCGCCAGGTTCGATTTCACCCATTGCCCGCCGGCCCTGATCGGCCTGTACGAAAAGATGGGCTATCGCGCCTATAGCGGCAACTTCCTGCAAAGCGAGGTCGGCCTGCAGGTGCCGATGATCCTGGTGATGGACGACATCGCCCACCTGACCTCGTTGAACTCGCCGTTTGCCCAACTGGCCCTGCAATACAAGCTCGATCAGGCCACCACCGCCTGGTTCCATAAGACCTTCCCCGAGGTCGCGCATCGGCCCATCAAGGCGCTGCGCGACGAAAAGCGGTTCTGGGAGTACTTGACCAAGCGGCTGCATCAGAACCCGCTGCACGGCATACCGCTGTTCGACGGCCTGACCTACACCGAGGCCAGCCGGTTCCTGAAGGACGCCACCACCCTGGCGCTGCGGGAGGGCGACATGCTGGTGCGCGAGGGCGAGCTGGGCGAGGAGATGTTCGTCCTGCTGTCCGGCACGGTGGAGGTGCGCGACGGCGCCGACCGTACCCTGACCAGCTTCGGCAAGGGCCAGGCGGTCGGCGAAATCGCCTACCTGGCCGCCACGCCGCGGTCGGCCGACATCGTCGTCACCGAGGACACCGAGGTGCTGGTGCTGACCCAGGCCCTGTTCGAGCGGCTGCTGGCCCGCGAACCGGCGATCGCCGCCAAGATCCTGTTCAGCCTGTCGCTGATCCTCTGCGAACGGCTACGGGCGACGACGCAGCGGCTGACCGCGCAGGGCTAGGGCCGATATCGCTCATACGGAAAAGTACCCTGCCCATTCCGCGCCGACGTCATCGGAAGCGAAGTCTCAGGATCACCACGAGATTGCCGGGTCGAACCCGGCAATGACGAATTATATAATATTTACAATAACTTATGTCATGCCCGGGCTTGACCCGGGCATCCATCACGATCCGCCGTCCTGGCTCTTCGGCGCCTCCGGCAGCACGGTGCGGATGTGTAGTTCGCGCAGGTGCCGGGCCGGCGCCTCGGCCGGCGCGCCCATCATCAGGTCCTGGGCCTGCTGGTTCATCGGGAACATGATGACCTCGCGGATGTTGGGCTCGTCGGCCAGCAGCATGACGATGCGGTCGATCCCCGGGGCGATGCCGCCATGGGGCGGCGCGCCGAATTTCAGGGCGCTCAACATGCCGGCGAACCGTTCCTCCATCTCGGCCGCTTCATAGCCGGCGATCTCGAAGGCCCGGTACATGATCTCGGGCAGGTGGTTCCGGATCGCGCCGGAGGACAATTCGACGCCGTTGCAGACGATGTCGTACTGATATCCGAGGATATCCAGCGGTTCCTCGTGGTTCAGGGCGTCCAGGCCGCCCTGGGGCATGGAGAAGGGATTGTGCGAGAAATCGATCTTGCGCTCGGCCTCGTCCCATTCGTACATCGGAAAATCGACGATCCAGCAGAAGCTGAATTGACCGGGATCGATCATCTCGAGATCCTGGCCCAGCTTCAACCGCGCCTTGCCGGCCAGTTCCGCCGCCTCGCCATCCTTGCCGGCGGCGAAGAAGAGGCCATCGCCGTCGCCGCAGCCGGCCAGTTCCTTCAGCCGGGCCAAGCGGCCCTCGTCCAGGCGATTGGCGATCGGTCCGCGGCCGCCACCGTCGGCCAGGCTGATCCAGCCCATGCCCGGCGCTCCCTCGTCCCGGGCCCAGTCGTTCATCTTGTCGAAGAAGCTGCGCGGCTGCGCGGCCGCGCCGGGGGCCGGTATCGCCCGCACCACGCCGCCGCCGGCGACGACCTTGGCGAACAGTTGGAAATCCGAGCCGTCGAAGACCTCCGAGACATCGGCGATCTCGATCGGAATGCGCAGGTCGGGCTTGTCGCTGCCGTATTTCAGCATCGCCTCGCGATAGGGGATGCGCGGGAACGGCAGCGGCGTCACCGAGCGGCCGTTGGCGAATTCCTCGAACACGCCGTGCATCACCGGCTCAACCGCCTGGAACACGTCCTCCTGCTCGACGAAGCTCATTTCCAGGTCGAGTTGGTAGAACTCGCCGGGGCTGCGGTCGGCGCGGGCATCCTCGTCCCGGAAACAGGGGGCGATCTGATAGTAGCGGTCGAAGCCGGCGATCATCGCCAATTGCTTGAACTGCTGCGGCGCCTGCGGCAGGGCATAGAACTGGCCGGGATGCAGGCGGCTCGGCACCAGGAAGTCGCGGGCGCCTTCCGGCGACGAGGCGGTCAGGATCGGGGTCTGGAAGTCGACGAAACCCTGGTCCTCCATGCGCCGCCGGATCGAGGCGATGATCTTGCTACGCAGCAGGATGTTGTCGTGCATCGCCGGCCGCCGCAGGTCCAGAAAGCGGTAGCGCAGGCGGGTTTCCTCCGGATAGAGCTGATCGCCGAACACCTGCAGGGGCAACTCCGCCGCCGCCGACAGCTCTTCGAATTCGGCGATCCGCACCTCGACCTCGCCGGTCGGCAGTTCCCGGTTGACCGTATCCTCGCTGCGCGCCACCACCGGGCCGTCGATCCGCACCACGCTTTCCGGTCGTGCCGCCTCGGCGGTGGCGAAGAAGGGGCTGTCCGGCTCGACCACGCATTGGGTGACGCCGTAATTGTCCCGCAGGTCGATGAACAGCAGACCGCCATGATCGCGCTTGCGATGCACCCAGCCCGACAGGCGCACCGCCTCGCCGACATGGTCCGGGCGCAATTCGCCGCAAGTGTGGGTTCGGTAAATGTGCATGCCGCCATCCTCGAAGGGGATCGCCCTTGCCGCCACGGTATGAGCAGGGTTGGCGCGCCGGAGGTATGGCGCGGTTCAAAATGCCACCTAGGTGGAAAACGCCCCAAAACCACACGGATCGGCCCGCCATGTCAAGCCCGCGATCGGCCAAGGCACGAATGTCGCCATGCGGCCAGGAATTGTGTATAGCTGGGGTCCATGTCCCCCCGGCGTTCCACCACGCTGATCGACGATAACGCGACCCTGACCGGCCTTTGCGCCGAGTTGGCCGGCTCGCCGTACATCAGCATCGATACCGAATTCATCCGCGACCGCACCTATTGGCCGCGCCTGTGCCTGGTGCAGGTGGCCAACCCGGATCAGGCCCGGGCGATCGATCCGCTGGCCGACGGCATCGATCTGTCGCCGCTGTACGATTTGCTGCGCGATCCGAGCGTGGTCAAGGTGTTTCACGCCGCCCGGCAGGACGTCGAGATCTTCGTCCGCCAGGCCGGCGACGTGCCCTCGCCCCTGTTCGACACGCAGATCGCCGCCATGGTCTGCGGCTTCGGCGATTCGGTGGGCTACGACCGCCTGGTGCAGAAGCTGTCGGGGGCGCATATCGACAAGGCCTCCCGCTTCACCGATTGGAGCCGGCGGCCGTTGAGCGACAAGCAGATCGGCTATGCCCTGGATGACGTCACCCACCTGTTGGGCATCTACCGCACGTTGTTGAAGCAGTTGGAGGAGTCCGGCCGGGCCGGCTGGCTGGAGGAGGAGATGGCGGTGCTGACCGATCCCGGCACCTACGACCAGACCCCAGAGCAGGCCTGGCGGCGGCTGAAGATCCGCGGCCGCAAACCGACCTATCTGGGCATCGTCAAGGAACTGGCCGCCTGGCGCGAACGCGAGGCGCAGCGCCGCGACATGCCGCGCGGCCATGTCCTGAAGGACGAGGCGATCCAGGAGCTGGCGGCGGAAATGCCCAGCCGGCAGGAGAAACTGTCACGCCTGCGGGCGGTGCCCAAGGGCCTGGCGGAAGGCGCCGTCGGCCGGGAGTTGCTGGCCGCGGTACAGCGCGGCCGCGACCTACCGCAGGACGAAATCCCCGTCCTTGACGCCCAGGTGGTGCTGCCGCGCGGCCTGAGCCCGTTGATCGACCTGCTCAAGGTGCTGCTGAAGACCCGTTGCGAGGAGCACCACGTGGCGCAGAAGCTGGTCGCCACGGTAGCCGATCTGGAGCGCATCGCCGCCGACGACGGGGCCGACGTGGCGGCGCTGCACGGCTGGCGGCTGGAGATCTTCGGCGAGGACGCCCTGGCCCTGAAGCACGGCCGCCTGGCGATGACCGCCAAGGGCAAGCGGGTGGAGATATTCCCGACCAAGGATCTCCGCCCCTAGCCGATCTCGATCGCCGCCTCACGATCGAAGGCGGCCGCCAGGGCCCGCAGGCGCTTATGGACGACCTCACCCATCAGGTGTCCGGCC
This sequence comes from Alphaproteobacteria bacterium, assembly GCA_030746635.1. Taxonomy (GTDB): domain Bacteria; phylum Pseudomonadota; class Alphaproteobacteria; genus JASLMH01. The sequence continues at coordinate 1,302 of JASLMH010000183.1, read as the reverse complement.
TCGGGCCGTAGCCGCAGGATCAGGGTGGCGGGGTTGACGATCAGTTCGGCCTGCGCCAGCAGTTCCGGCGCGGCGCCGGCGAAGGTATGCGCCAGCCGCAGGGCCTGGCCAACCCGATAGGCCCAGGACTGCGCCGCCTCGTCGACCAGATGGCGATAGCGGTTGGCCATCCGGCCGCGAGGCTGGCCGGCATAACGGGCCCGCACCGCCAGCGCCAGCTTGACCCGTTCGCCGTGGTCCAGGCCCACCAACGGTGACCGCAGTACCTCCAGCATCGCATGATCGGCCCGCTCGTCCCGATGGATGCGCCAGCCGATATCGCTCAGCAGCGCGGCGGCCAGGCGCAGCCGGCGATCGCCCGCGGCTTCGCCGGCGAACAGCGGTGCCAGCCAGGCGGTCAGGGCTTCGCCGTCGATGGCCGCCCGGGCCGTGCTGCGGGCGATCATTTCGCAGGCCGAGGACAACGGATCGGCGCCTTGTTGCTCGGCCGACAGATGCTCGCGCAGCACCCCTTCGCGCAAGCCATAGGCCGAGAACACCACCCGCCTGGCACCGCCGTGGCGCAACAGCCGTCCCAGCACCCGCGCCGCCACCGGCAGGGTGTCCAGACGATCCTGGGGCACCGCCTCGATCCGCCGCAGGCTTTGCCGGCTCAATCCGGCGACCAGCCGGCACATGTCGTCCACCCGGTCCGCCGCCAGGGTGAAACCGTGCAGCACCTGCAGGGGATAGTGGGTGCGCGCCATCTCCAATCTGCCCAGGCTGCGCCAGGCGCCGCCGACGATGAACAGATCACCGCCGACCGCCTCTTCCAGCCAATCGACTTGCCCCAGCTCGGCATCGATCCTGGCGCCGATGTCCTCGCCGTCGCGGGCGGCCGTGTTCAGGCGCAGGGTGCCAAGGGGCCGCGTCGCCCATTCGCCCACCCCGGCGTCGGTCAGTTGCACCAGCTCCAGGCTGCCGCCGCCCAGATCGCCGACCAACCCCCGTGCCCCGGGGCTCGCCGAGAGGACGCCCTGGGCCGACAGGCGTGCCTCCTCGGCGCCGCTCAGCACCCGCGCTGCCACGCCGGTCGCCGCCGCCAGGCGGTCGAGGAACGGTTCGCGGTTGGCGGCATCGCGCACCGCCGCGGTCGCCACCGCGTCGATCACCGACACCCCCATCGCCCGCGCCAGGCCGGCGAACCGGCCGATGGTGGCGATCGTCTTGTCCATCGCTTCCTCGGCCAGCGGGCCGCCGGGCTGCTGGCCGCGGCCCAGGCCGCACAGAACCTTTTCGTTGAACAGCGGCGGCGCCGCCAGG
>JASLMH010000182.1 GCA_030746635.1 Alphaproteobacteria bacterium | reverse complement strand
GTCGCCAGTTCGGCGGTCGGCTGCGGCAACACCTGGGCGCCCTTGAAATGGTTGATCAGGGCCAGCAGGGTGGCCGGCGCCAGCACCCGCAGATCGCCGGCCCAGGCCGCCTCGCCGCCCTGGGCCTGGGGGCAGATCAGGCCCTGGCCGCCGGCCAGGGCGGCCACCGCCGCCGGCAGCACGCCGGCCACCGGCGCCAGGGCGCCGTCCAGGGACAACTCACCCAGGGCCTGGTAGTCGGCCAACTCGTCCATCGGCACCACCCCCATGGCCAGCAGCAGGCCCAGGGCGATCGGCAGATCGAAATGGCTGCCTTCCTTCGGCAGGTCGGCCGGGGCCAGGTTGACGGTGATGCGCCGGGCCGGCAGGGCCAGGCCGAAGGCGCCCAGGGCGGCCCGCACCCTTTCGCGGCTTTCCGCCACCGCCTTGTCCGGCAGGCCGACCACGGTGAAGGCCGGCAGGCCGGAGGAGAGCTGCACCTGCACGTCGATCGGCTGGGCCTCGATGCCCTGAAACGCCACCGTCCCGACATGCGCCGCCATTGCCGCCGCTCCCGTGATGAGAAACCGGTTGCAAGACTACAACGGCAATCTCCAGGCTGTCGAGGGAAAAGAACAAAAAGAAAACAAATTTGTCGCCTTGCGGTCCGGAAACGGTCGTTGCCCGGGCTGCCGGCATGATGGATGATCGTCGGTGGCGGGGCGTGGCCGCCTGGTCGGGGAAAGGGCAGGCGATGACATATCCGTGGTGGCGGCGGGCTTTGATCGTCATTCCCCTGGCCCTGGGGGCGGCGGTGCTGGCTTATTTCGTCCTCAACCAGCAGGCGCCCGAAGTGGTGCCGGCCCGGGAGCGGGTCCAGATGGTGCGGCTGATCACGGCGGCCGAGGTCGACGTGGTGCCGAAGGTGCTGGGCTACGGCACCGTGCGGGCCGACCGGGTCTGGTCGGCCGTCGCCCGGGTCAGCGGCGAGGTCGCCTACGTGCATCCGAATTTCAAGAACGGCGCCATCCTGGCGGCCGGCACGGAGATCATCCGCATCTCGCCCACCGACTACGAGCTGCAGATCAGCCAGGCCGGCGCCAACATCCGGGCCACCGAGGCCCGCATCGCCGAGCTGGCGGCGACGGAAAGGAACCACCAGCGCTCCCTGAAGATCGAAAAGCAATCCCTGGCGCTGAAGGAAAAACAACTGGTTCGGACCAGGGCCCTGAGAAAGCGGGGCACCATCGCCCAGGCCAGCCTGGAGGCGGAGGAAAACGCCGTCCTCGGCCAACGCCAACGGGTCCAGGAGATCGAAAACGCCCTCACCCTGATCCCGGCGCAGATCGCCGCCCAGAACGAGCAGAAGGCGGTCTATCAAGCGCAACTGTCGTCGGCGGAATTGAGCCTGGCCCGCACCCACACCCGTTTGCCATTCAACGCCCGGATCGCCCAATCGAACGTCGAGCGGACCCAGTATGTGCAGACCGGCACGGTCATGGGTAGCGCCGACAGCATCGAACGGGCGGAGGTCGAGGCACAGATCCCGCAGGCCCTGTTCCAGCGCTTCATCGGCGCCGTGGTCGGCGATCGAACGGTGGGCCAGGTCGACGGCGAGACCCTGTCGATGATGGCCCGGGAGTATGGCCTGGCGGCCCGGGTCCGTCTGCCCTTCGGACAACCCGGTATCGCCTGGCAGGGTCGGGTGGTTCGCATCAGCGATACCATCGATCCGCAAACCCGCACCGTCGGCGCCGTCGTCGCCGTCGACGATCCCTACGGCGGGGTTAGGCCCGGGGAGCGGCCGCCGTTGGTCAAGGGCATGTTCGTGGAGGTGGCCCTGCACGGCAAGCCGCTGCGCCGGCGCATCCTGGTGCCGCGGTCGGCCCTGCGCCAGGGACGCCTCTACCTGATGACGGCCGAGGGCCGCCTGGCCATCCGGCCGGTCGAGACCGCCTATCTACAGGGCGATCTGGCGGTAATCGGGGCCGGCCTCGCACCGGGTGAGCGGGTGGTGGTCAGCGATCTTCTGTATGCCAGCGAGGGCATGCTGCTGGAGGGCGTGGAGGATGGCGATCTGGCGGCCCGGCTGCGCGCCGCCGCGGCCGCCGACGGGGCGGTGAAATGATCCGTTTCTTCGCCGCCCACCCTACCGCCGGCAACCTGCTGATGGTGGCCTTCATGCTGGCGGGGATCATGACCGTGACCTCGCTGCGGCGGGAGACCCTGCCGCGCATCGAGCCGCGCCGGGTCAGCGTCACCGTCGCCTATCCGGGCGCCCGGCCGGAGGACGTCGAGGAGGCGATCTGCCGGCGGCTGGAGGACGCGGCGGAAAGCGTCGAGCACGTGCACAAGATCACCTGCGAGGCCCGCGAGGGCCGCGGCCAGGCGGTGATCGAGATGACCGAGGGCGAGGATCTGGGCCGTTTCCTGGCCAAGGTGAAGACCGAGGTCGATGCCATCGACGATTTCCCCGACAAGGCGGAAGCGCCGATCGTCGAGGAACTGGGCGCCACCGACTACGTGGTTTCGCTGGCCGTCACCGGCTTCGCCGACCGGGCGCATTTGAAGGCCTATGCCCTGGCGATGAAGGACCGCATGCTGCAGTGGGGCGGTATCTCGCAGGTCGAGATCAAGGGCTTTTCGGAGAGGCAGATCCGCATCGAACTGCCGGACGCCACCCTGCGCCAGTTCGGCCTGAGCATCGCCGACATCGCCAATACCATCGCCCGGCAGAGCCTGGACCTGCCCGGCGGCACCATCGAGGCCGCCGACCAGCAGATCACCGTGCGCTTCGCCGACGAACGCAAGCGGGTCGGCGAATTCCTCGACCTCGTCGTCGTCTCGGGCCCCGGCGGCGGCGTCGTCCGGCTGGGGGATATCGCCCGGATCAGCGACCGTTTCAGCCTGGACGAGGACAAGATCACCTTCAATGGCCGGCCGGCGGCGCTGCTGGAGGTCTACAAGACCGCCGGCGAGGATCTGCTGCGGGCGGTCGACGCGGCGCGGGCCTTCGCCGCCCACGAACAGGGGACGGCGCCGCCCGGGATCGCGGTCGAGGTCACCAACGACGTCTCCTCCATCGTCCGCGACCGCCTCAACCTGCTGATCAAGAACGGCGCCCAGGGCCTGGCCCTGGTGTTCCTGACCATGTGGCTGTTCTTCGGCCTGCGCTATTCGTTCTGGGTCGCCATGGGGCTGCCGGTGTCGTTCCTCGGCGCCCTGGCCCTGATGGCCTGGATGGACTATTCGCTCAACATGCTGACCATGGTCGGCCTGTTGATCGCCATCGGCCTGCTGATGGACGATGCCATCGTTATCTCCGAGAACATCGCCCGCCACCGCGAGCAGGGCAAATCACCCCTGGACGCCGCCGTGGCCGGCGCCGGGGAGGTCTTCCCCAGCGTCTTCGCCTCGTTCCTGACCACGGCCATGGTGCTGGGCTCGGTGGTGTTCCTGCGCGGCGACATCGGCCAGATCCTGCGGGTGGTGCCGGTGGTCATGCTGTTCGTGCTCAGCGTCTCGCTGGTCGAGGCCTTCCTGATCCTGCCGGGACACCTGATGCATTCGCTGGACGCGGCGACGGCGCGGCCGTCGCGGTTCCGGGCCCGGGTCGAGGCCGCCCTGGACTGGCTGCGGGAGCGGCTGGTCGGCCGCTTTGTCGACCTCTGCCTGCGCTGGCGCTATCTGACCTTCGGCTGCGCCATCGCGCTGTTGCTGGCCGCCGTCTCGATGCTGGCCGGCGGCGTTCTGAAGTTCGCCGCTTTCCCGGACCTGGACGGCGACATCGTCGAGGCCCGCATCCTGCTGCCCCAGGGCACGCCGCTGGCCCGGACCGAGGCAGTGGCCGCCACCGTACGCGGCGCCCTGGATCGGCTCAACGCACGGCTAACGCCGGCGCAGCCGGGCGGTCAAAGCCTGGTCCGCAATATCACGGTACAATTCAACAAGAACGTCGATGCCTACGAGGCCGGCAGCCACATCGCCACGGTGACCGCCGATCTGCTCAGCGCCGAGGTGCGCGCCACCTCTTCCGACGAGGTCGTCGCCCAGTGGCGGCGGGAGACCGGTGCGCTGCCCGACGTCGTCGCCCTCAAGTTCACCGAGTCGGTGATCGGCCCCGGCGGCCTGGCCATCGATATCCGTCTCAAGGGCACCGATCTGGCCGCCCTCAAGGGCGCCTCGCGCGAATGGCAGGACTGGTTGGGGCGTTTCGCCGGCGTCACCGACCTCTCGGACGATCTGCGCCCCGGCAAGCGGGAATTCCGCCTGCGCCTGAAGGAGCAGGCCGGCGGCCTCGGCCTCGGCGCCCGCGAGGTGGCCGAGCAGTTGCGCACGGCACTGTACGGCACCACGGTCAGCGAAATCCAGGTCGGCCCTGAATCGTTCGAGATCGACGTCCGCCTGGACCGGGCCGACCGCGACAGCCCGGCCGACCTGGACTACTTCACCATCGCTACGGCGGTTGGCGCCCTGGTGCCGCTGAACACGGTCGCCGAATTGACGGCGGGCCGCGGCCATGCCCGCATCAACCGCGACCAGCGGGTCCGCACCGTCACCGTGCGCGGCGACGTCGACCGCAAGATCGCCAACGCCGATGCCGTCATCGCCGCCGCCAAGGCACGCTTCCTGCCGGAATTCAGCCGACGCCACCCGGGCATCGCGGTGGAATTCGGCGGCCAGAACGAGGAGGGCGCGAAGACTCAGAGGTCGATGGTCGCCGGCTTCGCCATCGGCCTGATCGGCGTGTTCCTGCTGCTGAGCTTCCAGTTCCGCAGCTACGTCGAGCCCATCGTGGTGATGGTGGTGATCCCGCTGGCCTTCATCGGCGCGGTGTTCGGACACCTCGCCATGGGCCTGGATTTCACCATGCCCAGCATGTTCGGCTTCGTCGCCCTGGCCGGCGTGGTGGTCAACAATTCGATCCTGCTGGTCAACTTCATCAAGGAGCATCACGCCACCCATGGCACCGTGGCGGAAGCCGCACCCCTGGCCGCCCGGGCCCGCTTCCGGGCGATCCTGATCACCACCCTGACCACCCTGGCCGGCCTGCTACCGATCCTGACCGAGACCTCGCTGCAGGCGCAGATCCTGATCCCCATGGTCGCCAGCCTGGCCTTCGGCCTGTTGGCCTCGGTGCTGATGGTGCTGTTCGTGGTGCCGGCGCTGTACGCCATCCTGGACGATTTCGGCCTCAGCACCCTGGCCCGGGAACGCCGGGCAAACGAGACGGCGCCTGGCGTCGCCTAGGCTGCGAGGGTCCTGGCGGCGGATCGGGCGGACATGAAAACTACGATCTAGGGTTGGGCCGTGGCTGCCATGTCTACTCGGCCAGTTCTTTCAAGGCCTCGCGATCCCGAATCATCACCTCTTTGGCCGTCGTCATGGTCCTCACGAACTTGGGATCATGGGGGGTGACCAGCATGCCTTGGCTGGTCTCCACCACATGGAGCTTGTCGCCTTCCTTGACGTTCAGACGATCGAGAAGCTCCTTCGGCCAAATGGTGACCAACGCATCGCCGATCTTGCGCAGCTTGAGTTCCATGGCCAATCACCTACCCATCACAACCAAAAACCATCGCGCCGACTCGGTTCGAGATACGGTCAGGCCTTGGTGTCCACCGCCTGGCCGCTGTCCTCGGCGGGCGGTTCCTCGGCCGGGCTATCGCCGGTTTCGACCCCTGCCGGCGGGCCCTTGGAGACGCCGACCATGGCGGCGCGCAGCAGGCGGTCGTGGATGGTGTAGCCGATTTGCATGACCTCGACCACGGTGCCCACGGGCGCCTCGGGGTGGTCGAGTTGCACCATCGCCTGGTGCAGGTTGGGGTCCAGCTTCTCGCCCAGGGGATGCACCTCGCGGATGCCGTGTTTCTCCAGATGGCCGCGGAATTCCCGCTCGGTCATCTCGACCCCTTCGAGCAGTTGCGCCAGGGCCGGGTTGTCCTGGCGCGCCCCCTCGGGCACGGCGGCCAGGGCGCGCTGCAGATTGTCCGCCACCCCCAGCATGTCGCGGGCGAACTCGGCCGTCGCGTACTTGCGCAGGTCGGCCTTCTCCCGATCACCGCGCCGGCGCAGATTCTCGGTCTCGGCCATGGCCCGCAGCAGCTTGTCCTTGAGATCGGAGATCTCGGCCCGCATCAGCTCCAACGGGTCGGGTTCAGCCTCGACCGCCGCCGCCGGTTCGATTTCCTCGGGCGCGAACGCCTCCGGGGCGGCGGTCTGGTCGGGGCCGCCCGCCGCGCCGTCCGCCGGACTGGCCTCGGCGCCCTCGGCCTCTTTCGGATCGTTCATGCCTGCCTCTACCCTACGCGAGAAGATGGGTTGCCGCTTTAAAGCCGACCCGGGGCCGCCGATCAACCGATAAGACGGCCGATCACCTTGGCGGTATAGTCCACCATCGGCACGATGCGGGCATAGTTCAGGTGCGTCGGGCCGACCACGCCGATGGCGCCGACCACCTCCTGGCTGCTGTTGGAGTACGGCGCCACGATCATCGACGAGCCGGTCAGGCTGAACAATTGGCTTTCCGAGCCGACGAAGACGCGCACGCCGGCACCCTCGTTGGCCAGTTCCAGCACGCCGATCAGCGCCTGCTTGCTCTCCAGATCCTCGAACAGTTGCCGCGCCCGCTCCAGGTCCTCGGCCGCCGAGAGGTCCTCCAGCAGATTGGCCCGGCCGCGCACGATCAGGGTCGGGCGCTGTTCGCCGCCACCCCAGATCGCCAGACCGCTTTCGACCACCCGGGCGGTCAGTTCATCCAGCTCCGCCTGTTGCCGCTCGATCTCCGACAGGATATCCCGTCGGGCCTCGGCCAGGGTGCGGCCGCGCAGCCGGTCGTTCAGGTAGTTGGCCGCCTCGACCAAGGCCGAAGGCGGCAGGCCGGCCGGTACCTCGATGATCCGGTTCTCCACCGCCCCGGCCTCGCCGACGATCACCATCAGCACCCGGCCGGCGCCCAGGCTCACGAACTCGACATGCTTCAGCGGCGCTTCCAGCTTCGGCGCCAGCACCAGCCCGGCCCAGCCCGACAGGCCCGACAGCATCTCCGAGGCCTGGGTCAGCATGTCCTCCATGCTGCGGCCGGCGGCGGCGCAACGGGCCTCGATCTCGCCACGTTCATCCTCGCCCAGGTCGCCGACTTCCAACAGGCCGTCGATGAACAAGCGCAACCCGGCCTCGGTCGGCAGGCGGCCGGCCGAGGTGTGGGGCGAACTCAACAGCCCGGCATCTTCCAGATCGGCCATGATGTTGCGCACCGAGGCCGGCGACAGGGCGCCGTTGATCCGGCGCGAGAGGGTGCGCGAGCCGACCGGACTGCCGGTTTCCATGAAGGACTCCACGATCTCGCGAAAGATTTCGCGATTGCGTTTGTCCAGGGCGTTGATTTCCATATGGCTGGAACGCTCGAGAGCCATTACCTAGGCTGTGATCCTGATGTTCGGGCCACTCCCCTGGCAATGTAGTAATCGTCCCGAGTGTCGTCAACGCACCCTGGACGCGACCGCCGGCTGGCGATACAAAACAGACATACCGACAACCAAGGGGAGGTCGCAGATGCGTCCATCGGGCCGCGCCGCCGATCAGTTGCGCGAAGTGATCCTGGAGCCGGGCTTCGCCAAGTACGCCGAGGGCTCGTGCCTGGTGCGTTTCGGCGATACCCATGTGCTCTGCGCCGCCAGCCTGGACGAGCGGGTGCCGCCCTGGCTGCGCAACAGCGGCAAGGGCTGGGTGACGGCGGAATACGGCATGCTGCCCCGCTCCACCCACGAGCGCACGGCGCGCGAGGCGGCGCGCGGCCGGCAATCGGGCCGGACCCAGGAAATCCAGCGCCTGATCGGCCGTTCGCTGCGGGCGGTCACCGACCTGACGGCCATCGGCGAGCGGCAGATCCGCCTGGACTGCGACGTCCTGCAGGCCGACGGCGGTACCCGCACCGCCTCGATCACCGGTGCCTGGGTGGCGCTGTACCTGGCTCTGGAGGAGATGCGCCGCAAGGGCCTGATCGAACGCCTGCCGCTGACCGACGAGGTGGCGGCGGTCAGTTGCGGCCTCTATCGGGGCACGCCGGTGCTGGATCTCGACTACGCCGAGGATTCCAATGCCCAGGCGGACGCCAACTTCGTCCTCACCGGCGGCGGCGGCATCGTCGAAATCCAGGGCACGGCGGAGGAGGAACCCTTCTCCCACGATGAATTCGCCGCCCTGCTGGGTTTGGCCGAGGCCGGCATCCGGCAGCTGGTCGAACTGCAGAAGCAGGCCGTGGCGGGATAACGCGCCGCCGTGGGCCGCCCGTTCCGCGAACCCCGGCTGGTGGTGGCCAGTCATAATACCGGCAAGGCGGTGGAAATCGCCGAGCTGCTGGCGGCCTTTCCGATCGAGGTCCTCTCCGCCGCCGATCTGGACCTGCCCGAGCCGGAAGAGACCGAAGACACCTTCGTCGGCAATGCCGAGCTGAAGGCGCGGGCGGCGGTGGCGGCCTCGGGGCTGCCCTGTCTGGCCGACGATTCCGGCCTGTCGGTGGCGGCTTTGGACGGGGCGCCGGGGCTCTATTCCGCCCGCTGGGCCGGGCCAGAGCGGGATTTCTCCCTGGCCATGAAAACGGTGCAGGAGCAACTGGGCGACAACCCGGACCGGCGGGCCCATTTCGTCTCGGTGCTCAGCTTGGGCTGGCCGGACGGGCATCTGGAGACGGTCGAAGGCCACGTCTGGGGCACCCTGGTCTGGCCGCCGCGGGGGCAAGGCGGCTTCGGCTACGACCCGATGTTCCTGCCCGACGGCCATGAGCAGACCTTCGGCGAACTGGACCATGCGGTAAAGCAACGCATCAGCCACCGCGCCGTCGCCTTCCGGAAACTGATCGATGCCTGCTTCCAAGCCGACTGACGCCGACGACCGGGGCTTCGCCGTCTACGTCCACTGGCCGTTCTGCCTGTCGAAATGCCCCTATTGCGATTTCAACAGCCATGTTCGCGACCGGGTGGATCAGGCGGCCTGGCGGTTGGCGCTGCTGGCGCAGTTCGACCATTTCGCCGGGCTCTTATCGCCGCGCCGGGTCGACAGCATCTTCTTCGGCGGCGGCACCCCGTCGTTGATGCCGGCCGACACGGTGGCGGCGGTGATCGATCGCATCGCCGGGCATTGGCCCCTGGAGCGGTCGGCCGAGATCACCCTGGAGGCCAATCCGACCTCGGCCGAGGCGGCACGTTTTCGCGGCTACTCGGGAGCCGGGGTCAACCGGCTGTCCCTCGGCGTGCAGGCGTTGCACGACGATGATCTGCGGCGCCTGGGCCGGGGCCATGACGTGGCCGAGGCGCTGGCCGCCCTGGAGGCGGCGGCGGCGGTGTTCGACCGGCTGTCGTTCGATCTGATCTATGCCCGACCGGGGCAGACGCCGGCGGCCTGGCGGGCGGAACTGGCCCGGGCCATCGGGCTGGCCCGGGGGCATCTGTCGCTCTACCAACTGACCATCGAACGCGGCACGGCGTTCCATGGCACGGTGCCGCCCCCCGATGCCGATCTGGCGGCCGAATTGTACGAGGTCACCCAGGAAAGCTGCGAAGTGGCCGGCCTGCCGGCCTACGAGATCTCCAACCACGCGGCGAAAGGTCAGGAAAGCCGCCATAACCTGGTCTACTGGCGCTATGGCGACTATCTCGGCCTGGGTCCCGGCGCCCATGGCCGGCTGATGCTTGATGGCCAACGCCGGGCCCTGGCCAACCTGCGCTCGCCCGAGGCCTGGCTGGACGCCGTGCGCGGCGGCGGCGACGGCCTGGACGGCGATGTCCCGCTGGACATCGACGACCGGGCGGCGGAAATGCTGATGCTGGGCCTGCGCCTGCGCCGGGGCCTGTCGACGGCGGCCTTCGCGGCCGAGGTCGGCCGGCCCTTGGAGCAGTGGCTGGACAGCGATCGATTGCGCCGTCTTTCGGATGGCGGATTGATCGAGATCGGCGAGGGAAGCCTGCGCGCCACTGCCGCCGGCCGCCAGGTCCTGGACGGCGTGCTGGCCGAGCTGTTGGCTTGACCTCGGTCACCAGCCTGGGGCAAGACCTTCCGATGGACCCATCATCCAATCCCGGCGCGGTGCTGATCACCGGCGCGGCCCGGCGCATCGGCGCCGCGATCGCCGAGGCGATGGCAGCGGACGGCTGGTACGTGATCATCCATCACCATCATTCGGTCGATCAGGCGGCGGGGCTGCTGGCCCGGATCGAGGCGGCGGGCGGCCGCGGCCGGGCGGTGCGGGCCGATCTGGCGGATGCCGAGGCGCTGGCCGGATTGCTGGCGGCAGCGACCGACGGGGCACCGCCGCTGCGTTGCCTGATCAACAACGCCTCGTTGTTCCAGTACGACACCCTGGCCTCGATGACGGCCGAAACCTGGCAGGCCAACCATGCCGTCAACCTGCGGGCGCCGTTGTTCCTGGCCCGCGATTTCGCCAACAACCTGCCATCCGGGGCGGATGGCGTGATCGTCAACCTGCTCGACAACAAGCTGTTCGCCCTGAATCCCGATTTCCTCTCCTACACGGTGGCCAAATACGCCTTGCT
>JASLMH010000181.1 GCA_030746635.1 Alphaproteobacteria bacterium | reverse complement strand
CGCTTTCAGGCCTTCTCCTTGCGGCTCGACTCGGCCCAGGCCGACGCAGACCGTGGCCACGGTGAGAAACGCGGGCTACTTCTTGTGACCTTTCAGCCGCTTGCGCAGCCGTTCGCAGTGATCGACGTCGTCGGCCCGAGGGGTGAACCAGACGAAATCGAAGGGCAGGACGTCGGCGGTGAAGCCTTTCGCGTAGGCCGCCGGATCGGTCCGTTCGTCATCGACCTCGAGCAGGCCGACGCTGACGATCCGGGCCGATGGCCGCCGCCGGCGTAGCGCCCGCGGCACCCCGTCGTCCCGCCGCACATGACCGTTGCCGGCGATCAGCACAGCGCCGGCGCCGCCCAACTCCAACATGCGATCGGCCATCACCGCATCGCGGGCTCGCTGTACCGCCAGCATCGGCAGCAGCGCCCGGCGCGGCATCAACTTGCAGTGCCCTTCGAACAGTTGTTCCAGCATCCGTTGCCGGCGCGCCGCCGGCAGCTCTTCATCCAGGGCCAGGCGATCACTGCGCGGCGCGCCCAGGGCCCGCGTCCCCTGCCGCGCCACCGCCCGCACCGTGGCCCTGGTCAGACCACCGGCCCGCATCGGCAGGCCGCCGGCCAGGGCGGCCCGGGTGATCGGCTGATACGTGTGCCAGGCCGGCCAGCCGGTTTTCGACCAGTCCAGCGCCGCGCCCAGGCCGTCGGCATCGTCGGGGTGCGAGGCAAGGTGCAGATCCAAGGCGAGTTGCCGATCCTCTCCGATCATCTCCCAAACCACGCCCGGGCGGCGGCCGGCGGCGACCAGCGTCTCGACCAGCCGGGCCTGCAGGGAATGATGGTCGCGGTTGTCGTGCTTCTCCCCCAGCAATACGAACTCGGCGGCGGCCAGGTCGCGATGCAGCTGCCCAGGGTCCGCGAAGGCGCCGTCGGCCGGTCGCCAGATGCGGCCGACCAAGGGGTGATCGCGCGACAACGGCGAATGCCACCTCTCGCCGCCCGGCGCCGCGCAGGCGGCAAGCAGCAGCAACGGGCAAAGGAACCAACGCAACGGGATCATTGCCCGGCCCCGCCCGTGGGCGGCTCGAACGCGCCGACCCAAAGGCCGACCTTGTCGCGGCGGGCGACCTCCTCGTCCCGCACATAGCGGTCCGATTGGCGCCGGTCGGCCAGCGCCCAGCCGGCCCGTACCATGGCACGGCCAAGGTCCCGGCCATCGGCGAAACAGGTGGCGCGGACGATATCGGCGCCGCTGTCCTCGTCGATGCAGAACACCGACCGCCCGGCGACCAGGCTGTTCAGGAAAGCCGTCGCATGGGCGCCGCAGCGATAATCCCGCTGCCGTTGGCGAACCCATTCGCGGCACACCTGCTGGGGCGCCGGCGCGACGATGGCGAACAGATCGACCCGCCGGTCGGCGAACGCCAAGGTATCGCCATCCACCGCCCCGGCCCGGCCGCCGGCTGCCGCCAGGGCCGACCATGACGACAGCAGACAGATCAGAACCAGCCAAGCCACAGCCATCCAAGCACCCGTCAAATCCGCCCGCCGCGAAAAAAATTCACGGTCTTTCAGGGCGTTAGCATTTTGTTAACACTTTTTCACTATTCTTCTAATCGATGGCACACACACCCTGCCATCCTCCCGACTGGTTCTATCCAGTCTGTTGACGCCTCCCTGTTGACTCGAGCCGCCGCAACCCGGCGGCTCTTTTTTTTGCCCGCCAAGCCAAGATATTTCAAATCTGCCTGGAATCGCCGTACCGCCGCGGAAACGCCAATCCGTGCTGCGCCGCAGCAATTCGTGGTTAACAAGCGGTTTCGCTCTTGACCTCGATCAATGACGACAACTAGAGTCACTGCCCTGACGATACGGGTCTGACAGGTTGAGGCGATAACAATAAAGTGAACGGGGCTGCCGGTAACGGCGGCCCCTTTCCATTTTTGCGCCCCATCTTCGCCACCGCGTCGGACAACGCTTGGCATCCACCATCAGGAGGGCGGCGGCATGACGCAAATCGGGTTCGTCGGTCTGGGCATCATGGGACGGCCCATGGCCGGGCACCTGCTGGCCGCCGGCCACCAACTTTTCCTGCACGACAAGCTGCCGCCCCTGCCGGAGGAACTGCTGGCCGGTGGCGCGGTCGCCTGCGACAGCGCCCGCGAGGCCGCCGAACAGGCCGAGGTGGTGATCCTGATGGTGCCGGACACCCCCGACGTGGAGGCGGCGCTGTTCGACGTCGACGGTGTCGCCGCGGGCCTCGGCCCCGGCAAGCTGGTGATCGACATGAGCTCGATCTCGCCCACCGCCACCGCCCGTTTCGCCGAGCGCGTCAATGCCCTGGACTGCCTCTATCTCGACGCGCCGGTCTCGGGCGGCAGCGTCGGCGCCGAAACCGCCAAGCTGACGATCATGGTCGGCGGCCCGGAAGAGGCCTTCGAGCGGGCCCGACCGCTGTTCGAACTGATGGGCAAGACGGTGACCCTGATCGGCAGCCGCAACGGCGACGGCCAGGTTTGCAAGGCGGCCAACCAGATCATCGTCGGCGTCACCGTCCAGGCGGTGGCCGAGGCCCTGGTGTTGGCCGCCAAGGCCGGCGCCGATCCGGCCCGGGTGCGCGAGGCGCTGTTGGGCGGCGCCGCCGCCTCGGCGATCCTGGAGATGCATGGCCGGCGCATGCTGGAGCGCGATTTCGAGCCCGGCTTCCGGGCCGAATTGCAGCACAAGGACCTGAACGTGGTGCTGTCGGCGGCCCGGGACCTGGGCGTCATGCTGCCCCTGGCGGCGACCGCCGAGAGCCTTTACAACGCCGCCACGGCAAAGGGCCTGGCCAAGCGGGACCACAGCGCCGTGGTGCAAATCCTCGAAGACCTGGCGGCCTGCCGGGTCGCCGGTGGCGACGACGCGGCGGCGCCTGGGAACTAACGGTTTCCACTGGCCGACCAGCCGACTACGATGCGGCAAAATCCATATCGGAGGACGGCATGGTCGACCCGAAATACCTGAGTTTCGAGACCCTGAGCCTGCACGCCGGGCAAAAGCCGGACGCGGATTTCGGCGCCCGCGCGGTACCCATCTACCAGACCACGTCGTACGTGTTCCGCGACACCGACCATGCCGCGGCCCTGTTCAACCTGGAGCGGGCCGGCCACATCTATTCGCGGATTTCCAATCCGACGGTGGCGGTACTGGAAGAACGCGTCGCCGCCCTGGAAGGCGGCGTCGGCGCGGTGGCCACGGCCAGCGGCCAAGCCGCCCTGCATCTGGGCGTCGCCACCCTGATGGACCAGGGCGCGCATATCGTCTCCTCGGCCTCGATCTACGGCGGCAGCCACAACCTGTTCGCCCATACCCTGCCGCGGTTCGGGATCGAGACGACCTTCGTCGACCCGCGCGATCCGGCCGCTTTCGCCGACGCCATCCGGCCGAACACCAGGCTGCTGTTCGGCGAGACCCTGGGCAATCCCGGGCTGGAAGTGATGAACGTCGCGGCGGTGGCCGAGGTAGCGCATCAAAACGGCATCCCGTTGATGATCGACAACACCTTCGCCACGCCCTATCTGTTCCGCCCGTTCGACCACGGCGCCGACATCGTCATCCATTCGGCGACCAAGTTCCTGGGCGGTCATGGCGTGGCGATCGGCGGTGTCCTGGTGGACGGCGGTACTTTCGATTGGGAGACTTCAGGCAAGTTCCCCACCCTGACCGAGCCCTATGCCGGCTATCACGGCCTGGCCTTCGCCGAGGAATTCGGCACCATCGCCTACGTCATGCGGGCCCGCACCGAGGGCCTCCGCGACTTCGGCGCGGCGATGAGCCCGCAGACCGCGTTCTATATCCTGCAAGGGGTGGAGACCCTGCCGGTGCGAATGGACCGCCACGTCGCCAACACCGGCAAGATCGTCGAATTCCTGAACGGCCACGAGGCGGTGGCATGGGTGACCCATCCCGACCTGCCCGACCACCCCGACCACAACCTGGCGAAAACCCTGCTGCCCAAGGGGGCCGGCGCGATCTTCGTCTTCGGCATCAAGGGCGGCCGCGAGGCCGGCCGCAAGTTCATCGAGTCGGTGGAGATCTATTCCCACCTGGCCAATGTCGGTGATGCCAAGTCGCTGGTCATTCATCCAGGCTCCACCACCCACCAGCAAATGGATGCCGAGGCGCTGGCGGCGGCCGGCATCGGCGAGGACATGGTGCGCATGTCGGTCGGTCTGGAGGATGCCGGCGATCTGATCGACGATCTGAACGGCGCCCTGCGGGCTTCACAGAGGAGATAGCGCCATGCAGCTCGATGTTGGCGGTCATGCGATCTATGCCGCGAACGGCGGCAAGCCCTTCGATCCGGCACTGCCTTGCGTGGTGTTCGTCCACGGCGCCGGCTTCGACCACACCGCCTGGAAGCTGCTGACCCGGTATTTCGCCTGGCACGGCTATGGCGTGCTGGCCCCGGACCTGCCCGGGCATTGCCGCTCCGAGGGCCCGCTGGTGCCGACCATCCAGGGCATGGCGGATTGGCTGGTCGCGTTGCTGGACGCCGCCGGGGTGGAGAAGGCCGCCCTGGTCGGCCACAGCATGGGCTCGATCGTCACCCTCGACGCGGCGGCGCGTCACGGCGATAGGGTCAGCGCCCTGGCCCTGTTGGGCTGCGCCGTGCCGATGCGGGTCCACGACGATCTGCTGTCCTCGGCCAGGGCCAACGATCATCTGGCCATGGACCTGAGCAATTCGTGGGGCTATGGCCGAGCGGCGCAGCGCGGCGTACACCGGGTGCCGGGCCTGTGGATGATGCGCGGCGGTCTGCGCACACTGGAACAATCCGGCGACGGCGTGCTGTTCAACGACATGAACGCCTGCAACGACTATGACGACGGCGAGACCGCCGCCGGCCAGGTCGCCTGCCCGACCCTGTTCATCCTAGGCGAAAAAGACATGATGACGCCCCTGAAGGCGGCGCGTTCGCTGGCCGAGAAGATCGATGGCGCCCGCACGGTGGTGATACCGGGCGCCGGGCACATCATGATCGAGGAAACCCCCGACGACACCCTCGACGCGCTGCGCGAATTCCTCTGACCAACGGCGCGTTCAACTGCCGGTATTCAGGGCATTGACGTAGGTCTGGTGCAGGTCCTCCAGGGCCTGGTCCTGGCGGGCCCGCAGGCAGGTGTGCAGGTTCCGGGCCAGCCCGGCGCCGGCACTGTATTGGCAATAGTCGACCACGAAGCGGGCGGTCGAGAGATCGCGCCGCCGCTCGGCCGGCAGCGCCGCGACGGCCCGCCGCCAGGCCGCGCCCAGGTTCGCATCCGATACCCGGTCCCCATTGGGCAGGACATTGATCAGGAAATTGCTGATCCGGGCGGTGGCCACACTGCCGGCGTCGCCGGCGAACACGCGGTGGGCGACGGCCGCCGCGCGCCCTTGCACGGCAGCGACCTCCGCCTCTCGCAGGGGCCGGTGGTCGAAGGCGGCGGCGCGCGGCCGCAATACCGCCGGGCCGTCGATGATCAACCCCTTGACCTCGGCGAAATGCCGCGACAACCAGGGCCGGGGCAGGTCGATGCGCACGGCGACGTGGGTGCGCAGCGTGGTGAAGGTGGTATCCGGCGGCATCGCCAGTGCCCGTTCCCGGCCCCGGCGGTCCGTTCCCAATACGCGGATCGCGCCGCCCTGGACCGCGCGATAGGCCCGTCCGACCTCGGGCGCGCGGCGCTCCGGTTGCAGGCACATGGCCGGCAGTTCGGCGCTACAGTCGGTGCCCCGGCAGTTGAGCGGCACCGGGGCCCTAGCATCCAGCAGCGCCAGTAGCTGTGGCGCCGCCGCCGCCGGGCCGGCGATGCCGGCCGCGCCGGCCAGCCAACCGGCGGCCATGATCCCGCGCAGGATTGATCTCGGTCGCATCGGGCAACTCCCCCAATTGCCTCGGGTCGAGTTGGCAGTCTATCGGAAAGCGTCCGCCCGCCGAGATCAATTCTTCCGGAGAAATCGGCGGTCCGGCTATTTCGCCGCCATCACCATGATTTCGACCAGGTATTCGGGCGCCGCCAAGTCGCTGCACAAACCGGCCCGCACCGGCGGATTGGCCGGGTCGATCCAGCCGTCCCAAACCTCGTTCATGGCGGCGAAATTGCGCATGTCGGTGACCCAGAGCTGGGCCCAAAGCAGCTTGGACTTGTCGCTGCCGCATGCCGCCAACAGGCCGTCGATCTTGCTTAGGATCTGCCGCGTCTGTTCCCCCACGTCGGCGTTGCGATCATCGGCCACCTGACCGGCCAGGTAGACCACGCCATTGTATTCCACGGCCTGGCTCATCCGCGGTCCGGGGTGGTGGCGTACGATTTCCATGCTGTCCTCCGTCTGCTTGGCAATACTCCGTCGCCGCCCAGCCTATAACAAAGCCCGGGCGCTGCCGAGCCGCGCTTGGCCATTGCGCCCACCGGGGGGCCTTGGTAGGTTCCGCCCGCCTTGGCGCCGGGAACTCCCGGCGATGGAACAAACGAGTGCGGGCCATGAGAATTAACGGCAACGCCATCCGCCCCGGCAACGTGATCGAGCACAAGGGCGGTTTGTGGCGGGCGGTCAAGATCGCCCATACGCAACCCGGCAAGGGTGGCGCCTATTTGCAGGTGGAGTTGCGCAACCTGCGCGACGGCAGCAAATTGAACGAGCGGTTTCGCGCCTCGGAAAACGTCGAGCGCGTTCGTCTGGACCAAAAGGAGCACCAGTTCCTGTTCGGCGACGGCGACAGCTTCACCTTCATGGATAGCGAGAGCTACGAGCAGATCGAACTGAACGCCGATTTGCTGGGCGACCAGGCCGCCTATCTGCAGGACGGCATGACGGTGTCGATCGAGAGTTACGAGGGCTCGATCCTGGGCATATCGCTGCCCGAGCATGTCTCGCTGGAAGTCGGCGAGACCGAGCCCGTGGTCAAGGGACAGACGGCGGCCGCCTCCTACAAGCCGGCGGTGCTGAGCAACGGCGTGCGCACCTCGGTGCCGCCGTTCGTCGGCATCGGCGATGTCGTGGTGGTCAGCACCGACGACGGCGGCTACGTGAAACGGGCCGACAGCTAGCGGGCTCTCGAATGAATTCGCAGCGCCTGACCAACCAGCTCCGCCACCCGGCCAGCCACGGAATCGAACAGATATGGCACGCACCTCGCCCGTCGTGAACGTCATGCAGTCGGCGGCGCGCAAGGTCGCGCGCGGCCTGGTGCGCGACTTCGGCGAAATCGAGAATTTGCAGGTGTCGCGCAAGGGGCCGGGCGATTTCGTGACCAACGCCGATACCCGGGTCGACCGCAAGCTGCGCGAACTGTTGAGCCAGGCGCGGCCGAAATTCGGCTTCCTGACCGAGGAAGGCGGCGCCCAGGCGGGCGAGGACGGCGGCCGGCGCTGGATCGTCGATCCGATCGACGGCACCACCAACTTCATGCACGGCATCCCGATGTTCGCCGTCTCGATCGCCCTGGAAGAGGCCGGCAACGTCACCGCCGGGGTGGTCTACGCGCCGATCACGGACGAAATGTTCTGGGCCGAGCGCGGCCAGGGGGCCTACCTGAACGACCGGCGGCTTCGGGTGGCCGCACGGCGCGACCTACAGGAGGCGGTGATCGCCACGGGCATCCCGCATCTCCGACCGGAGGCCACGCCGGGTTACCTGCCGGAACTACGGGCGATCATGGACGAATGCGCCGGCGTCCGGCGCCTGGGCTCGGCGGCGCTGGATCTGGCCTATGTCGCGGCCGGGCGGTTCGACGGCTTTTGGGAAACCGGGCTGTCTCCATGGGACGTCGCCGCCGGGCTGTTGCTGGTCCGCGAGAGCGGCGGCATGGTCAGCCGCACCGACGGCGGCACCGATCCGATGGAAAAAGGCGACGTCCTGGCCGGGAACGACGCCATTCATACGCGAATGCTGCGGCTGATCCGGCAAGCCCGGCGGCCAGGACCGGCCACCGGCTAGTGCCCCGATCACCCCGTCGTCACAATTCGGCCAAAATGTCGCGGCATCCATGCCGTCACGATGCCCGCATCATTGCTATTCCGTTGCCCCCTCCGGCGCACTGGGCTATCGTGCCGGGCCAACGAAAAGAGCCGCCGGGCGGCAACGCGCGGGGCCCAGAGGCTGCCGAGTACCGACCAAGAAAAACCCATGAAAACAGCCCCTAAGCCAAGTCGATCGGGTCGCGCGAAGCCGTGCCGCCTCGGCCGTGCGCCAATCATGCTGGCGATCCTTTTGTCGGCCGCGTCGGGCCACGCCGCCGCTCAGCAAGTGGTGCAGATCGGCGGCAGTGGTGGACCCGAGGTCGTGGTCAATTGGGCTGCCCTTTACGGCCCCGCCGCGACCGCCGGAATCGTCTCCTCGCCATTGGCCGTCCGGCCGGCGGCGCGCGGGCGGGGTCACGCCCTGCTGATTCCCAATCTGGGCACTTCGGCACCGGTGCTGCAGGCCGTGGCGCCGCGAGCTACGCGGCCGGTCAGCCCGCCGCCCGCCGCCGCCGTGACCACGACGGCCCCGCCGGCAAGGCAAGCCGCGCCTACGGTCAAGACACCCTCACCACCGCCGGCGCCGGCCCGGACAGCGGTACCCGCGCCGGCACGACCGAGCAAGCCCGCCAAACGGCAGACCGCGCGTCTGACGCCGCCGCCACCGCCGCCGCCAGTGGTGGTCAAGCCGGCCAAAACGGCGCCCACCGCCAAGGTCGCCGCGCCGCCACCGCCGACGGTGCCGAAGCAGCCGGCACCCACGACCGGCGTCAAGGCCAAGACCCCACCGCCGCCACCACCGCCGCCGCCGCCCGCCGTGGCCGCGACCGCCAAGCCGGCGGCACCCAAGGCCAGCACCATCGTCACCGCCAAGAAGGCCGAACCGGCCCCGCCGCCGCCGAAAGCGGCACCGGCGGCCAAGCAGCAGCGCCTGGCGGCGCTGCCGCCGACCGGCGAGGAGCTGTTGCAGATCCGCTTCCGCCCCGACAGTTCGGTGCTGACCACCGACGAGGAGCAGCGCCTGAAGGATCTCAGCGCCCAGATGAAACCGACCCAGGCGCGACTGCAACTGAAGGCCTACGCCGAGGCCACCGGCAACAACACCTCGAAGGCGCGACGGCTTTCGCTGTCGCGCGCCCTGGCGGTGCGGTCGTTCCTGATCGAAAGCGGCATGAAAAGCACCCGCATCGACGTTCGGGCCCTGGGCATCGCCCGCGACGGCGGCCCGCCCGACCGCGTCGATGTCCTCCTGACCGACTGATAGCGCCCAGATGACCGACCCATCGCCGTCACCGCGAGCGCCCGTCACGGCCCGAGCGGGTGTGTCACGATGACCCGTCCGGATCGCTATCTGGTTCGGATGCTGTTGTTCCTGGCGCTGGTGGTCGCCGCCGCGGCGCTGTTGTACCTGCCCCTGATGCGCGCCTTCCAGGCCAATCCGGTGTTGAACGGATTGATCGTGGCGACCCTGGTCTTCGGCATCGTCTACGCCTTCCGGCAGGTGCTGATGCTGCGGCCGGAGGTCGACTGGATCGAGACCTTTCGCCGGGCCGAGCCGGGCCTGTCGGTGCAGCGGGCGCCGACCCTGCTGGCGCCGATGGCCACCATGCTTGGCGAACGCGGCGGCGGGCGGATGTCGCTATCGGCCTTGTCGACCCGCTCGATCCTGGATTCCATCCACTCCCGATTGGACGAAAGCCGCGACATCTCGCGCTACCTGATCGGCCTGCTGATCTTCCTTGGCCTGCTCGGTACGTTCTGGGGCCTGTTGGAGACCGTCGCCGCGGTGGGCAAGACGATCGGCAATTTGTCCATCGCCTCGGGTGATTTCGCCGGCATCTTCTCGGATCTGAAGCAGGGCCTGCAATCGCCGTTGAACGGCATGGCGATCGCTTTTTCATCCTCGCTGTTCGGCCTCGCCGGCAGCCTGGTGCTCGGCTTCCTGGAGTTGCAGGCCAGCCAGGCGCAGAACCGTTTCTACAACGATCTGGAGGAGTGGCTGTCCAGCTATACCCGACTGTCCAGCGGCGCCGGCATCGCCGACGGCGACCAATCGGTGCCGGCCTATGTCCAGGCATTGCTGGAACAGACGGCGGATAGCCTGGAGAATTTGCAACGCACCATCGCCCGCTCCGAGGAAGGACGGGGAACGGCGCAAAACACCTTGCTCGCCCTGGCCGACAAGCTGAGCGTGCTGACCGATCAGATGAAGACGGAACAGGATCTGATGGTCAAGCTGGCGGAAAGCCAGATGGAAATGCGGCCGGTGCTGCAAAAACTGTCCGCCCAGATGGAAACCCAGCAGATCGGTCTGGACGAAGCCAGCCGGGGCCACCTGCGCAACCTGGATGTCTATGTCATGCGCCTGCTGGAGGACATGAGCGAGGGCCGCAATCAGGCGGTCGCCGAACTGCGCAGCGAAATCAAACTGCTGGCCCGGACCATCGCCGCCATGAGCGACGGTCAGCGCTGACCCGATTGATATACCAATGGTCCCTGATATTGACCTGTTTCACCGAGATGATTTTTTGCCGCCAGGTAGGAGCGCGGCGCGCCGTAGTGTGGGCCACTTCAAGCGGCGCGCGACGCCCCTGGCGGCAAA
>JASLMH010000180.1 GCA_030746635.1 Alphaproteobacteria bacterium | reverse complement strand
CGGCGCTCCTCAGGGTGAGGACGCGAAGTAAAATTCAGAAAATGGACTTCATGCTGAGGAGGGCGCGCAGCGCCCGTCTCGAAGCATGCCTATGGGCCGTCCGTTCTGCAGCCCTCTACAACGTCACCCAACCCTCCGGCGGGGCGCCCTTGCCCGGGTGCAGGGCACCGCAGGCGGCGCAGGTTCGCAGGGCTTCGTCGGCGTGGAAGGCGTCGTAGACCTTCGGAAGTTCGGTGACGATGCCGCTCGGATCCGTCAGCGTCACCTCGGCCCGGTGCACCCTGGCCTGGCAGTCGAAGCAGTACCATTCGAAGCCGTCCTTCATGCCGGCCACGCGCGGCGCCTCCACCACCAGGCCGACCGAGCCGTCCTGGGGCCGTTGCGGCGCGTGCACGGCGTGGGGCGGCAACAGGAAGACCTCGCCCTGGCGGATCGGCACATCGTAGATCTCGCCGTTTTCGGCGATCTTCAACAGCATGTCGCCGCGCAACTGATAGAACCATTCCTCCACCGGGTCGTCGTGGAAATCCACCCGGGTGTTGGGCCCGCCGACCACCATGACGATCATGCCACTGGCGTCGTGCAGCAGCTTGTTGCCCACCGGCGGCCGCAGGGATGCCTGGTTCCGGTCGATCCATTGCTCGAAATTGAAGGGCCGGAATCTCGGATGCGGGGTCATGTCATGGCTCCTATTCGGTCGCCCGGTCGGCGAGACGCAGACCGCAGCCATCGAAGGCGGCCCGGATCGCCGCCTTCTCGGCCTCGGTCAATGGCAACAGCGGCGGCCGCACCGGGCCGCCGGCCTGGCCCAGCAGTTCCTGCCAGTATTTCTGCTGCGCCTGGGGCTTGCCGCCGGGGCGGGTCGACTTCAGGGCCTGGCGCACCGGCTCCAGGCTGTCGCGCACGGCCCGGCCGCGTTCGATCTCGCCGGCCAGGGCCAGATCGGTGTACTCCCGCATGCGCCGATCGGCCGCCGTCTGCAGCAGATAGGGCGGCGAGGAACAGAGGTAGAGCTGCCAGCCCAGCTCGACCATGTTGTCGAACCACTCGTCTTCCGAGGCGGTGCTGACCAACAGGCGGTCGCCGGCCAAGGCGGTCAGCCGGGCATACATCTCGCGCGACACGCTGTACTTGATGGCGACGACGTTCGCCAGTTCGGCGATCCGGGCGCAGAGCTCCGGGCTCATCAGATAGCCGCTGTCGGGATGGCTCCACAAAGCGATGCCGATCTCCACCTGCTCGCTGATATGGCGGTAATAGGCGTACAGCGTATCGTCGCGATCGGTGAGGAAATGCAGCAGCGGGGCGTGCACGACGATGTATTCGGCGCCGATCGCCTGGGCGTGGCGGGCGAGTTCGAGCACCACGTCGAGGTTCTGGTCCGAGCACGACATGATGGTGCCGCTACCGCCGTCGGTGGCTTCCACCGCCAGTTCGAAGCTGCGCTTGCGCTCCTCGACGGACATCGAGAAGAACTCGCCCTGCTTGCCGGATATGAAGACCCCGTCGATGCCCAGTTCGCCGCGCCAGTGGCGGATGTTGCGACGGAAGCCGTCCTCGTCCAGCGCCAGGTTCGGGGTGAACGGGGTCAGGGCGGCGGCCCAGATGCCCCGCATGTGCTCGCGGGCATAATCCTTGGCCTCGTGCCGTTTGTAACGCATGGCCTATCACCCCTCCCCGGTGATCATCCGGGCCGCCGTCAGCGAGCGGATGGCGGCGCAGGCGGCGCCATAGCCGTTGTCGATATTGCACACCACCACCCCCGGCGCACAGGAGGCCAGGGCGGCAGCGAAGGCGGTCTCGCCGCCCCGGGCGGCGCCGTAACCGGTCGAGGTCGGCACGGCGATCAGCAGCCCGGGTACCAGGCCGCCCAGCACGCTGGGCATGGCCGCGTCCATGCCGGCCACGGCGATCACCACCGGATGGCGCTTGATCTCGTCCAGCCGGTCCAGCAGCCGCCACAGCCCGGCAACGCCGACGTCGAAGATCGCCGTCGCGGCCAGATGGTTGAAGGCCAGGGTGCGGATGGCCTCCCGCGCCGCTCCGGCATCGGAGGTACCGGCGGTCACCACCGCCACCAAGGGCGCCTCGGCCTCACGCGGCTCGAAGCGGAAGAACCCGGTGCCGGAGAGAGGGTCATAGTCGATCCGTCGGCGGTGATCTTCGGCCAGGGCGGCGAAGGTCGCCTCGTCCAGCCTGGTCAGCAGGAACGGCAGTTCCCGCCGGTCCGCCTCCGCCAGGATATCGCCGATCTGGCCGGCGGACTTCTGGGCACAGAACACCGCCTCGCCGAAGCCCAGCCGGGCCGGTCGTTCCAGGTCCAGCTTGATGTCGCTTTCAGCCATCAGCCGGCCGCCGCCCGATCCCCGACGAAGGCGCTGCCGCGGCGATAGGCGGCGAAACGGACGCCGTCGGCGGCTGGGAAGCGGCTTTGCATCTCCGCCAGCAACGATAGGCGCCGTGTCGCCGTCAGTCCGGACAGGGTCGCGGGATCCAGCTCCAGCACCAGGCCGTCGGTGCGCACCCGGCAGCGTACGGTGTCGGCGGCCAGGCGCTCTCGCGCCCACACCTCGACCGCATCAACCAGGGTCAGGGTATCCGCCGCGATGGCGATACCGGTCTCCACCCGGCTGGCCAGGCAGGGCGAGGCCGGCAAGGCCGCCAGGTCCGGCAGATCCAGGCGCCGGGCCAGGGCCCGCACATCGGCCTTGGCCATGCCGGCCTCCACGTAGGGGTGGCGGACCTGCCATTCCGCCGCCGCCCGCAGACCTGGCCGGAAATCGCCCAGATCGTCGCCGTTGGTGCCCGACAGCACCACGCCGGGCGCCAGCTCTCCGAGTGTCCGGTACAGGTTGGATTTGCAGAAATAACAGCGATCGAGCGGGTTGGCGCGATAGCGCGGATCGGCGAACTCGCCGGCGTCGACCACATCCAGCCGCCAGCCTTCCGCCTGCGCCAGTTCCCTGACCCGCACCGTCGCCGCCCTGGGCACCGCCGGCGAGATGGCATGCACCATGCGCACGCCGTCGGCCGCCGCCAGGCGATGGGCGAAACTGGCCAGGGTCATGGAATCGACACCGCCCGAGACGGCGATGGTCGCCTGGCCGCAATCCCGCAGCACCGCCGCCAGCCGTTCGGACAATCGAGCCAGGTCAGCGGCCATCGCCATCCTCGTCCGCCATCGCCGCCGCCTCGGCCCGGCGCCGGGCCGCCCGCCGGGCGCCGGCGCCTTCGATGCCCGCCAGATCGTCGATCTCGGCCTTGGCCGTGGTCCCGCTCGGCCGCCGCGCCAGCTTGACGCGGACATCGCCCTCCCGGCGGCTCTGGCGGGCGACCACGGTGCGCGACCGACTGGCCCGGCGCACTCCCAGGGTGGCGGTTTCGTCCAATAGGGCCAAGGCCGCCCGGTCGGCCGCCGCCGGCGTCGCCAGCACCTGCAGGGCGGTGGCCAGGCGGCCCTTCTTCGCCAGTACCGGCCATTGGCAGACGTCGATCACCCCATCGATACCGCGCAAATGGTCTAGGGCCACAGCCAGGTCCTCGGCGGTCTGGTCGTCCACCTCGCAACGCAGCACCTCGACCCGGTCGGCCAGGGCGTCGTCGCCGGCGGCGGCGTACAGGGTGGCGCGCAGGACGTTGCTGCGCCCGGCCAGCCGCCGGCCGCCGAAGCCGAGGCCGGCGCCCAGCAGCTTCCGGGGCAGCGGGTCGGCGGCCTGGGTCGGTTGCAGGTGGTGCAGGATCGCCGCCCCGGTCGGCGTCACCCGCTCGCCATCCTCGCCGTCGTCGAACAGCAGGAAACCCTTCAGCAGTTCCAGGGTCGCCGGCGCCGGTACCGGCAGGATGCCATGGGCCGTGCGCACCTGCCCCCGGCCGCGCGGGATCGGCCCGATCGACCAGCGGCACGGGCCCAGGGCGGCGATCAGCGCCGCCGCGCTAACGATATCGACGATGGAATCCTCGGCCCCGACCTCGTGAAAGGCCACCTCGTCCACCGCAATGCCATGCACCGCCGCCTCGGCCTCGGCCAGGGCGCCGAAAATCGACAGCGCCACCTCGCGTACCGGCTCCGCCAGCGCCGCCGCCGTCAAACGATCCCGGATCCGCCGCCAATGGGTGTGTTGAGCGCCATCGCCCGCCGCGCCCGCGACCATGAAACGGGCGCCGCTCAGCGTGCCGTCGCCATGGGCTTCCCAGCGGGCCTGAACCGTGGCGGGCAGATCCATGGCGGCGATCGCCCCTTCGCAGTCCGGCCAAAGATCGGGGCGGACGTCGAGCAGCGCGGCGGCGAACATATCGCCGGCGACGCCGCCGACCGCATCCAGATGGATGGCGGTGACGGGTCCCCCCCTGCCCTCGACCTGTTCCGACACGGCAACCTCCCAATCGCCCACTCTTCGAGCATGATGGAACTGTACCAAAGCAAATAGGTCAATGGCGCGGCCCGGCCAGGGGCTTGACCGGCGGCGGGAATCGAAATCTTATGGCCGCCGCCGGCCCGGCCTTTCGACGGGCGGCCAACAACACGACCATCGGGCCGCGCCCCGGTTTCGCATTGCCGAAACCGCCAGGGCGCCCATGATTTCCGCCATTCAGCCAAAGCCATCGAGGGGACGGAGTATGAGTGAGGCAAGCGGTACGGGCGCGACGGCGAAGGCCGGCCGGACACCCAGGATCGCCATCATCGGCGCCGGCATGTCCGGCATCCTGACCGCCATCAAGCTGCGGCAAGCCGGCTTCGACGATTTCGCCATCTACGAAAAGGCCGACCGCCTGGGCGGCACCTGGCGCGACAACACCTATCCGGGCCTGTCCTGCGACGTCCCCTCGCACCTCTACAGCTATTCGTTCGAGCTGAACCCGGAATGGAGCCACCTGTTCTCGCCCGGGGCCGAGATCCAGGCCTATTTCGAAGGCGTCGCCGGGAAATACGGGGTCGAGCCGCGCATCACCTACAACACCGAAATCAGCCGCGGCGAATACCGTGACGGCCGCTGGCATCTGTCCACCGGGGACGGCGAACTGGACGTGGTCGATTTCGTGATCGCCGCCACCGGCGTTCTGCGCGATCCGGTCTACCCCGACATCGACGGCCTGGACAGCTTCGCCGGCGATCGCTTCCACAGCGCCCGCTGGAACCATGACGTCGGCCTGGCGGGCAAGCGCGTCGGCATCATCGGCACCGGTTCGACAGCGATCCAGATCGTCCCCGCGATCATCGACCGGGTGGCCAAGGTCTCGTTGTTCCAGCGCACGGCGCAATGGATCTTCCCGCTGGCGAACCCGCCCTACACCGAGGCGGACAAGGAGAATTTTCGCCACAACCCCGGCGTCATGCAGCATATGCACCGGTCCATGTCGGCGCAGATCGCCGGCTCGTTCAGCCAGGCGGTGATCGGCAACCGGGAGCAGATGAAGCTGATCGAGGAAGCCTGCCAGGCGAACCTGGACGAGAACGTCAGGGACCCCGAACTGAAGCGGCAACTGACGCCCGACTATCAAGCCGCCTGCAAGCGGCTGATCATGTCGGACGAATTCTACCCGGCGATCCAGCGGCCCGAGGCCGAACTGGTCACCGAAGGCATCGAGAGGATCGAAGCGGGCGGCGTGCGTACCGGCGACGGCCGCCTGCACGAGCTGGATGTGCTGGTTTTGGCCACCGGCTTCGACGGCCACCGTTTCATGCGGCCGATGCACCTGGTCGGCCAAGACGGCCTGACCCTGGACCGGGCCTGGCAGGACGCCACCCAGGCCTACCGCAGCGTCGCCCTGCCCGGCTTCCCGAACTTCTTCATGCTGGTCGGCCCCAACAGCCCGATCGGCAACTTCTCGCTGATCGAAATCTCGGAGATCCAGCTCGCCTACATCATGCAGTTGATCGAGCTGTACCGCGACGGCGGCTTCCGGGCCATCGCGCCCCGGCCGGACGCCACCCGGCGCTTCAACGAGGCGATCATGGAGGCGATGAAGGGCACCGTCTGGGTCACCGGCTGCCGAAGCTGGTACCTGGACAAGAACGGCAACCCGGCCATGTGGCCCTGGAGCTTCGAACGCTTCTGCGCCGAGATGGACCAACCGGACCTGAACGAGTTCGAACTGGTGGCATAGCGCGGCTGGCCCGCCGGAATGCGTAATCTGGACTCCTTCCAATCCGTGCTAGACTGCCCCGATAGGGCAGACGCGGAAGGGGAGGCGCGCCATGCGGATCAAGGTCGATCCGGAGATTTGCCAGGGGCATAACCGTTGCTGCGCCCTGGCGCCCGAGCTTTTCGACACCGACGACTACGGCGCGGCCTATGCCTTGAATGACGGCGCCGTGCCGGAGGAACTGGCCGAGAAGGCCAGGCTGGCGGTCGACAATTGCCCCGAGTTCGCCATTTCGATCCTGGACGAGAGCGGAGGCGACGACTGATGAAGAAATCCCCGCCCGTGGCCGACTGGGCCACCGACTACGACATCCTGGACCCGGACTATGCCAAGGATCCGCTGCCGGTCTGGCGCGACCTGCGGGCCCGCTGCCCGATCGCCCATTCCGACCGCTGGGGCGGCTCCTGGATGC
This sequence comes from Alphaproteobacteria bacterium, assembly GCA_030746635.1. Taxonomy (GTDB): domain Bacteria; phylum Pseudomonadota; class Alphaproteobacteria; genus JASLMH01. Next base: position 4,234 of record JASLMH010000180.1, on the reverse strand, counting down.
CGACCCGTTACGAGGACATGCAGGCCTTCGTCAAGATGGTGCCGGCCCTGTCCTCGAAGGAGCCGATCGTGGTGCCGCCCGTAAAGGCCTTCGATCCGGAACTGGACCAACACGGCACCGATGCGCCGCCGATCACCTCCGACCCGCCGGAGCAGATCCCGATCCGCCGGCTGATCCTGCCCTTCTTCACCCCCAAGGCGGTGGCCGAGCACCGGCCCTTCACCGAGGCCCTGTGCGCACGGCTGATCGACGGTTTCATCGACCAGGGATCGTGCGACGCGGCGGTGCAGTACGCCCAGGAAATCCCCTCTCGGGTGATCGGCCACATGCTGGGCATCGACCCGGCCCGCAACGACGAATTCGTCGGCTGGGTCCGCAACGTCCTGGAGTTCGGCCTCTCCGACCCGGAGATCCGGGTGAAATACCGCCGGGTCATCCGCGGCTTCTTCGCCGACATGGTGGCCGAGCGCCGGGCCAACCCGGGCGACGACCTGATCTCGCAACTGCTCGCCAAGAAGCTGGGCGGCGAACCGGTTACCGATGGCATGGTCATCGGCATGTGCAACCTGCTGCTGGTCGCCGGCATCGACACCACCTGGAGCTCGATCGGCGCCGCCCTGTGGCATTTCTCCTGCCACCCGGGCGACCGCCGCCGCCTGGCCGGCGAACCGGAGCTATTCCCCAGCGCCATCGAGGAGATGCTGCGTTTCTATTCGCCGGTGACCATGGCCCGCGTCGCCACCGAGGAGATCCAGGCCGGCAACGTCACCTTCAAGCCCGGCGATCGGGTGCTGATGAACTTCCCGGCCGCCAACCACGACCCGGAGATCTTCGACCGGCCGGACGAGGTGATCCTGGATCGCGAACGCAACCGCCACATCGCCTTCGGCGTCGGCATCCACCGTTGCGCCGGCTCCAACCTGGCGCGGATGGAGATGGACGTCGCCCTGCGCGCCTGGTTCGCCCGCATCCCCGAGTTCGAACTGGCCGACCCCGATGCCGTCACCTGGGCCGGCGGCCAGGTCCGCGGCCCGCGCAACCTGCCGGTCAGGTTCAAGGCTGGCTGAACGAAGACGGGGCGGACGGCATGGGCCGGTGAGCCCAGTTGCCGCCCATGTGGTTGTCGAATTTCTTTACATATCGCCAACGGCCGGTCATCTGTCCGGTCGTTAACTCATTGAAAACAGGTCAATTAATCGACTTGGCACGGTCTTTGCGTCGTTAACCGTAGAAAGGCGCCGAAGAGGGCGGCGCATGAGATGGGGATGATAGCCATGCGGGGACAATCAATAGCAATTGATCGGTTAACGATCAAACTTCCCGGCCTTTGGCAGCAGAGCCTGTTTGTTGGTCTCGCCGTGGCGCTGATGATCTTGATGGGTCTGCAGGCCGGGACGGCGCGGGCCGGCACCATCGCCTACGTCGTGCCGGCCGGCACGGTAGGCAATCAGGGCTATACCGGCGGCCTGGGCATGGACTTCAACGTCAACCAGACCATCGCGATCACCGATCTGGGCGTGTTCGACAGCAGTTCGAACGGCCTGAGCAGCCCGATCACCGCCGCGATCTACGATCGCAACAACACGGCGACGCCGTTGGCGCAATTGGTGTTCGCCACCGGCGTCGGCGACGTCCTGATCGACGGCAGCCGTTTCAAGAGCCTGTCGGCACCGTTGATCCTGTCGGCCGGGTTTCAGGGCAGCATCGTCGCCCACGGCTATGATTTGGGCGAGCCGAACGGCAACATCCCCGTGCTTTGGAGCACGGACAGCGGCGGCGGCGCCTTGAGCTTCGTCGGCGGCGGCCGCTTTCATCCCACGCCCGGCATCTATCCCACCGTTATCGATGGCGGTCCGGCCAATCGCTACGCCGCCGGCACCTTCATGTTCGAGGTCGTACCGGAACCCGCCAGCCTGGCCGTCCTGGCCATCGGACTGGCCGGCCTGGGCGCCCTACGGCGCCGACGTTCCCGGACTGCCTAAACCGCCACCACGCCATCGCTGATCCAACGGTCCAGGACCGCCAGGGCACTATCGGCGAAGGCTTGGTCGTTGATGTGGGCGTCGAGCTCGATCAGCTCGACGGGCGGCTTGAGGTGGGCGCGGATCTCTTCGGCGAAGGCGGCCAGGCCGGCCGGGTCGTGGAACGGCCCGCCTTCCTTGTCCCATTCGTCGATACCCCCCAGCGGCATGATGAAGCTGGTCGGGCCTTGCGCCTTGGCCAGCTTGGCGGCGATGGCCCGGGCCACCGATCGTTTTTCCGCCGCCTCCATGATGGCGCAGGCGATCAGCCGGTTGTGGGCGTGAAAGCCGCGCTGGCGGTATTTCTCCGGCACCTCGGCCCAGGCCTGCATGTCGATCAGGGTGACGCCGCCGGGGGCGACGATCTGCGGCACCCCGGCCCGGCCGGCCGCCTCCAGCCGGTCGGCGCCGGCCGAGACCACCGAGCCGTTATGGTGGTTGCTGACCTCGATCAGGGAGAAATCCAGCACCGCCGCCAGGCGGCCCCGGGCGGCCAGGGTTTCCATGGCCCGGCCGCCCATGCCGGTGGTGTGGAACACCGCCACTTCGAAGCCGCGCGCCTCCAGCGCCGGCTTCAAGGGCACCATGTACTTCAGGGAGGACGTGCCGAGCGAGGTCAGGCCGATCACCGGCCGCTCCGTCTGCGGCGGCAGCACCGCCCGGGCCGCCCCGACGACGGCGCCGCAGGCCTGGCTGAGGGAGGCCCGGCAGATACTGTTGAGGCCGTACAACCCGCCGGCCCAGAGCATCATCACCAGGTCCGGGGCGATCCGTTCCGGTGGCAGCAATGGCGAGAAAGCCACCGTCGACAGCACCACCTTGGGCACGCCGAGGGGCAACATCGAGGCCACGTCCAGGGCCAGATCGGTGCCCATGGTGCCGCCCAGGGCGATCACACCGTCGATCCGGCCCTGTTGTTGCAGCTCCAGGGTCAGATTGCCGGCCCCCTCGGCCGTCTTGGCCATCGCCAGGTTCTCGTCACCCAGGTCGATGATCGCCTGGTTGGTGGTGCCGGCGGCGGTGGCCACCTCGTGGCGGCTGATATCGACGCCGAAGGGCGGGTCGTCGAGGACACTGACATCCATCACCAGGGCGGTGGCGCCCTGCTGCTCGATGCAATGCTTCATGAACAGCAACTCGTCCGCCTTGGTATCGGCGGTGCCGATGATCAGGATCACCGGCGCGGTCATGACGGGCGCCTCACGATGACGATCAGCCGGCCGCCGCCAGGCCGGCGTCGAGTGCCGCCAGCATGCGGTGGACGTCGTCGGCCGTGATGATCAGGGGCGGCGACAGGATGACGTTGTTGCCCGAGACCCGGATCATCACGCCGGCCTCGTAGGTGGCCTCGAACATCGCCGCCATCACCGGCTTGTCGACCGGGGTCTTGGCCGCCCGATCGGCCACCAGTTCCAGGCAGATCATCAGCCCCCGGCCGCGCACGTCGCCGACCAGTTCGTGCCGGGCCAACAGGTCCTGGCAGCCGGCCAGCAACTCCTCCCCCCGGGCCGCCGCGTTGTCGGCCACCCCCAAGCGCCGGGTCTCCTCCAGGGTGGCGAGCGCCGCCGCCGCCCCGACCGGATGGGCCGAATAGGTATAGCCATGGCCGATGTTGCCGAAGGCGTCGTCGTTGCCCTCGAAGGCCTCGGCCACGCCGTCCGAGATCAGCACGGCGCCGAACGGGTAATAGCCGTTGGTGATCGCCTTGGCGGTGGTCATCAGGTCGGGCCGGACGCCCCACAGGCGCGAGCCGGTCCAGGCGCCGGTGCGGCCGAAGGCGGTGATCACCTCGTCGGCGATCAATAGCACACCGTGGCGGTCGCAGATCTCCCGCACCGCCGGCATGAAGTCCGCGGGCGGCGGGATCACCCCGCCGGCGCCCAGCACCGGCTCCATGATGAAGGCGGCGACGGTGTCCGGCCCCTGGAAGGCGATCTCGTCCGCCAGGGCGGCGGCGCAGAGCTCGGTCAGCCGGGCCGGGTCGTTTTCGTTGAACGGATTGCGGTAGAGATGGGGGCTGGCGATGTGGAAGCAGCCGGGCAGGAGCGGTTCGTAGTTGCGCCGGAAATTGGCGTTGCCGTTGACCGAGGCGCCGCCGAAATGGGTGCCGTGGTAGCCCTGCTTCAGCGAGATGAACTTGGTGCGGTCGTATTGGCCGCGGATCTTGTGGTACTGGCGCGCCAGGCGCAACGCCGTCTCCACCGAATCCCCTC
>JASLMH010000017.1 GCA_030746635.1 Alphaproteobacteria bacterium | reverse complement strand
ACCCATTCCATACCTTTTCACTCCTTTAGTTCATATTGCGCCCGCATCTTTCATGCGAGATGGCGGCAAACTGTTGAGTGGTGGTTGGTCGATAAGTTTGGTTTTCCGTTAAGCAAATGTTGGTTGTATAAAAAGTAGGTATGTGTTATATCTAGTTAGCAAATGGTTAACCATACACTTAACGCACACTTGCACTCAACTGTTTAGAATTACCAAAAAAAGTTAATATATTCAATAGGTTAAAAGCACACTTGCACTGTTTAATTTTGCGCGGGTACACCGGGGTGTGGTCGACGGTGCCTTGCTGCTGCACCTCGTCGGCGATCAGCCGGTTCTTGCGGTCGAGGAACAGGATGCGGAATTCCTCGGTCCGCGAATGCCCCATGCTGGAGCGGCAATAGTCCAAGAGCGCCGTCCAGGAGCTGACCACCGGCCCGCTCATGACCTGGGCCTGCGACAGCCGCAGGGCGGCCGCCTGGGCGGTTTTGATGGTGGCGATGGTGCTCTCCCCCAGGCCGGCGGCGGCCAGGGCCTCGGGCTCGGCCGACAGCACATTGGCCAGGCCGTCGAACTCCGCGATCAGCCGTTTCGCCAGGGGCTTCACGTCGCCCTGGCGGATCGCCCCGAACAGGATCAATTCCAACAGTTCGTAGTCCGGCAGGCCGTCGGCGCCGCCCTTCAGGAAGCGGGCGCGCAGGCGCTGGCGGTGGCCGTGGTAGTGCGGTTTCGCCTTCTTGCCGCCCGCCACGCCGCTAGCCTCAATCGTAGGGCGGTTTGTGCAGTCCCGCCGGCGAGGTGGTGAATATCTCGTGGCCGTCGGCGGTGACGCCGATGGAATGCTCGAACTGCGCCGAGAGGGATTTGTCGCGGGTCACCGCCGTCCAGCCGTCGCCCAGCAGCTTCACCTGCCAGCCGCCCAGGTTGATCATCGGCTCGACGGTGAAGATCATGCCCTGGCGCAGTTCGATGCCGCTGCCCGGCTCGCCGTAGTGCAAGACGTTGGGCGCGTCGTGGAACACCTGGCCGACGCCGTGGCCGCAGAAATCCCGCACCACTGAGCAGCGCTCCCCTTCGGCGTAGCTCTGAATGGCGTGGCCGATATCACCCAGAAAGGCGCCCGGCCGGATCACCCGGATGCCGCGCATCATCGCCTCGTAGGTGATGTCGCACAGCCGCCGGGCCTTCAGCTTCGGTCGGCCGGCGTGGAACATCCGGCTGGAATCGCCGAACCAGCCGTCCAGGGTGACGGTGACGTCGATGTTGAGGATATCGCCGTCCTTCAGCGCCCGCTCGCCTGGAATGCCGTGACAGACCACGTGGTTGATCGAGATGCAGACCGACTTCGGATAGCCGCGATAGTTCAATGGCGACGGCGTGGCGCCGTGATCGACGATGAAGTCGTGGCAAAGCTTGTCCAGGTGCTCGGTGGTCACGCCCGGCCGGACCCGCGGGGCGATCATGTCCAGGCATTCGGCGGCCAGCCGGCCGGCCGTGCGCATGCCGTCGAACTCGGCCAGATCGTGGATCTTGATCAGGCCGGTATTCTCGAGCGGCGCGGTGCTGGCGGCGATGTAGTTCATCCTATCCCCTAGTGGTGGGTACTAGGTAGCATGTTGAGGCTAGAAGACAATCGTTAACGGCCCATCGACCTCGATCCCATCGGTGTCGATGGCGCACCGGTAGCAGATCGCCTCGACCCCCCTGTCCAGGGCGCGGCGCAGTTCCTCGGCATAGGTGGCGTCGATATCGGCGGCGATGGTGAATTCTTCGCAATCGCCCCGCTGCACCAGATAGAACATCACCGCCCGGTGTTCGGCCGCCACCATGTCGGCCAGTTCGCGCAGATGCTTGGCCCCCCGGGCGGTGACGGAATCGGGGAATTCGGCCAGGCCCGGCCGGCGCATCAGATGCACGTTCTTGATCTCGACGTAGCAATCCGGCCGGCCGTCGTCGCTCAGCAGCAGGTCGACGCGGGAGTTCTTGCCGTATTTCACCTCCCGCCGCAGGCCGCCATAGCCGGCCAGCTCCGGCACCCGACCGGCCGCGATCGCCTCCGCCGCCAGGCCGTTGGGATGGGCCGTGTTGATGCCGACCAGGCCGCCGTCCACGTCCAACAGCTCCCAACTGTATTTCAGCTTCCGCTTGGGATTGCGGGCCGGCGACAGCCAGACCTCCAGCCCGGGCTCGTTCAGGCCCAGCATCGAGCCCGGATTGGCGCAATGGGCGGTGATCACCTCGCCGCCGTCCAGTTCGACGTCGGCCAGGAAACGTTTGTAGCGCCGGATCAACCGGCCGCGGATCAACGGGTCGGGGAATTGCATGGGCATGGCCTGATGAAAACGAGCTCTTGATATAGCGGTGCCATCGGCGGCGTGCAATCGCCCCGCAAGGGGCATTCCGGCCGCCCGGCCGGTGGTGCTATAACCAAACCCCGTGCAATCCCAAGGCCGCCCGCCCATGACCGACCGCCCGAAGACCGTAACCGCCGCCGTGGTGATCATCGGCAACGAGATCCTGTCGGGCCGGACCAAGGACCAGAACCTCGGCTTCCTGGCCGAGGCGCTGAACGAGGCCGGCGTGCAGTTGCGGGAATGCCGGGTGGTCTCGGACATCGAGGCCGATATCGCGGGGGCGGTCAACGAGCTGCGCGCCCGCTACGACTATGTCTTCACCACCGGCGGCATCGGCCCGACCCACGACGACATCACCGCCGACAGCATCGGCGCCGCCTTCGGCCTGGCGGTCGACCACAACCCCGAGGCGGTGGCGATCCTGCAGGCCCACTACACCCACACCGGGGCGGCGTTGAACGAAGCCCGCATGCGCATGGCCCGCACGCCGGTGGGGGCGAGCTTGATCGAGAACCCGATCAGCAAGGCGCCCGGCTTCCTGGTCGAGAACGTCTTCGTCCTGGCCGGCATTCCGGTGGTCTGCCAGGCCATGTTCCACAGCCTGAAGCACAAGCTGGTCGGCGGCGACCCGGTGCGCTCGATCGCCATCGCCGTGCACCTGGCCGAGGGCACCCTGGCCAAGGGCCTGGGCGCGCTGCAGGAGAAATACCCCGAGGTCGACATGGGCTCCTACCCGTTCTACCGCGACGGCCGCTTCGGCGCCTCGATCGTCAGCCGCTCACAGTCGGTCGACCGGCTGGAGGCCGCCGCCGACGAGGTGCGCCTGATGATGCGCGAGTTGGGCGGCGAGCCGATCGAGGAAGCCGACAGCGGCGACTGAGCGGCCGGCGGCCGGGTGAAATTGGGGGACACGGGGGAGAATAGATGCGGATCATCGTTGTCGGCGCCGGGATCGGCGGCGCCACCCTGGCCCTGGCGCTGGAGCGGGCCGGCCTGGACTACGTCGTCCTGGAACAGGCGCCGGCACTGACCGAGGTCGGGGCCGGTATCCAGTTGAGCCCGAACGGCGTGCGGGTGCTGGACTGGCTGGGCCTGGCCGACGATCTGGCCGAATTCTGCGTCGAACCCGGGGCGCATCAGTTCAAGGAATGGGACAGCGGCGAGAACGTCCTGAGCACGCCGCTGATGCCGATGGCGCGGGATCGCTTCGGCGCGCCCTATTACCACGCCCATCGGGCCGACCTGATCGCCGCCCTGGCCGGCCGGCTGAACCCGGCTCGGTTGCGCCTGGGGGCGGAAGTGGTGGCGGTCGGCCAGGACGGCGCCGGCGTGACCGCCGAGTTGGCGGCTGGCGGCCGCGAGCGGGGTGACGTCCTCATAGGCGCCGACGGCATCCACTCCCTGGTCCGCAACCGGGTGTTCAACCCAGGCCGCCCGCGGCCGTCTGGCTATCTGGCCTGGCGCGGCGTGGTGCCGGCGGACGCCGCCGCCGATCTCGACATCGGCCGCTATTCCTTCGTGGTCATGGGGCCGCGCCTCTCGGCGGTGTTCTACTACATCTCCGGCGGCCGGCTGATCAACTGGATCGCCATCGGCCCGGCCGAGGACGAAAAACGCGAATCCTGGTCGCAGACCGCCGATGGCGCCGAACTGCGCGCCGCCTTCGAGGGCTGGTACCCGCAACCGCGCGGCTTGGTCGAGCTGACCGAGGATGTGTTCGTCACCGCCCTGCACGATCGCGACCCGCTGCCCAACTGGGTCGACGGCCGCATCGCCGTGATGGGCGATGCCGCCCACGCCATGCTGCCCTACCACGCCCAGGGCGCCGTGCAGGGCATCGAGGATGCCTGGGTGCTGGCCCGCACCCTGCAATTGCACGGCGACGATGACCCGGCCGCTGCCCTGCGCCGTTATGAGGCCTTGCGCAAGCACCGGGCCCAGCGCCTGCAGCAGCATTCCCGCAACGCCGAACGCTGGTACCACCTGGACGATGCCGACGAAGTCGCCCACCGCGACGCCCGCTTCCGCCGCCACGCCGAGGACAACCCCGACGGCTTCACCAAACAACAGGTCTGGCTCTACGCCTACGACGCCGAACAGGCGGCGCTCGGCACCGACGATGATTGGCGGGCCCTGCCGGATTGGTAGGGACGCCCGATCTCCCTTGCCGTAGGCCGCCTTGCGCGGCAAGGTGACGGCCGCGCCCCCTTGGCGGAATTGGCAGACGCACGGGACTTAAAATCCCGAGACCGAGAGGTCGTCCCGGTTCGAGTCCGGGAGGGGGCACCACCCTTCGCCCTGCGGGCTTCGGCTGGCGGGCCACCCTTCGCCGGCATGGTGGCATTGCCATGCGGTCCCCGGGGTATAAGACTTCCGCTCGATAACGAGCCAGCAACCTAATGGTAGCCATGACGGTGAAACCAATCCTCATCGCCGGCGGCGGCATCGGCGGTCTTTCCGTGGCCCTGGGCCTGGCCCGAAAGGGCTTCGCCAGCCTGGTCCTGGAACAGGCCGCCGAACTGGCGGAAATCGGTGCCGGCATTCAGCTCGGCCCCAATGCGTTCCATGCCTTCGACTATCTGGGCGTCGGCGACGGCATGCGTGCCCTGGCCGTCTACATCGAACAGCAGCGCCTGATGGATGCGCTCAGTGGCGAGGAAATCATGCACATCGAACTCGGCGAGCGGTTTCGCCGGCGCTTCGGCAACCCTTACGCGGTGGTGCATCGCGGCGATCTGTATGGCGTTCTGCTGACCGCCTGCCGGGTCAGCGACCTGGTCGACCTGCGGGTCAACGCCCGGGTCGAGGGCTACGAACAGGACGGCAGCGCCGTCACCGTCAACCTGGCGTCCGGCGGTGCGGTGACGGGATCGGCGCTGATCGGCGCCGACGGCCTGTGGTCGGCGGTCCGGCGACAGCTGGTCGGCGACGACCCGCCGCGGGTATCCGGCCACACCACCTACCGCTCGGTCATTCCGACCGAGCGGATGCCGGAGGATCTGCGCTGGAACGCAGCGACGCTGTGGGTCGGGCCGAAGTGTCACATCGTGCACTACCCGCTTTCCGACTGGAAGGTTTTCAACCTGGTCGCCACCTATCACAACGACGCGCCGGAACCGGTGGCCGGCCAGCCGGTCGAGAAGGACGAGGTGCGCCGAGGCTTCGCGCACATCAACGAGCGCGCCCGAAGCATCATCGAGCATGGCCGGGACTGGAAACTGTGGGTGCTGTGCGACCGCGACCCGGTGGTCAACTGGACCGATGGCCGCGTCACCCTGCTGGGCGATGCCGCCCATCCGATGCTGCAGTACTACGCCCAGGGCGCCTGCATGGCGATGGAGGACGGCGTCTGCCTGGCCCACGCGATGGCGGCGCACGACGGCGATATCGAAGCGGCCTTTCAGGCCTATCAAGGCCAACGGGTGGTGCGCACGGCGCGGGTGCAGCTTGGTGCCCGGGCCATGGGCGACCACGTCTACCACCCCGATGGCGCCCATGCGTTGGTCCGCAACGCCATTCTCGGCGGCCTGACCCAGGACGAGATCTACGACCGCATCGCCTGGCTGTACGGTGGCACCGGCCTGGGCGACTGACGGGAAGCCGAATAGACCGCGGGTCGGTTAGCGTGATTGGCCCGACAGCGGGGTGATCGGTGCCGGCACTAGTCCTCCTCGCCATGGTTGGCTGCGCTGCCGCTGGAACCATTGGCGGCGAGGAACCAGTCGACGATCTGGCCTCCGGTCATGAACACGGTGTCTTGCCGCGCACACAGTAGGTCTAGCATTTTTTCGACAAACCCTATTCGGTGCAGCACGCCGCTTAGGTGATGATGCAGCGACAGCGACAGCACGCGCGGGCCGTGCTCAAGCTCCGGCTCGATGGCTTCGAGGCTATGGCGCAAGCGGTCGTAATGCTCCGAAGAGGTGTGTTTTTCGACCGCGAAGATGACGCTGTCATTAAGTTCCAGCGTATAAGGCACGCAGACCAATGGGCCGTGCTTGGTACGCATCCAACACGGCAAATCGTCGATGACCCAGTCGCAGGTGTACTCAATACCCGCTGCCTTTAGATGGTCAGGGGTATCCAGGCTCTCTTTCAGGCCGGGGCCCGTCCAACCGCGAACCCGCTGGCCCGAAAAGGCCTCAAGCTTGTCGATCGCAGCACGGATCAACGCCGGCTCGTCGGCGTCAGGCATGGCCTGTTGATGCAGGCCGTGACCCTGGAACTCCCAGCCGGCGTCGAGCACGGCTTCCGCTACCGAGGGGTAGGCGTCCAGAACGCCGGCGTTGATGCAGGCGTCGGCGCGAAGGCCGCGCTCACCTAAAACGCGCAGCAGGCGCGGCATGCCGCATCTCATACCGTATTCGGCCCAGCTCCAATTGGGTACATCCGGCACCGGACGCGCGCCGTGAGGGGCGGGCATGATATGCCGTGGCATCGGTCCGTCGAAGCGCCAGTGCTCAAGGGCGCAAAGCACGTGCACGATCAGGGGTTTGCCATCGGGCGCCGCCATTGGCGCGCGTGCCGTCGCCATTTCGAAGGGAACGCGGGGGTTGGAAGTATAGCTCGGATCTCCATTCTCGATGTTCATGGTTTCCTCCTTCGTGGCTGCTCGAGCATACGAAACGCAGGTCTTGCTTTTTGCAATCGTGGAGAGTCATTCGATCATTTCTTGGATTATTCGCTGGTTCGCGTTCAGCGAGCCCGCGATATTAGCAATTCCTGGGCCGCGATTTTCTCAAATCACGATGCGCCATGGCGAAAACAACGAATGCGCAACGCGTCAAAAACAACGTAAAGACGAGGATCAATCCACCATCGCGGATGCCAACAAGTAGTCTAGACTGCGGTCGGTCAGTTGGATTGTCAGGTGTCGCCATCCCGAGGTTCACCCGGCGGCGGCAGCAAATCCAGGTGTTTGAACAGGGCGATGAAGCGGGCCATCTGGTCGCGCTGGTAGGCCGGCAGGTCCATGGCCTCGAAGTCGTAGAAGCCCTGGCCGTCGCGCAGGCCCCTTCGGCCCTGTGCCATGTTGTCGATGACGTTTTGCGGCGGGGCATAGCGGTCGGATTCGAGGTTCTCGGCCAGGTATTTCGAGGCGTAGTAGAGGATATCGCCGCCGCCGACGTCGATGAACTCCAACAGGCCCATGGTGGCGTAGCGCGGGCCGAAGCCGGCCCGGATCGCCTTGTCGATGTCCTCCGGGCTGGCCACGCCTTCGGCGACCATGCGGGCGGCCTCGTTCATCGCCACCGACTGCAGGCGCGGGATGATGTAGCCGGGCGTGGCGGCGCAGACCACCGGTACCTTGCCGGCGTCTTCGAGCACCGCCTTGACGGTGGCCAGGGTGCCATCCGAGGTGGCCGCACCTGGGCTGATCTCCACCAGCGGGATCAGGTAGGCCGGGTTGAGCCAATGGGCGTTCAGGAACCGTTCCGGCCGGTCGACGAAGCCGGCCAGGGCATCCACCGGCAGGGTCGAGGTGGTGGAGGCGATCAGGGCGTCGGGCCGCGCCGCCGCCGACAGGGCGGTGAAGGCCTGCGCCTTGGCCTCCATGGTCTCGGTGACGCCTTCGAAGAGCAGATCGGCCTCGGCCAGGTCGGCCAGGTCGGCGGTGAACCGGATGCGCCCCAGCATGCCGTCGATCAGGCCGGCATCGAAGGCGCCCAGCTCGGCCATCATGCTCAGGTTGTCGGCGATTTCCTGCCGGGCCGCCGTCAGCAGGGCCGCGTGTTCGTCCGGCGTCCTGGGCTTGGCGTCGGCCAGGGTGACCCGGTAACCGGCATAGGCGAAGACCTGGGCGATGCCCCGGCCCATGCGGCCGGCGCCGATGGCGGCGACCTGGCGAATGTCCGTCATGTGTCGATCCCGTCGTCGAAGCCGTCGCGCAGGCCGGCGCGCATGCCATCGCGGCTCAGCCCGGCCAGGCCCATGGCCTCCAGGGTGCGGGGGCCGGCCCGGAAATCCTCGCCGCAGACGGCCGAACCCATGGCGAGGAGGCCCTTGGCGATGGGGCAGGGAATGCCGGCCCAGTCGGCGATGGAGACCAGCAGCGCCAGGCCCAGGGCGACATCCTCGCGCATATAGCGATGGTCCCGCAGGTCGATCCGCTCCCGCCAGTCGCCGGAATCGGTCAGCCGTTCATGGGCGGCGTTGCCGTACATCCATTCCTCCCGGTCGTCGTCATAATGGTCGGCCAGGGGGAAATGCGGCCCCGGGTAACCCAGGGCTTGGCGCACCGCGATGCGCTCGTCGTCCAGGGCGTCGGTGACGGCGCGGATGGAGGGCTGGGTGCCCTCGTTGTGGATGTCCCAGGCCTCGAAATGCTGCAACGGCCCGGCGTTCATCAGGATCAGCGGCGGGTGGATGATCGGCCCGGCGTTCATCAGGGCCCCATTCAGGGCGTCGCCGACCGGCTCGATGGCCGGATAGGCGCCGCGCAGCACCGCGAAAGTGGGTTTCGCCAGGCGGGCCGGATAGACGCCGGTGGGCAAACGGGTGGCGCGGCCGCTGATCGCCACCATGTCCGGCCCACGCAGGCGGGCCAGGTAGGGCAGGGTGCCGCTCTCGGCGAAGGCGATCTCCGCCCGGTTGCCGTGCCGCCGGATGATCCGCGCCATCACCACCGAACCCAGGGTGCCGGGCGGGATGAACACCACCTGGCCGTCGACCAGATACGGCGCCAGGGTTTCGGCCAGCCCCTCCTGGGCCGTGGCCGGCAGCGGGGAGAGCACCAGTTCGGCGCCGGCCAGAGCCTCGGCCACGTCGTCGGTGACCAGGTGCAGGGGCACCGCCCGCTCGCCGTCGGCGTCGACCAGGCGGATCGCGCCGGCCTCCGCGATCGGTGCCAGGGCCGCCCCGTCGCGCCGCCACAGGCGGATCTCGTGGCCCTGTTCGGCCAGGTCGGCCGCCGCCGCGTGGCAGCCGTGGCCGCCGCCGACCACCGCGATCTTCATGCCGTCGACATCCGCTCGCGCAGTTCCGGGGCATAGGCGAACAGCGCCGGGGTGCCCCCCGTATGGATGAACAGCACCCGGGAACCGGCGGCCAGGTCGCCGGCCCGGGCCAGGTGGATCAATCCGGCCATGGTCTTGCCGGTATAGGGCGGGTCCAGGAACAGGCCCTCGCTGCGGGCGGTCAGCAGCATGGCCGCCATGGTGGCGTCGTTGATCCGGCCGTAGCCGGGGGCCAGGCAGTCGTCGTCCAGCAGGATGTCGGCGTCGGTCACCGGATCGACGATCCCGAGCATCGGTGCCAGGGCCCGGCATTTGTCGGCGATGCGCGGCCGTTGCCTGGCCGCGTCCCGGCGCACGCAGATGCCGTAGAGGGGCACCTGGCTGCCAAGCGCCCGCAGGCCCACCAGCAGCCCGGCATGGGTGAAGCCGCTGCCCGAGGCGGCGACCACGGCATCGACTTTGGTATCGGCGGCGTCGAGCTGGGCGACGATTTCCCGGGCCGCGACGACATAGCCCAGGGCGCCCAGGGGCGGGTTGTCCGGCCCCAGGGGAATGACATAAGGGCGCTTGCCCCGGGCCCGCAGATCGTCGGCGATTTGCCGGATGGCGGCATCCGCGCCGGCCTCGTCCTCGCCATCGGGGTAGCTGTGACGCACGGCACCCAGGAGGTCATCCAGCAGCACGTTGCCGGACAGCCGGTAGGTGTCGTCCACGTGCGGCACCCGCTCCTCCAGCTGGATGTGCATGGCCAGGCCGTGGCGGGCGGCGGCGGCGGCGGCGGTGCGGGCGTAGTTCGATTGCACGGCGCCGGTGATCAGCACGGTGTCGGCGCCGGCCTCCCGGGCGGCACCGAAATAGAACTCCAACTGCCGGTTCTTGTTGCCGCCGAAGGCCAGGCCGGTCAGGTCATCCCGCTTGATCAGCACCTCCAGGCCCAGTTCGCCGCTCAACCGCGGCGCCGGTTCGATCGGCGTCGGCCCCGAGACCAGGCTGGCGCGCGGATAGTCGTCCAGTTTTCCCAGGACTTGGCTCATGTGGCGGGATCCCCAAGATCGATGGTGCCGTCGGCGGCGATGGATGCTCGCATGCCGGTGGCCAGATCGGCAACGGGCGCGCGCAACACCGCTATGGCGGCATAGCCCATTTCCCCGGCCACCACCACCCGCATGGCCAGGGCGCGGGCCGGCGCCATCTCGTCCACCAACGCGGCTCGTTCCCCTTCGTCCAAACGCACCGGCAATTGGGGCCCTCTTGGCCTAGGCGGCGAGCTCTTCCTCGACCTCCGGCAGCCGGTCCTGGCCGAAGAACATCTCGCCGTCGACGAAGAAGGTGGGGGCGCCGAACACGCCGCGTGCCACCGCCCCCTCGGTATTGGCGATCAACCTGTCCTTGACCTCCTGGCGGCCGATCCGCTCGAGAAAATCGTTCGGGTCGAAGCCGCCACCTTGCAGCGCCGCGGCCAGCTCGTCCGGTTCGTTCAGGTTCCGCGGGCTCAGCCACATGCTCTCGAACATGCATTTGACGTAGCCGGTGAAGTCGCCCTGCATCTGGTAGGCGACGGCGCCGCGCATGATCTGCAGGGTGTTGACGGGGAAATGCGGATTGCGGTTGAAGGCGATGTCGTGGCGCCGGCAGGCGCGGGCGATTTCCAGCTGCATATAGGCGCCCTTGGCCGGCACCTCGCCCGGGCTGCGGTTGCCGGTGGCCTTGAAGACGCCGCCCAGCAGCATCGGCGTCCAGATGATCCCAGCACCGGTGCGTTCGGCCAGGCCCGGCAGCCGGCAATAGGCCAGATAGGACATCGGGCTGCCGAAATCGAACAGAAATTCAACCTGTTGGCTCATGACGCGTGCTCCATTTTCTGGCGGTCGCCTTTGCTACCTCGTGCTCGAGGGTCACGATCGTTGGCCGCATTGTTCCACCGGCCGCCGGCAAGGGGAAGATTTGCTTGCAAATGGATCCTCGCCTTGTCACATATCCGCACCGTCCGCGCCAGCGCGGGCGGCGATCTTTGCCGTTTCGCGCTATCGAGGAATGACCATGACCGACGCCGCCGCCATCGCCACGCCGCAAGGCGTTGAAATCCTTGGCCCGATCGAAGCCGGCTATGACGGCATCCTGAGCATGGAGGCGCTGGCCTTCCTGGCCGCCATGGAACGGCAGTTCGGCCAGCGGCGGCTGGACCTGCTCGACTACCGCATCGAGGTGCAGGAGAAGATCGATGGCGGCTGGCTGCCCGATTTCCTGCCGGAAACCAGGAAGATCCGCGACGGCGATTGGACCATCACCTCGATCCCCGAGGATATGCTGGACCGGCGGGTCGAGATCACCGGCCCGGTCGACCGCAAGATGATCATCAACGCGCTGAATTGCGGCGCCAACGTATTCATGGCGGATTTCGAGGACGCCACCGCGCCGACCTGGTCGAACATGGTCGAGGGACAGATCAACCTGCGCGACGCCATCCTGCGCCGGATCGACTTCACCGACCCGAACAGCGGCAAGCAGTACGCCCTGAACGACGAGATCGCCACCCTGCTGGTGCGGCCGCGCGGCTGGCACCTGGAAGAGGCCCACATGACCGTCGACGGCCGCCGCATATCCGGCGGTCTGTTCGATTTCGGGCTGTATTTCTTCCACAACGTCAAACAGTTGCTGGCCAATGGCAGCGGCCCGTATTTCTATCTGCCGAAGATGGAACACCATCAGGAAGCACGCCTGTGGAACGACGTCTTCGTCTGGGCCCAGGGACAGTTGGGCATCCCCAACGGCACCTGCAAATCGACCATCTTGGTCGAGACCATCATGGCGACCTTCGAGATGGACGAGATCCTCTATGAATTGAAGGACCACATCGTCGGCCTGAACTGCGGCCGCTGGGACTACATCTTCAGCTACATCAAGAAATTCCGGAACCGCCCGGAGTTCGTGCTGCCGGATCGCGCCCAGGTCGGCATGACCAGCCATTTCCTCAGTTCCTACAGCCTGCAACTGATCAAGACCTGCCACCGTCGCGGCGCCTTCGCCATGGGCGGCATGGCGGCGCAGATCCCGATCAAGAACGACGAGGCCGCCAACGAGGAAGCCCTGGGCAAGGTGCGGGCCGACAAGGAGCGCGAGGTCGGCAACGGCCATGACGGCACCTGGGTGGCCCATCCCGGCCTGGTGCCGATCGCCAAGGGCATCTTCGATGCCGGCATGAACGGCGCCAACCAGCTGTCCCGCCAGCGCCAGGACGTCAATGTCGGCCAGGCGGATCTGTTGCAGGTACACGAGGGCACGATCACCGAGGCCGGCTTGCGCACCAACCTTTCGGTCGGCACTCAATACGTCGAGGCCTGGCTGCGCGGCAACGGCTGCGTGCCGCTGTACAACCTGATGGAGGACGCCGCCACGGCCGAGATCTCCCGGGCCCAGGTCTGGCAATGGCTCAAGCACGGCGCCAACTTCACCGACGGCCCGGCGATCACCCAGGAGACGGTACGCGAGCTGATGGCCGAGGAGCTGGTCAAGATCCGCGCCGAAGTGGGCGGTGCGGCCTATGACGGCGGCAAGTACGAGGAAGCGGCCGAGCTGTTCCTGCAGATGATCACGGAAGAGGAATTCCAGGATTTCCTCACCCTGCCGGCCTACGAGCGGATCGTCACCACGGTGAATTGACCGGGCCGCCGGCCAGGCCAAGCTAGACTGCCTGCGCCTGCTCCGTCGTCTGCGAGAAGGTGCGTTCCGCGGGGAAGCGGATCGATATCCGGGTGCCCCGGCCCTTTTCGCTGTCGATATCAAGCTTGGCGTCGTGCAGGTCGAGCAATTCCTTCGATAGGGGCAGGCCCAGGCCCGTGCCTTCGTGGCGCTTGGTCAGCAGTTGACTGTCGACCTGACCGAAGAAAGACAGGGCGACGTCGATGTCTTCGGCCGCCATGCCGATGCCGGTATCCGCGACCAGGATCGTCAGGCAGCCGTCGATGCAGTTGGCGGTGACGGTGATGCTGCCGTGATCGGTGAACTTGATGGCGTTGGACAGCAGGTTGAACAGCACCTGCTTGATCCGCAGTTCATCGCCGTAAAACGGTGGCAGGTCGGGTGCGATGTCCGCGATCAGGGTGGCCTTGACCTCGGATGATGCCGGGCCGGCCAGCGCCACCGTCTCGGCGATCATGGCGCCGACGTTGAACACTTCCTCGTACAGGCGGATTTCACCGGCCTCCACCTTGGCCAGGTCGAGCATGTCATTGATGATTTTCAGCAAGTGCTCGCCGCTGTCGCCGACATGCCCGGCATATTCCCGG
The DNA here is from genome assembly GCA_030746635.1 of Alphaproteobacteria bacterium. Lineage (GTDB taxonomy): Bacteria > Pseudomonadota > Alphaproteobacteria > JASLMH01. The sequence goes on along the minus strand of JASLMH010000017.1, from coordinate 28,348 downwards.
TAGCGGTCGGGCAGGGGCCCCAGCACCTGGGTCCGCATCATGTCGGAAAAGCCGATGATGGCGTTCAACGGCGTCCGAAGCTCGTGACTCATTTGGGCCAGAAACACCGATTTCGCCTGGCTTGCCGCCTCGGCGCTTTCCTTCGATCTGATCAGGTCCCGTTCGGCCCGGTCCTTGGTCATGGCGATCGCCGCCAGATGCGCGGCGCGGGCAATGCAGCTCAATTCGTCCTCGGTCGGCGCGCGGGGTTCGCGATAGTACAGGGCGAAGGTTCCCAGTACCTGTCCGGTCGAAGCCTTGATCGGCTGCGACCAGCAGGCCTCGACCCCGGCTTCGGCGGCCAGGACGGCGAACGGCGTCCAGAACGGATGGCTGGAGATTTGTTCGACCACCACGATCTCGCCACGATGGGCGGCGGTGCCGCAGGAACCGGCGCCCTCGCCGATCTCCAGATCGTCGATGGCCTCGTTATAGGCGGTGGGCAAACGGTTGGGGATGCCGGTCCTCAGCCGGCCGCCGTCCAGCGACAGGATACTGCCGATCATGCCGGGACAATGGACTTCGGCGGTCTGGATCAACAGATCCAGCACCCGGTTCAGCGGCTGCCCGGCGGCGATCGCCTCCAGGACACCCATTTCACCTCTATGGTGAGCCGTATTCCAACTACCGGCGCCGGTCGCGCTGCCCAAGATTCCCTCTCCACCCGGCATGCCGAAGCACTAAGACCTTTGAGGTATCTATATAACTCCCGAATTCCCTAACAAATTGTTGCGATGGGCGGTCCGCCGGCGGTTGCCTCGGGCGCGGCCATGTCGCCGCGCTGCCCTTGCGCCATGACAATGGGTTGAGTGCCGGTTTGTCGTCCGCGGGCAATGTGTTATGCAGCCGGTCGGCCGTCCGCACGTGTGGCTGTTGGGGGATACCTGCCCATGCCGATCAAGGTTCCGGACAATCTGCCGGCGCAGGCGACGCTTGAGACCGAAGGCGTCCGGCTGATCACCGAAGAGGCGGCGGTGCGCCAGGACGTGCGGCCGCTCGAGATCGCGCTCCTCAACCTGATGCCCGAGAAGATCAAGACCGAGACCCAGATCGCCCGGCTGCTCGGCGCGACGCCGTTGCAGATCCAACTGACCCTGGTGACCACGTCGAGCTACGCGCCCAGGAATACCTCCGCCGAACACATGCTGGCCTTCTACCGCCCCTGGGAAGACGTGCGCGAACGCAAGTTCGACGGCCTGATCATCACCGGCGCCCCGGTCGAGACGCTGCCGTTTCAGGACGTCGCCTATTGGCGGGAGTTGACGCGGATCTTCGACTGGTCGCAGAGCCACGTCCAGGAAACCTTCAACATTTGCTGGGCCGGCCAGGCGGCACTGCAGCATTTCCATGGCGTGCCGAAGTACGAGCTGCCGGAAAAGTTGTTCGGCGTCTTTCCGCACCATGTCCGGGGCGGACGGGACGGCCTGTTGCGCGGTTTCAACGACGAAACCCCGGTTCCGGTCAGCCGGCATACGGAAGTGCGGCGCGGTGATCTGCCCGATGTAGCGGGGCTGTCGGTGCTGCTTGAATCGGACGAAACCGGTCTGTGTCTGATCCGTGATGAAGCGCGGCGCCAGATCTACATGTTCAATCACCTGGAATACGACACCGCTACGCTGGCGGACGAATATCACCGCGATGTCGCCGCCGGCATGGAGATCGGGCTGCCGGCCTATTACTTCCCCGACGACGATCCCAGCCGGGCGCCCATCAATCGTTGGCGGGCCCATGCCAACGTGCTTTTCGGCAATTGGATCAACGACCTCTACCAATCCACGTCCTTCGAGCTGGCGGACATTCCGGTGCCGCGACCGCCACCGCGCCAAAGCGGCTGATACCCATGGCAATTCCGGCGGACGCGACCGTGGGCGGCAAGACCGCGGGCACCGCGTGATCTCGGCCCACACCGATGTTGTCGGCAGCCTGCTACGGCCGCCCGAGTTGCTCGCGGCGCGGGAGGCTCGGTCCGCCGGCGAGATCGGCGACCGCGAATTCAAGGCCGTCGAGGATCGCGCCGTCGTCACCGACGGCGAGATGCGCCGGCTGTCGTTCCAGAGCCAGCTGACCCAGGCGGTCACCGGCTTCGGCGAGTGGGACATCGATGCGTTTCTCTGGGGCCAATGGCGGGGCGATGACGAGATCGGGAACAGAAATGGCGAGCGACCCGCCAATCTCGGCGTGGTCGAAAAACTGGCCCGCCGGCGGCACCTGTCGGCGGAGGAGTTCGTCTACCTGCGCGCCCGCACCACGCGCATCGCCAAGGTGACCCTGCCCAGCCCCAGTTTGTTCGTGAATTTCTGGTCGCCCGAGCGCTCCGTGGCGGCCTATCCGACGGTCGAGGGTTTCCTGGCCGATGTCGTCGGCATCCTGCGCGACGAGGTCGAGGAACTGGCCCGGCTTGGCGCCAGCTACATCCAGATCGACGCGCCGCACTATCCCCTGCTGCTGGATCCGGAGACCCGGCGGTTCTACGAATCCCAGGGCTGGACGCTTGATCAATGGCTGGATCGGGGCATCGAACTCGACAACGCCCTGATGCGCGGCCTGCCGGACGTCACCTTCGGCTTTCATCTGTGTCGCGGCAACCAGGGCAGCCGATGGCTGGTCGAAGGCGGCTATGAGCTGATTGCCAGGCCGATTTTCGAACGCATCGCGGCGCAGCGGCTGCTGCTCGAATACGACGACGAACGCTCGGGCTCGTTCGAGCCGTTGCGCTTCGTGCCCGACGACAAGATGGTCGTCCTGGGGCTGATCACGACCAAGCGCCCGGCCCTGGAGGCGCCAGAAGACCTCGTCGACGGCATTCACCAGGCCAGCCGTTTCGTGGACCTGGAGCGCCTGGCCCTGAGCCCGCAATGCGGCTTCGCCACCTCCATCGTCGGCAACAAGCTTTCCCTGCAGGATCAGATACGGAAGCTCAAACTGGTCTGCGAGACCGCCAGGCGGGTTTGGCCTGATGCCGAATTGCGGAAAGATTGACCTATAGACATGCTTCGAGACGGGCGCTCCGCGCCCGCCTCAGCACGAAGATAAATTATTGAAATTGCACGGGTTTCCTCGTCCTGAGGAGGGCCGCAGGCCCGTCTCGAAGGGCGAATGGGACAAGCCAAGTTTGTTGCAATTTGGCGGTCGCCGTCGGCTTGAAGGGGTTCGGCCGCGGCGGGCGAAGCTGCTCTTGGTGTCCCGGACGAAATGCGGGCCATCGATCCGATTGCGGTCATTGCCGGGTGCGAAACGCGGCTGGAGCGTTTTCGATTTTCAACGAAACGCCTAGCTTCCGCCAGCTTCCGCTCTACCTCGATAGCGGGCGTTATATTAGTAAATGTTAACAGGCAGAATTTGACCCAGAGCTGCCCTCGCGAGGTTCAAAGTTCGCACACGCCACCCGTGCGCAATCCCTCGACGCCATCAGCAAGATCTTGCCGCCGATTAAAATGGAAATCGGCGAACTCTTGCCAAACGACTCGGTCTGCGGCCACCGAAGGAGACAAAATTCCGTCATAGCCAACTTCGTGGTACTCGGCGCCTCGGAAGTCCGTTGCTCCCAACATGCCTACGAGGTGACCTGCTGAAACGATATCCGCGATTGGGCCGATCATATGTCGGAACGGCATACCAAGCTCTGGTGGGGGCCGGGCAACAATCTGTTCTTCATGATAAAGGACCCCCACGGCCATCAGGCAAAAATGTCGGCCGAATTGGAACATACGCCGCGCAAGATTTTCGCCCGCGTCCTGCCCCTGGAGGAACGCAGCCTCAACCTTTGGGCCGACGGCTGGATCAGGGACTAGATCGACCTGCGCTCGATACCGAGGTGAGTCTATTCCTTCGACCAAACCTTGCGGATGCCTTCCATCAATTGCTCCCGGCCCGCGTCGTTCGAAAAAGGGAAATTGACGGCAATCGTCGTCTCGATAGAGGCCAAATTACGACCACGGGAGCCTCCAATCAAAATGTTTATGATCTTCCGGCCGGCTTCGATTTCGCCAAGTTGGCCAAGGGCGGAAGCTCTATAATGTAAGCAACCACTACGCGGGCTTAGCACTCGGCCTTCGCAGTAGTCCATCATTTGTTCGAGGGATTTTCGGTACTTCCCTGCATGAAAATATTCCTGGCCTAGCAGATAACTGTATCGACCCGGAAAGCCGGGGTCGAGGCGCATGGCATTTGCCAAATTGGCACGGGCTTCATCCAACTTACCGGCATAGATCAAAACCTCCGCAAGCACGGCGATACTCTCGGAGTTGTTGGGGTCAATCGCCACGGCGCGGCGCGCTTCTGACTCGCTTCGATCATGATCGAATTTTTCCCAGAGATAAAGGTTCGCCAGCATGGCATGGCCAGGCGACGCAGCGCCCAGGACGATTGACTTTTCCGCCAGAACCCAAACCGACTTCAGGACCTCACGATGACTCACCTGGATGAAGGAACGCGCGCGCGACCAGACAACATGACTTAAACCCGCGTACGCCGCACCGAAGTTCGGATCCAGTTCGATTGCCCGATTGTATGCTTCCTCCGCCTCTTCGAATACTCGAACCTTTGTATACAGACGAAGACGTTCGCCGCGCCGGAAGGCGTCATAGGCCTCGACATTTTCCGTGCCGCGGGAGACGACGCGCTTTTCCTCGTCTGGCGTCAGGCGGACCTTCAAGGCGGTGACGATCTTGGTGTTTATACGGTCCTGCAGCACGAAAACTTCGTCGGCGACGCCGTCGAAGGTTTCCGCCCAGAGATGTCCGCCGCTCGCGGCATCGATCAGCTGAGCATTGACGCGGAGTTGATCGCCGGCGCGCCGCACGCTGCCTTCGACCACATAGCGGACGCCCAGTTCCTTCGCCAGTTGCTGGATATTGGCGCTGCGGCCCTTGTACTGAAACGCCGTGGTGCGTGAGATCACGAACAAGCCCGATACCTTAGAGAGCTGCGTGGTCAAGTCCTCGGATATGCCGTCGGCGAATGAATCTTGTGAGGCCTCGCCGCTCATGTTGTTGAACGGCAGCACGGCGATGGAGGGCTTATCCGGTACCTCCTGCGCGGCCTTGGTCCGCGCCGCCGGTTCGACGGCTGCCTGCTGCTGCCACCACCAAGCGCCGCCCGCCACGACGATCGCAAGGATGACGATACCGGCGGCGGTATGTTTCAGCCAAGGCGGCGCCCGCTGTTTCGAAGTGGGCGCCGGAGCGGCCGCCGCCGCGCCCTCGCTCAGGACACGGAACACCCGCACCGGGCGGGCGATATTCTTGACCTCGACCTCGCCCAAATCCTCGAACGCGATTTCCAGGCGGTCACGGACCTGCTCATGGGCGGCATTCGAAATACAGATGCTTCCGGGGTCGGCTAGCGTTTCTAAACGCGCCGCGACATTGACCCCGTCGCCCAAAAGGTCTTCACCGTCTGATATGACGTCACCCAAATTGATGCCGATGCGATATTCGATGCGCCGATCAACTGGGATGTCGCCATTACGCTTAGCCATCCCTTCCTGAACGGCCATGGCACAGCGTACGGCCTCGACCGTGCTGGAAAATTCAAAGAGAAAACTATCGCCTGCCGTATTGGCGATACGGCCATGATATTCGGCAAGGAGTGGTTCGATCAGCTCGGCTCGATGCTTGCGCTGGGCAGCAAGCGTGGCTTCCTCGTCAATCCCGACAAGGCGTGAGAAGCTAGCAATGTCTGCGGCTACTATAGTCGTTAGTCTGCGTTGGGCACCCTCTGCCATGGCGTAGAGTGTAGTGGCCCGCGTGCAGGGAATCTATGTGCATCATATACGGAGACGAATGGCAGCGATTGGCTACAAGCCGCTGTCGATGCTGGCTACGATTGACGGCCGCTTACCATTCGAAAGCGATCATTGGCTAACAGACACCGACCAATATTTGTTCACCCACACGCGATTTATGCCCTGACGCCGGGCAGGCGGTCGAAGCCGTCCTCCAGGGCGACGCCGAAGCTGTTCATGGCCGTCGACAGCATGGCGTAGTTGCCGACCGTGAAGATGAAATCGAGCAACTGGTGGCTATCATAGCGCTCGCACAGGGCGGCCCAGGTGCCGTCGCCGATGAAGCTGTCGCCGTGCAACTCGTCGACCGCGCGCAGCATGGCGGCGTCGGCCGGGTTCCAATGGCGATCGTCGGGGCCGGCGACGATGGCGGCGATGTCGGCCTCGCTGACGCCCTCGTCGCGGGCGATCCGGCCGTGGTGGCCATATTCGTAGTCCGAGCCGCACAGGGTGGCGATACGGACGATGGCGCTTTCGCGATCCCTAGGCGGCAGGCTCGTTTTGCGCAGGATGTAGGTGGCGAAGATCATCCAGCGCTTGGTCAGTTTGGGGTGGTTGGCCAGGGTCTTGAAGACGTTGAACACCGAGGCTTCGTCTTCGTCCATCGGGTTGATGTAATGGCGGGTTTCCTCGTCCCAGCCGGCCGCGCCCAGAGGCGGGATGCGCGGTCTGGCGGGGCGATGGGTGGTCTTGCCGACGGCCGGCCGCAAGCTCGGCGGCGGCCCGGCCGGCAGGCCCTGCAAGCCGGGGTCCAACTGCACGCCGAGACTGTTCAGCACCATCGAGACAATGGTGTAGTTGCCGTAGGTGAAGTGCAGATCCATGATCTGCCGGGTATCGAACGCTGCCGCCAGGCCGGCCCAGGTGTCGTCGCCAAGGCATTGCTCGGCGAACAACTCGTCCGCCGCCCGCAGCAGCAAACGGTCCTGGTCGCTCCACAACGGGCTGTCAGCACCCTCGGCGACCGCCTCGACCTCGGCTTCCGTCAGGCCGATATCCAGGCCGATGCGGCGGTGCTGGCCGAACTCGTAGCCGGCCTGCCGCAACCAGCCGACCCGCAGGATGACGATCTCCCGCTCCCGCTCCGGCAGGCTGTTCTTGTGCAGGGTGTGGTTGCCGAACACCATCCACGCCTTGGCCAGCTTGGGGTGCCGGGCCAGGGTCTTGAAGATGTTGTCGACCTCGCTTTCCGGGCGGTTCCACGGGTTGATGTAGGGGCGGATTTCCTGGTCCCAGTCGGCTTCGCCCTGGGGCGTCAGGCGCGGTTCGGATAGCCTCATGAGAACTCACCTCGATTGTGCCGTCGGCGGCGGGGATGATCAAATAAAGCCCGCCCGGCGATCGGGTGCAAGCGCCACGCCAACAACAATTGTCCCTGATGTATTTAATTTATAACCTTAAAGTATCCCTATAGTACTTTGTATTATAATAATAATTACGATAATGCAGCCTTCAAATCATGAATCAGATCGTCGATATCCTCGATGCCGACGGACAGCCGGACCAGGCCGTCGGAGATGCCCAAATCGGCCCGTATCTCGGGCGGGATCGAGGCGTGGGTCATGATCGCCGGGTGTTCGATCAGGCTTTCCACGCCGCCCAGGCTCTCCGCCAGGGCGAACAGTTCGGTGCGCTCCAGGAACCGCTTGCTGCGCGCCAAGCCGCCGTCCAGCACCGCCGTGACCATGCCGCCGGGCCCGTCCATCTGCCGTTTGGCCAAGGCGTGCTGGGGATGGCTGGGCAGGCCGGGATAATAGACCCGCGCCACGTCGTCCCGGGTGTCCAGAAATTCGGCCACGGCCAGGGCGTTTTCGCTGTGCCGCTGCATGCGCAGGGGCAGGGTCTTCAGGCCGCGTAGGGCCAGGAAGGCATCGAACGGCCCGGCCACCGAACCGATGGCGTTGTGCAGATAGGCCAGGCGGGAGCGCAGGTCGCCGTCGTCCCGCGCCACCACGACGCCGCCGACCATGTCGGAATGGCCGTTCAGGTATTTGGTGGCGGAATGCACGACGATGTCGAAACCGAAATCCAACGGCCGCTGCAGCACCGGTGAGGCGAAGGTGTTGTCGGCCACGCACAGGATGCCGCGGGGGCCGGCGATCTTGGCGATGGCGGCGAAATCAACCAGGCGGAGCAGGGGATTGGTCGGGCTTTCGACCCAGATCATCCGGGTGCGCGGTGTGATCGCCTCTTCCAGGGCGGCCGGGTCCGAGAGGTCGACGTAGCTGAACTCCAGGCCCGCCGACCGCTTGCGCACGTCCTCGAACAGCCGGTAGGTGCCGCCGTACAGATCGTCCATCGCCACCACGTGATCGCCGGTGTCCAGCAACTCCAGCACCGTGCCGCTAGCCGCCAGGCCGGAGGCGAAGGCATAGCCCTGGGCGCCGTTCTCCAGATCGGCGACGCAGGCTTCGTAGGCCATGCGGGTCGGGTTCTGGCTGCGGGAATACTCATAGCCCTTGTGCACGCCCGGGCTTTCCTGAACGTAGGTGGAGGTGGCGTAGATCGGCACCATGATGGCGCCGGTCGTCGGATCGGGGCTCTGCCCCGCGTGGATGGCGCGGGTGGCGAGGCCTGGACGGTTGCGGTTCATGGCTTATGTGTCTCCGGCCGCCTTGCGGCGCAGCTGGTTCAACAGGTCGACCTTGGTGATCAGGCCCAGGAAATGACCGTTTTCGACGACGATGGCAACCCGGTCGGCCCGCAGGATCGGCAACAGATCGTCGATCGGCTGCTCGGGCGAGATCATCTCCAGCTTGTCGGTCATGAAACGGCTGACCGGGGCGTCGAAACGTTCCTCGTGATGGTGCAGCGCCAGCAACAGGTCGCTTTCGTCGATGATGCCGACGATCCGCTCGCCCTCCAGCACCGGCAGTTGCGAGACGTCGGCCATGCGCATGCGGCCATAGGCGATCAGCAGGGTGTCGTCGGGTTTCGCGGAAACCACCGCCCGATCCTCGATGCTGCGGGAAATCAGGTCGCGCAGGTCGCCGTGGCGCGGCCGATCCAGGAAACCCTGATCGGCCAGCCAATGGTCATTGAACATTTTGGACAGGTATTTGTTGCCGGAATCGCAGACGAAGCTGACCACGGTCTTGGCCGTCGTCTGCTGCCGGCAATAGCGCAGGGCGGCGGCCAGCAGCGTGCCGGAGGAGGAACCTGCCAGGATACCCTCCCGGACCAGCAATTCCCGCGCCGTCGACAGGCTTTCCCGGTCGGCGATGGCGTAGGCCCGATTGACCAGTTGCGGATCGAAATTCGGCGGCACGAAATCCTCGCCGATCCCCTCTATCTGCCAGGAACCCAGGTCGCCGGCTTTGCCCTCGTTGACCAGGCCGGCCAGGATCGAGCCCTCGGGATCGGCCAGGATCATCTCGATTTCCGGTTTCACGGTACGGAAAAAGCGGGCCAAACCGGTGATGGTGCCGCCCGAGCCGACGCCGCAGACCACGGCGTCGACCTGGCCGTCGGTCTGCCGCCAGATTTCCGGACCGGTGCCCCTTTCGTGGGCCGCCGGGTTGGCCGGATTGGCGAACTGGTTGGCCCAGAAGCTGTTGTCGATCTCCCGCGACAGCCGCTCCGCTAGGTCCTGGTAATAGTCCGGATGCCCCTTCACCACGTCCGAGCGGGTCATCATCACCTCGGCGCCCAGGGCCTTGAGGTGGAAGATCTTCTCCTGGCTCATCTTGTCGGGGACGATGACCAGCATGCGATAGCCCTTCTGCGCCGCCACCAGGGCCAGGCCCAGGCCGGTGTTGCCGGCGGTCGCCTCGATGATGGTGCCGTCGGGCCGGATCAGGCCGTCCCGCTCCGCCGCCTCGATCATCGACAGGCCGATGCGATCCTTGATCGAGCCGCCGGGATTCTGGTTTTCCAGCTTCAGGAACAACCGGCAGGGGCCGGTATCAAACTTGCTGAGCTGCAGCAGCGGCGTGCCGCCGATCATGGCGGTCACCGACGGGTAGGCGGACATGGGCGCGTCTCCCTGGCACGGCTATCGAAATGTCATCACGGCCCCTGCGTCCTTAGACATAGGGTGTGCCGAGACGATGTCAGCCCCTAGCCAGGGTGATCAGGGCGATTTCCGGCGGACAATGAAAGCGGACCGGGATGGTGGCGCTGCCGGCGCCGAAGCTGGTGTAGCCCTGCATGTTGCCCTCCCGCCATGTGCCCTGGGCATGGTTTCGGCAACGGCTGAGGTGACTGACCGGCGCCCGGCCGCCCGGCAGGCAGATCTGGCCGCCGTGGGTGTGGCCGCACAGGTAGAGGTCGACGCCGGCCGCCGCCGCCCAGTCGGCCACCTCGGCCGAGTGCACGGCGGCGATGCGAAAGCCCGGATAATCCGCCAGCAGCGCCGTCCGGGCGGCCTCGGTGTAGAAGTAGTGCACGTCGTCCAGGCCGGTGAGGTGCATGACGTCGTCGCCCCGGCGCAGTTGCATGGTTTCGTTGATCAGGACCCGGGCGCCCATTTGCCGAAGGACGGGCGCGGCGGCGGCCGGGTCATGGTTGCCCAGGATCGCCACCAGGCCGTCGCTGGCGGCGACGCTGTCGAGGATCGGCCGCAGCATCGCCAAGCCGGGTTCGACGGGCCCGGAATGATCGTTCCGATAGTCACCGGTCAACAGCACCAGATCGACCTTCAGTCCCGCCACCAGGCCGATCATGTTGTCGGCCAGTTCCGGCAGTAGGTCGAGGTGGGGGTCGCTGATCTGCAGGATCCGATAGCCGTCGAACGCCACGGGCAGGTCGGCGAACACGAAGGGGCGATGGTTCAGCCGGATATCCAGCGCGTTGCGCCGGCCGCGGCTGTACAGGCCGACCACACGCAGGAGATGGCCGAAAAGATGCAGGATCGGGTCGATATTGTGCCACGGCCGCCGCGGCACCGGCCGGTCCGGGGTTGAGCGGGCCAGGCCGCCTTCCAGGGCCCGGCGCCGCTCCAGCCAGGCGTTCGCGGCTTCGTCGTCGGCGTTCGCCATGTTCGGGTTGTCGGGGGCTAGCGGCAACGTTGTCGCAGCGCCGCGAGGCCGTCCTGCACCGCCCCCTGCAGCAACCAGACATCGCCGCCATAGCAGATCAGGTTGAAGCCGGCCGCGTACATCTCGGCGCCTTCGTCGACGGTCGCCACCAGGCGGCCCAGGCCCAGGCCATGCTGCCGGCCGGCGGCGACCGTGCGCTCGACGGCGGCGAGGAAATCGGGATGGTCGAACTGGCCGGGAATGCCCAGGCTGCAACTGAGATCGAAATGGCCGATCCACAGACCGTCCAGCCCCTCGACGGCGGCGATCTCCTCGACGTTGTCGACGCCCTCGCGGGTTTCGATCAGGGCGATGCACACCGTCCGCTCGTTGGCCGCGGTCAGCTTGTCCATGACCGGCCCGGCGGCGTAGCGGTCATGCGCGATACCGAGGGCGACGCCGCGCTGCCCCTGGGGCGTGAACTTCATCGCCGCGACGATCCGCCGGGCCTCCTCGGCGCTGCCGACCATCGGCAGCATCAGGCCATCGGCGCCGGCGTCCAGGACCCGGGCGATGTGGTGGCCGGATTTCGATGGTGGCCGCACCAGGGCGGGCAGGTCCGCCGCCTCGCAATAGCGCAACAGGCTTTTCATGGTGCCGATGCCGAAACCGCTGTGCTCCATATCCAGGAACACGAAATCGCAGCCGGCGGCCTTGAGGATATGGCCGATCCCCGGCGTGGCGAATTCGAACACCGACGAGGCGACCGCGAGGCCGGGGTCCGAGACGATCTGGCGCAGGCTTTTGCTCACCTTGGCTCTCCCATTCGACAGGGCGCCATAATGCGCGGATTTTTCAGGCAGAGGAAGCGGCGGGCCCGGAGGCCGCGCCGTCGGATGGCGGGAGGCCGCCTAGTTCGGCAGCACTGCCTCGGTGATGATGGCGCCCTGCAGGCGGGCGCCGTCGATGGCCGAACCGGAAAGATCGGCGCCGCGCAGATTGGCGCCGTTGAAGTTGGCCTCGGCCAGGTTGGCGCCGCGCAGGATGGCATGGGCCAGGTCGGCGCGGCTGAGGTTTGTCTCGCTCAGATTGGCCGGCCATTGGCGGCCGGTGGAATTGCCCTGGCGGTCCTTGATGTCGGCGGCGGAAATATCGGTTTCAACCAGGCTGGCCTCGGTCAGATCGGCGCCGGCCAGATTGGCGCCGGTCATCTCCGCGCCGTCAAGCTTCCCCTTGTAGATATTGGCCTTCGACAGGTCGGACATGCTCAACGCCGTGCTGATGAAGCGGGCGCCGACCAGTGAGGTCTCGATGAAGCTGGCGCCCGAGAGGTTCATGTTGGAGAAGTCCACGTGATCCAGCTCGGCGCCGTCCAGGATCGCCCGTTCGCCCTCGGCACCGAAGCTGGCGATCCATTTCTCGTGCGAGCGGATGGTCTTGCGCAGATCGGTCGGCAGGGCGTCGACCGAACGGACGATTTCAGCCCCGGTCAGGTCGGCGCCGTCCAAATCCACACCGTCCAGAGTGGTGTCGTATAGCTTGACGCCGCGCATGTTGGTGTCCTTGACCTTGACGCCGGTCAGATTGGCCGAGCCGAGGTTGGCACCCGCCAGATTGGCGCCGCTGAGATCGGCGCCACTAAGGTCGGCCCCCTCCATCACCGAGCCGCTGAGGTCGGCGTTGGTCAAAACGGCGTTGCACAGAATGGCGCCCGACAGATCGGTCTGGGTCAGGACGCTGTTGGCCAGCCGGGCCCCGGACAGATTGGCCCCGCGCATGGAAGCGCGATCGACCTCCAGATGGCTGGTGTCGACATTGGCCACCCGGGTGCCGCCTTCCTCGGCTGCGGTCATCAGCGTGCCATCGCGCATATCGGCGCCGAACAGATTGGCGTCGGTCAGGTCGGCGCCGCGCAATTGCGATCCGCGCAGATCGGAATGGGACAGATTGGCGCCGCGCAGGTCGGCGCCGCGCATGTCGGCGGCAAACAGGTCGGCTTGATGGAAATTGACGCCGCGCAGGACGCATTCGCTCATTTGCGCGCCGGTCAGCTTGGCCGATTCCAGGTTGGCGCCGGCGAAATCCAGGCCTTCCATGGGCCGCAGCGACAGATTGGCGCGGGCGCCGCCCGGGTGCCCAAGCACCCAGCGGTCATGTTTGTTGAGGATTGTGCGAATGTCCCGCGGCAGCATGTCCAACCCAACCGAGATAAGCCCGGACGATTGTTGGCGGTGGCGGTAAATTATCGGTTAAGAGCGACGTCTTTCGGTGCTTTCCTTGCCCTTCGCAAGGTGCCAACCGAGTAGGCGGAAGATGATCGGCGCCAGGGTCACGATCAGCAGGATGCGCACCAGGTGCATGGTGGTGATGAACGCGGTGTCGATGTTCAGGGACAGGGCGATCAGGCTCATCTCGGCCAAGCCGCCGGGCGCCAGCGCCAGCAACAGGGCGTGCCGGGGTATGCCCAGGATCGGCGCCGCCAGCGCCGCGAAGGCGGCCGCCATCGCCAGCATCGCGAACACCGATATCAGGGCCAGGAGGATCGGCCGGGCCATCCGCCGCACATCCAGGCCGACGAAACGGGCGCCGATGGCGGCCCCGATCACCACTTGCGCCACCGAAATCAAGGTCACCGGCGGCTTGCCGTGCACCAGGCCGGTCAGATAAGCGGCGGCGGAGATCAGCAACGGCCCAAGGATTTGCCCGCCAGGCAGGCGCAACAGCCGCGCCAGGGTGAAGCCGATCAGGGCGCAGGCCCCCAGGATCAGCAGATCCACGCCCTCGGCCGAGACCTGACGGTCGAGGGTGACGGAGGTTTGCGGGATATCCAGGCTTTCCACCGTCACCAGGTAGAGCGGCAGCAGAAACACCACGATGAACACGCGGGTGGCGTGCACCAGCGGAATGATCCGGGGATCGCCGCCCTGCTGTTCGCCGACCACGGTCATCTCGCCCAGGCCGCCCGGCGTGCCGGCGAAATAGGCGGTGATCCGATCGAGGCCGCCGACCCGGATCAGAAAGCCGACGGAAACCACGCTCATGACCCCGACGAAAATGGCCATGAGGCTCGCGCCGCCGGCCCAGTCGCCCAGCCGATCCAGGATTTGCGGCGTGAACACGCTGCCCAACAAGGTGCCCAGCACCGCCACCATCAGCATGCGCAGCGGCATGTAGAGGGCGACCGGGGCACCGGCGATGGCGGCGACGACGACGAAACACATGCTGCCCAACATCCAGGGCAGGGGCAGGTTCAGGGCATGGAAGACGGCACCGCCGACGCCGCCGATGATCAGCGAGAGGAGGACGCCGCGAACGATGCGCACGGGTTGTTCAGTCAACGAACCGTCCCAGCCGCACCGCCGTCTGCCCGACCTGCAACCTTTGCGACGGCATGATCAGCACGCAGTCGTCGAATGGCGTGACGATGGGCCGCTCGCCGTCGTGGCCGATCACCGTGCCGGCCTCGGCGATCACCTCCAGCCCGGTATAGTCCTCGGCGAACCGGAAGTCCTCGGTTTCGATGGTCACCGGACCGCTGACCCGGATCAGCCGTTGCGCCGGCGGGTCGGCGACCAGATGGGGTTCGGCGAGGTCGCGGTCGATGACGTCGAGGGCGGCGAGGAAATGAAACACCGCCTGGATCGCCACCTCCGCGCTGCTCTTCCGCCAATGCTGGCCGCATTCGATCAGCAGCGCCGTCTTGCCGCTTGCCGGATCGCCGAAATCTCCGAAATCGCGCATGCGCGGGCCGGCGGCATGGCCGGGATCGGCCACCACGTGTTCCGGAACGCCCAGCCGGAAGGCCAGTTCGCGCCCCTTGTCCTGGGTGCCGCACAGCATCAAGGGCGGGCAGGGGCGCTGCATGGAATGCAGATCGAGCAGGAAATCGGCCGCTTCCACCGACGGCCGCAATTCCCGCGCCCGGGCCAATTCCACGGAACCGCGATCGCCGTTCAGGATCCCCTCGTTCCAGACGCGGTTGAAGTCCTCGTCGACGAACCGCGAGGCGGTTGGATTGGCGGCATCGAAACGGCGGTAGGCCTCGACGTTGGCGAAGCCGAGGGTAAGGATGCCGCGCGCCGGTCGGATGTCCCGTTCGAACAGCAGCCGCAGGGCATGGGCGCCGCAGACCTCGTTGCCGTGGGTCAGGGCGTTGATCAGCAGGTGCGGTCCCGGCGCGCCGCTGTCGAAACGGTGAATGAAATCGATGCCGGTATTGCCCCGGCGATAGGCTTCGATGTCGATCGGCAGCAGTTCCAGCGGCGGTCGTGTCATGCCAATGATCCATAGTCGATCGGCAGATGCCGGTCGAGGGGCGTGCCGGCCGGCGGCATCGGGTATTTCAAACCGGTAGCGCAATTGAACAACACCGCGCGATCGTTCGCGGCAATGCGGCCGTCCCGGACCGATTGCCGCCAGGCGGCATAGGTCGCCGCACCTTCGGGACAGAGCAGGAAGCCGGTTTCGGCGGCCATCTCGTCGCGGGCGGCCAGGATCGCCTCGTCGGAGACGGCGATGGCGAAGCCGCCGGAGTCGCGGATCGCCCGCAGGATCAGGAAATCGCCGACCGCCGCCGGCACCCGGATGCCGGCGGCCACGGTATGGGCGTCCGGCCAAAGCTCGGCGAATTCCACGCCATCCTCGTAGGCCTTGACGATGGGGGCGCAACCGTCGGCCTGGACGGCGATCATCCGCGGTCGTCGCGAACCGATCCAGCCAATCCGCTCCAGTTCGTCGAAGGCCTTCCACATGCCGATCAGGCCGGTGCCGCCGCCGGTCGGATAGAAGATCGCCTCGGGCAATTCCCAGCCGAACTGCTCGGCCAGTTCCAGGCCCATGGTCTTCTTGCCCTCGATGCGATACGGCTCCTTCAAGGTGGAGGTGTCGAACCAGCCCATGCTGTCGATGCCGTCGCCGACGATCTTGCCGCAATCGTTGATCAGGCCATTGACGCAGAAGACCTTGGCGCCCTGCAGGGCGATCTCGCGGATATTGGTTTGCGGTGTATCGTCGGGGCAGAATACGAAGGCCTCGATGCCGGCGGCCCGGCAATAGGCGGCCAGGGCGGCGCCGGCGTTGCCGTTGGTCGGCATCGCCATGCGCGCGATGCCGAATTCCTTGGCCATGGATACGGCCATGCACAGGCCCCGGGCCTTGAAGGAACCGGTCGGCAGCCGGCCTTCGTCCTTGATCCACAAATCGGCGCCGGCCTCAGGGACCGGGATCAGCGGTGTCAGGCATTCGCCGAGGGAGACGATGTTGCGCGATCGGCGGACCGGCAGGAATTCGCGATAGCGCCACAGATCGGGCGGCCGGGCCGCCAATTGCGCCTTGCTGATGCCGTCGGCCAGGGCGGCCAGATCGTAGCGCACCAAAAGCGGCTTGCCGGCGGGCGAGAGGTTGTGCGGCACATCGGCGGGCAGCCGTTCGCCGGTCAGGCCACATTCCAGGTGGCTGACGAAGGTCGGTCGTGCCTCGCTGACGTTGGTCCAGTTGGGGACCGCGCCTGATTGGCTCATGAGATCGCTCAAACGGTTATCGGAAAGATGCCCGGCGGGGCGTTGCGATAGGGCAGGGTGGTCAGGTCGGCCGGTCCCCAATCGGGCGTGTCGGCGATCAGGATATCGGCCGCGATCGGTTCGTAGGCGGCGCGGAAATGGGTCTTCGAACGCAACACGATGATGTCGTATTCGTCGATGTCCAGGCCGAACTGGCTGAACGGATCGGTATCCACGGCGGTGACGTTTTGCGTGGTGACGATGATCGTCACCGCGCCGGTGTCGATGACGGCGCAAAGACCCAGGTCGAGTTCCGCGCCCTTGCGGAAGTCGCCGGTGATGCGATAGCGGACCGGGCCGGCCTGGCGGACGATGCCGCTGACCAGCACTGGGCCGCCGGCCAGCTCGGAAGATTTTCCGCCCAGGGTGGTCATCAACTGGTTGCCGACGCCGGCGCTGGCGGCGGCCTTGGCGGCGATCGGGTCGCAAAGGTAGGGCACGGCGATGCGGCCGATACCCGAGGCCAGCGCCTCGTGGAGGACATGGGTCGAATCGTTGGCGCGATCGGCGTGTTCCAGGATCACCACCGGGCGCCGATTGTCCCCGACCAGGGCCGCCGCCCGGTCCAGGGCGCTCTTTGCCGTGAACAGTTCGACCGGGCGATAGAGCTGTTGCCGCATCTCGACCATGCGTTCGCAAAGCCGTTCGGCGGCGGTGATGGCCAACGCCTCGTCGCCGTCGGCGATCACCAGGATCGTCGCGCCGATCGCCGCCACGTCGGCATAGGCGAAGCCGGTGAACAGGGTGGCGTCCAGCAGGCCCGGGCTGGCCGGCGCCGCCCGGACCTCGGCCATGATCTCGGACAGCGGCGCCAGGTCGGTGGCGGTGAAAATCGACGGCAACACCAGACCCGGCCGGGCGATCGCCTTGATGGGATTGATCTCGCCCTGCAATTGCCGAAGCAGCAGGCTCGCCGCCCGCTCGCCGGTTTCCGCCATGTCGGTGTGCGGGCTGCTGCGATAGCCGCAGACGATGCCGGCCAGGGCGCACTTCTCGGCCGCCACGTTGCCGTGCAGATCCATCGCCACGGCGATCGGATAGTCGTCGCCCAGGGCCCGCCGCAGCCGTCGCAACAGGGTTTGTTCGGGGTCCTGGTCGCCGCGCACCGCCATGGCGCCGTGCAGATGCAGCAGCAGGCCATCGGTTTCCTCCCGCCAACTCACCGCGCGCGACAGCAATTCCTCGGCCAGGATATCGAAGGCGGGTTCGGATATCAGACCCGAGGGCGCGCATTCCGCCGTGATCAGGCCCTCGATCTCCACCCCCCGGGCGCGACAGACATCGATGAAGCCGCCATAGACCGTGTTGCTGCCGGAGAAGGCTTCGATGATTTCGCCGCCGCGCGCGATGTTGGGCGCGAAATCCTCCAGCGTCGTTTCTTCGGGCAGGAAGGTGACGGTTTCATGGGCCAGGCCGCCGATCGCCAGTCGCGCCATTCGCATTTCCTCGTTGGCTGCCGAAGTTCGCCCGCGATCAGGGGATGAACTGTTCGTTCAGGATGCGTTCTTCCAGATTGTGTTCCGGATCAAACAGCAGGTGCAATCGGATGCCGCGGTCCTCGGCGACGTCGATCTGTTTGACGTTGCGTACTTCCTGGTTGTCGGCGACGGCGCTGACCGGCCGCTTGGCCGGATTGAGGACGTCGAAACGGAC
This sequence comes from Alphaproteobacteria bacterium, assembly GCA_030746635.1. Taxonomy (GTDB): domain Bacteria; phylum Pseudomonadota; class Alphaproteobacteria; genus JASLMH01. The sequence goes on along the minus strand of JASLMH010000017.1, from coordinate 10,355 downwards.
ACGCGCGTTGCGCGGCAGCAAGGCGCCGCGCCAGCGTCTGGGGCGAAACGCACTGATCGGCGTCAGCGCCAGGATGTCGGCGTCCAGGGGCAAGATCGGGCCATGCGCCGACAGGTTATAGGCGGTACTGCCGGCCGGCGTCGCCACCAGGGCGCCGTCGCAGACCAGTTCTTCCAGCCGCACCTGGCCATCGATTGAAACCTGGATCTTGGCCGCCTGCCGGGTCTCGCGGAACACCGAAACCTCGTTGATGGCGAGATAGACATGCTCTTCGCCGTCGACATCGACCGCCCGCATCCGCAGGGGATGCACCAGCGCGGTTTCCGCCGCCCGCAAGCGTTGGTCCAGGCCGTCCACCGCGAATTCGTTCATCAGGAAGCCGACGGTGCCCTGGTTCATGCCATAGATCGGCAGATCGCGGCTGCGGGTGCTGTGCAGCACGCTCAACATGAAGCCATCGCCCCCAAGGGCGACGATGACGTCGGCCTGCTCGATGCCGGCGTCGCCATAGGTGTCGCGCAGTTGGGCCAGGGCCTCCTCGGCCTCGGGCGTTTCGCTGGCGACGAAGGTCACCTTGTCACGGGCCATGCTGATTTTCCGTCGCGAACTGGTACGAGGTAGCAAAGTCGGCGCACTATATCGCAGTGGCCGCGGTACCGTTAGGCATCGTTGCGAATCCCAATCCGGCGGCTCCATAATGCGGCCCGGTATCCAGCCACGGGATCTTGCCATGAACCATCGTCGCTTCGCCCTTCCCATCACGGCTGCGCTTTTGCTGATCGGTGGATTGTGCGCCGGTATCGGCTCGGCCGCCGCCGCCGATCGCCACGCCGGCTACTACTACCCCGAGCCGACCAGCAGCGAGACCTATCGGGCGCGGTCGCAGGTCCTGCCCAACGCCGGTCGCGATTTGCGCATCGGTTTCGTCGTGGCACAGACCATCGGCCAGCGCGAAAGGAACTATCCGCCGCGGTTCGCCATGTTCGCCAAGGGCGAGGAGGCCGAAAAGCTGATCATCGTCGGCCTGGATGCCGAGAGCTTCGCCACCCTGTATCGCGCCCGTGCCGTGCTGGCGCAGATGACGGCCGCCGCCCGTGGTACCGAATTGTTCCGCAATCTGGCGGTGGAAGACTATTTCACCTTCTTCGATCTGGCCCGAATGCTGGGTTTCAGCCGCATCACCGTCAGCGACGGCAAAAGCTACGCCCATCGCATCGACCTGGAATAGCACCGCCGCCGCGGTCCTCAATATCGGGCGCCGGCGGTCCGCAGAACGTTGATGATGGCGCGCTCATTCTGGGCCCTGGCCCGGTCCAGGGCGGTCATGCCGCGATCGTCCGCCGCATGGACATCCGCCTCGTTCTTGACCAGCGCGTCGACGATTTCCACATGACCGTTCCAGGCGGCCCGTATCAAGGGGGTCAGACCGTCGCGGTCGCGGACGTCGACCAAAGCCGCCTCCGCCAGCAGATCACGACTGATCTCGCCATAGCCATTGATCGACGCCCAGGCTAGCGGCGTGCGGTCCTGGTCGTCGGCCGCGTCGATCTCCACGCCGGCCTCGACCAGCATCCGGACGATGTGCTCGTGGCCGCGCCAGGCGGCATTGATGATCGCGGTGCGGCCGATGGCGTCGACGGCGTTGGCGTCGACACCCTGGCGCAGCAAATCCTCGATCCGCTCTTCGTCGCCCTCCGCGGCCGCCTCCAGCAGTTCCTGTTCCTTCTCCTGCTGCTGGATCAGGTCCAGGGGCGGCATCTGCTCGCGCAGTTTCTTGGCCCGTTCGCGGGCTTGCTCCACCCGGTCAAGCCCGAGATGGGCGCTCAGCATGGTTTTTGCCCGCTCCGCCCCCTTGCTGCCGATCGAGGCGGCGACGATGTACAGGGCCAGGGCTTCGATCCGGTCCTTTTTGACGCCCACCCCGGCCAAGTGAAGATCGGCCAGACGCAACATCGCCGGCACGTTGCCGGTGACGGCGACCATGCCGAAGTTCCTCGCCGCGCGCGCCGGGTCCCGTTCCGTTCCTCGACCTTCCGCCAGGGCCCGCGCCAGATTGTAGCGGGCCATCGTGAAGCCTTTGTCCACCGCCCGCTCATAGCGCGCGAAGGCCATTTCCGCCGCCCGCACGAAGCGATGGTCCCGCGCCACCTGCTGGCCGGCGTCTTCCCGCGTGATGCGTCTGTCGTGATCCCGGACGGCGCGCATCGCCGCCGCCGCCGCCGGCGATACCGGCAAACTCAGGTAGGGGATCGATTTGTGAATGGCTTGCGTCTTGCTGGTTTGCGTCTCATCGAGCGGTTCCCGGGTCGGGAGTTTCCGCAGTGGCGTCGCCGGGCGGCTCCGCTCGGGCCGTTTCTCGACGGTCGGGCGGCCTCGGCCCGGTCCCGCCTTGCGCTGGGCAGAGGTTTCGGCGCCTTCCGGATTGGGTTCGGCCGACTCTTTGGCAATCGTCACGCGCAGCGATAGGCCGTCCATGACCACTTTCGCCGCCGGGGTGCCGCGGCCCGTCCCTTGCGCCGGCGATTGCGGTTCTCCTTCCGCCGTTTCGGTCGGGCCGTCACCAGCATCGTTCCCCGGCCGTCGGGTCGTTTTGGTGGGCTCGGGCTCGGTTTGGTCCTTGCCATCGGCCGCGGCGGTCGCCGGTCGCATTCGCCCGGCCGGCGGCCTGCTCTCGAACACCACCTCGGCCGAGAAGCCGGTATCGCCGATGGCCCGCGGGGGCCGCGGGCCTGATGCCCGGGCCGAACTAACATCCACATCCCGCACCGGCAGATCCGGATTTGGGAAGTCGATGGTTGGCAATGACATGCTGGCGACGTTGCTACCCTTGTCGCCGGCCCGCGCGCCGGCGGCGCCCTGAGGTTGATCCGGTTGCCCTGACGTCGCCGGTGGGACGGCTGGTTGATCGGCCGCTTGATCGGCCGCTTGTGGCTTTTCACTGGGCGTCCGGGTCGTATCGGATGTCGACCCGGTGTCGGATGCCGATGCGGCATCGGATGTCGACGCGGTATCGGATGTCGATGCGCTGTCGGATGTCGATGCGGTATCGGATGTCGGTGCGGTGTCGGGTGCCGATGTACGATCGGGCGCAGAGGCATCCGTGGGTCGCTCTGCGCCGGCACGTCCTTGGCCGCGGTCGGGAGCATCGGTGCCGTCGCCGGCCAGTTCGTCGCTGTCCTCGGTCATGGCCAGCAGCAGATCGATCGGCACGACGATCTCGTTTCTCTGCAACGTCGGCCACAGCGAAGTGCTGGCCAGGGCGGCAAGCACGATCAGCGAGGCGTGGAACACCGCCGACACGGCGGTGCCGCGCCACATGTTGTGGACGAACAGCGCGGAGGCGTGCTCGATTACCGTTTGTCCCTTGAGCATCGTCTGTTCGGGTCGGGCGGGACCTCAATCCACATCGGTTGCGGTTCCGGAAGGCGGCCGGCGCTGGCCGCCGTCCGCTTCTGTCATTTTGACCTATGTCTAGGATACAACAATCCCGGCGAAAAAAGAACGCCGTCATATTCTATCAATACTAGCAAATGCGCTAGCCGCCGGTGACGCTCATATGGCGGGAGAGGGACGGATCGGCCCGATCAATAATGAAATCATGCCCCTTCGGCTTGCGGGCGATGGCTGCGTCGATCGCCGCGTCCAGCAGGCCGTCGTCGGCGGACTCGCGCAATGGTGCGCGCAAATCGGCGGCGTCGTCCTGGCCCAGGCACATGTACAAGGTGCCGGTGCAGGTCAACCGCACCCGGTTGCAGGACTCGCAGAAATTGTGGCTCAGCGGGGTAATAAGGCCCAGCCGCTGGCCGGTTTCCTTGATTTCGAGATAGCGGGCAGGTCCACCGGTGCGGTGTTCGCTGGGCAGCAGGGTCCAGCGTTCCGCCAAGTCCTCTTGCAGCGTCGACAGGGGTAGGTGCTGATCCGCCCGATGGCCGTCGATGTCACCCAACGGCATGGCTTCGATCAAGGTCAGGTCCATGCCGCGGTCACCGCACCAGGCGATGATCCGGTCGATTTCGTCTTCGTTGAAATTCCGCAGCGCGACGGTGTTCAGCTTCACTTGCAGGCCGGCCCGTAACGCCGCCTCGATGCCGGCCATCACGCGGTCGAACTTGCCCCAGCGGGTGATCGCCAGGAATTTGTCCCGATCCAGGGTGTCCAGGGAAAGGTTGATCCGCCGCACGCCGCATCTGAACAGCTCGTCGGCATGGCGGGAAAGCTGGCTGCCATTGGTGGTCACCGTCAGTTCGTCCAGGGCGCCGCTGTCCAGGTGCCGGCCCAGCCGGCCCAACAGCCACATCACGTTGCGCCGGACCAGGGGTTCGCCGCCGGTGATGCGCAGCTTGCGGACGCCCTTGCGAACGAAGGCGCCGCACAACCGATCCAGTTCTTCCAGGCTCAACACCTCGGCCTTCGGCAGGAAAGCCATGTCTTCGGACATGCAGTAGACACAGCGGAAATCGCAGCGGTCGGTGACCGACACTCGCAGGTAACTCACCGCGCGGCCAAATGGATCAATCATCCAAGTCCCATCCCTAAGCTTGCCGTCGCGCCACGCACGGGCCGCGAATCCGCCAATTTACCCGGGCAGCGAACGCCGCCCCGGTCAGCCGGGTACAATATAGTCCGAAGAATAGGCGATTTCAGCCTTGGCGGCGGTCAATTTTTCCGCCGACGCGGCAGCGTGTCGCACCGGCAAACCACACGGTGGACCGGTGTCGCCTCAACGAAAGCGGAATATGCGCTAGCTGCTGAGTTCGTGGACGGCGTTCAGGTAACGCCGGTCGCGCTGCCATTTGCGCAGGACCAGGAACGCGGAATCCTGGGTCACCGACTCGAAGAACTTGGTCAGGGTCACCACCTCGTCCTTCGACAGCCGGGCCTCGGAATCGCGCGCTTTTCGGGTCAGATGATAGATCTGCAGAAAGGCCGAGCGATCCAGGTTGATGGCGCGGCAGGCGATGCCCAGGGCTTCTCCGCCCGGCTCGTAGATGATGCGGCGCGCCAGCACCGGACGAATGCCGATCAGCTTGGCGAAGGCGAATTCGAAAATCGAGATCTGGCCCTGCCGCAGCGACTTCATGGCGAATTCGGCCGACAAGTCGCCGGCGTTGAACAGTTGGTCGACCAGGCGCTCGGCGGCGGCGCCGTCGGTGTCCTCGCTCTCGCCGATGGCGTCGCTGACCGCCGCCGACATCTGATCGTCCAGGTCGTCGACGTCGATGTCGAAGTTGTCGACGATATAGTTCCGCACCGCGGCCGACACCCAGTAGTACATCCGTTCCGCCAGGAGGTCCGGCAGATCCGGCCGGCGCACCAGCGGCTTCTGGTAGGCATCGATGCGTTTCGATTCCTCGGCCAGATACTCCAGGACGTTGTTCGAGATGCGGGCGTCCTGGTTGTTCAGCAGGGTGACGATGACGTCTTCCGAGCCGAACTCGACCAGGGCGGCGGAGACCTCCTCGCTGACGTCCTTGCGGATGGCCACCGCCAACTGGTGCTGCATGGTCCGGTGACGGACCACCTCGATCAGGTCGGCGTCGCGAAGCACCGGGCTGCCGGCCAAGATCTTGTAGGCCACCTGTACGTCGTCGCTGGCCAGCATGCGAATCAGATCGTGCGGCGCGTCGCCGCGGGCGGCCAGGCGATTGGCCAGATTGACCCGGACCGACATCTCCACCTCGGCGCTGAGATGTTGCAGGATGCCGATCATCATGTCGCGTTCGTTCGCCTGCAACTCGTCGCTGCGGCGTTCGAACAGGTCGGTTACCGCGGCGTAAAGCGATTCGCGGCCCGCCTTCGATTTCTCATGGGCAAGCGCGAAAAGTTGACGAACTTCGTCGTCGTTTACCTGCTGTTCCATGGCCTTGGCTAGCATCCCACGCATCGCGAACTCTACCTCGCTGCCCAGCCATACCCGCCGGGCGATATCGGATGCCGGCGCGTCATCCGTTGGCTGGCGAAACTGCCCTGCGAGGCTACCCGTGTAGGTCTTAAGGAAGAATGAAACCGGGCTCGGCCGTCGGTCCGCTGCAACGCGCCGATCGGCGGCCGATGGACCGCTTACGATCCTCCGGCTACTCGGCCTGGGCGAAACCGGCTACGCTGTCTTGGCTATATGCGTATCGGAGGCTTCGCCGCGATGGATTCGCCACCATCACCCACTTTCAGCCAGGAGATCCAGAGCCTGGCGCACGAAATGCTTGCCAAACACGGCGCCGAGGTGGAAAACGCCACCACGGAAAAGATGATCGAGGTGCTGGACACCGGCTCCCTTGACGAGGTGCTGTATTGGCTGAAGGTCCGGCAGTGCATCCGCGCCAGCGGCACCGACCGTCATACCCGTCGGCTGCCTGACAAGCTGGCCTGGGCGGTCGAGCAGGCCTTGGAGCAGGGACGCAGCCAGTTGGCGAAATTGATCGGCGGGGTCTATCGCGAAGTCAAGGCCGAGGACGACCGCCTGCGGGCCGAACGAAAACGCTGACGTCCTTCGCCATCAGGCCGGCCGGCTCGACCATAAATCAGCGACTTGTTTGATCCAAATCAATGCCTTGCCAGGGATCGATATTCTAATCTTTGGACAAATCCGCCTTCCCGGTGGCTGATCGGCTGAGCCGGCAACACCTGACGGAGGCGGGGTGGAGCAACCGAAAGGAAGCCCGCCGCAGTGTCCCCTGGCGCTGCAATCCCCTGCAAGCGCCGAGGGCTGTGGCCCCCCATCCACAGCCCTCACCTATAGAGGAATGACCGTATCGCTTGGCGATGCGGTCATTTCTTTTTTTCGGGGCCTGAGCGCCGTATTTCCGATCAGCTAGATCGCCGTCGGTTCGGCTATGGCCAAGGGGAGGGCGGCCGTCTCCTTCGGTGTCGACAGGGCCAGCATGCTGAGGGTCCGGCGCACCCCGGGGATCGCCTTGACCTTTTCCAGCAGGACCGTTTCCAAATCCCCGGGGTCGCGGGCCCGGATCTTCAGCAGGTAGGAATAGTCGCCGGTAACGTGGTGGCATTCCAACACCTGGTCGGTTTCCGCCATGGCCTGGCGGAAGGCCGCTTCCACGCCGGGATCGTCGAGCAGCACCAGGACGAAGGCGCACAGGCCGAGGTCCACCGCCTTCGGTGCGATGCGGGCGGCGTAGCCGGCAATGACCCCGGCCCGTTCGAGTTTCCGGATGCGCTCGTTGACGGCGGAGACGGAAAGCTCGATGGCCCGGCCGATGGCGGCGTAGGACAGACTGCCGTCGGCCTGAAGGAGGGAAAGGATATTCCGGTCTTTTTCATCCATTACCGGAAAAATCGCCGAAAATATATGAAAAGGCAATATTAATTATCGAAATTATTCAAAATGTAGGGATATAATACCAATCATCATGATGCTGCTATTTCTCCAGGGTATGGCGTTGGGCCTGGCAATCGCCGCGCCGGTCGGACCGATCGGCCTGCTATGTATCCGCCGCAGCCTGCATTCTGGCTTCGCCCTCGGCTTCGCCACCGGCCTGGGCGCGGCCCTGGCCGACGGCAGCTATGGCGCCGTCGCCGGCTTTGGCCTGACCGCTGTGTCCGGCGCCCTGATGGCGGCCGAAATGCCCTTGCGGCTGCTGGGCGGCGGGTTCCTGATCTATCTCGCGGCCCGCGGCTGGCGCCGGCGCGTCGACGGGCAGGGTGGTGACGGCGGCCGCCCCGGCCTGCTGCTGGCTGTCGGCGGCACCTATTTGCTGACCCTTGCCAATCCCACCACCATCCTGTCGTTCCTGGCCATCTTCACCTCCCTGGGCATCGGCCGGGCGGCCGGCGACGTGGCGGCGGCGCTGTCGCTGGTCGTCGGCGTGTTTCTCGGCTCGGCCCTGTGGTGGCTGTTGCTGGCCGGTGGCGTAACGGTCATGCGACATCGCCTGCCCAGCCGCGCCTTGGACTGGATCAATCGGCTGTCGGCGCTGATCATCCTGGCCTTCGGGCTGCGGGCCATCGCCGGCGCGTTGTGGTAGCCTTCGACCGGTGAGCGCGGCGTGAGCGGGAGGACGGGGTGTACGCTGACCAGGATGATGTCACCAACCTGCGCGGGCTGATCGAGCAGGCGAACCGGGCGGTGATTTTCACCGGCGCCGGCATCAGCACCGAGTCCGGAATCCCAGATTTCCGCAGTCCCGGCGGTCTGTGGACCAAATACAAGCCGATCGAGTTCCGCGATTTCATGGCCTCGGAGGAGATGCGCCGGGAATCCTGGCGGCGCAAGTTCGGCATGGACCGGACCATGTCGACGGCCGAGCCCAACCGAGGCCATCGCGCGGTCGAGCGGCTGGTGCGGACGGGCAAGGTCAGCAGCGTGATCACCCAGAACGTCGACGGCCTGCATCAGGCCTCGGGCGTGCCGGACGAACAGGTGATCGAGTTGCACGGCAACTCCACCTACGCCAAATGCCTCGGTTGCGGCCAGCGCCACGAACTGGAAGGCATCAAGGCCCGCTTCCTGGCGGACGAGACCATGCCGGTCTGCGATGCCTGCGGCAGCGAATACGTCAAGACCGCGACGATTTCCTTCGGTCAGGCGATGCCGGAGGACGAGATGGCGCGGGCCCAGGCGGAAACCCTGGCCTGCGATCTGTTCATCGCCATCGGCTCGTCCCTGGTGGTCTATCCGGCCGCCGGCTTTCCCATCATGGCCAAGAAGAACGATGCCGGCATGGTGATCCTGAACCGCGAGCCGACCGACCTCGACCCTTACGCCGATCTGGTGATCAACGGCGAGATCGGCCCCACCTTGGGCGATGCGGTCGGCGTGAACTAAGACCGTCGATCCAGCTCAAGCGGCGGCGCCAAAGCCGGCCACCACCTGCTGCCATTTCTCCACCGTGTCCTCGGCCGGGATCGGGTAGTAGGGGGCGATGCGCTGTACCAGGCCGTCATAGCGTTGCCGCAGCAGCGCGCCCAGGCCGCCGTGATCGCTGGCGATGGCGACCTCGTCCAACAGCGCATCGGGCACCATCGCCGGCATCTGGTCGATCTCGCCGGCCCGCATGGCCTGGCTGAGCTTGCGGCCGGCCTCCTCCATCCCATGATGGCGCAACAACGCCCGATAGCTGGGGGTCGAGGCATAGAAGGCGACCTGCGCCCGGATCCGTTCCTCCTCCTGGCCGCGTTCCGCCGGCGTTTCGCCCAGCACCGCGAATACCGAGGCATGCAGCACCATGTCGTCCACGCCCAGGCCGCGGTGTTTGGCCCCTTCGTCGATGGCCGGACGCACCACCTCGCGCAGATAGGCCGGCGAATGCATCGGGTGGACGTGGAAACCGTCGGCGACTTCGCCGGCGGCCCGGCACATCCGCGGGTTGACGCCGGCCAGGTAGACCGGGATCTCCGGATGCTCGATCGCTCCGGGGATGAAGGCGTCATTGGTCAGGCTGAACTGATAGAACGGCCCGTCATAATTCGGCTTGGCTCCGGTCTGGAAATTCTCCCAGATCGCCCGCAGGCAGCGCACGTAATCGGTGACCCGGGCCGCCGGGTGTTCGAACGGCATGCTGTAGCGGCGTTCGACGTGGGCCCGTACCTGGGTGCCGAGGCCAAGGTGGAAACGGCCGCCGCTGGCCGCCTGCAGATCCCAGGCCGATTGCGCCGTGGCGAAGGGGCTGCGGCCGAAGGCGACGGCGATATTGGTGCCCAGGTGCAGCCGCTCGGTCGCCAGCGCCGCCGCCAGCAAGGGCAGGAACGGGTCGTGGCCGGCCTCGAAGCTCCAGGCCGCATCGAAACCCATGGCCTCCAGCCGCCGCGCCCGTTCGCCGGCATGGTGCGGGTACAGGCTGCCGAATTGCGCGTCGATCTTCATCATCTCGCTCACCTCAAATTACGCCGTCGTCGCGCAGGGCCTGGATTTCCGCCCCGCTGTAACCGATCTCGGCCAGCACCTCGTCGCTGTGCTGGCCCAGGTTGGGGCCGGGACGGTCGGCGCCCGGCGCCCCGTCGGAGGCCGTGAAGCCGGCGCCCGGTACGGTGATCTCGCCCGCAATGCCGGGTGGTGCCGGCATCTGCATCAGGACGCCGCGATGTTGCATCTGCGGCTGTTGCACCACGTCCGCCACGCCGTACACCGGTGATGCCGGGATGCCGACCTCGGTCAATCGTTGCAGCCAGGTATCGGTGTCCTCGGTCAGCAGCACGGCGCCGATGTCCGCCCGGATCTCGTCGGCATGCTCGACCCGGCCCTTGGGCGAGCCAAACCGCGGATCCTCGGCCCATTCGGGCCGGCCCAGGACTTCGCACAGCCGGGCGCTCAAGCGGTCGGTGATGACGGTGATCTGGATATGGCCGTTGCGGGTCGGCCAGGTGAAGGCGGTGCCCTGATGGGTCGGCGATTCGTTACCCAG